>MPNG01000024.1 GCA_002238905.1 Alphaproteobacteria bacterium bin98 | reverse complement strand
AAAAAGGCCCCATATCCTCAAGTGTGCCTCCTGCGCTTGTGATTCCTGCGCTGTGCAGCACAAGCGCAGACAACAGCAATATTCTTTGTAGATAAACTGTTGTTCTCATTTAAGAATCATATCCATTTTTGTTAAGGGCGTCAAGCGTGGGTCTGCTATATTTTTCTTCTTTCTATACACCTTTCCCCCTTTTCAACGGCTAAGCACAAATATTCCAAATTTAATCCTTCCTCTTGGACGAAATCTTTTGTCAGTGTATCAAAATTTATTATATTTGCCTTGTATACCTTTAATTCTGCTAGATCTGCTGATCTCAGCTCTTCATATTCTTATTCCATCTCTAACTCTTGGTTTGGCATCTTTTGTGTCCTTTTTGGTGCATTTTCTCCTCTTGCATGACACCTGAACACTTCAGCTTCGTCTGAAGCACGTTTATTCTCCAACTGCATCGGTATCACATTGCTCATGCCTGTTGAATTATCATCCATAAATGCAGGGCCTTGATTACTTCGCTTGACTCTGAATTGTTGGATCCTCACCTGTATTTTCCTCACTCATGCTTGTTCGGCCGGCACTCATAAGCAGCGAAGGTCATTATTAAAAATATAGTCATGGTTGCTCACTTCAGGAATAGTTGAACAGATATTCTGCCAAGCAAAATCATGTCAAAAACATAAGAGAAAAAATTATGCTTTCTGTGTTATAGGATTCCCCAAGTGATCATATAAGACTTCTTTCGTCACTTTGGAAGTGTGGTCAAAAAAGCGCTCATACTTTTTTGAGCCATTTTGATAATACTGTACTGTTACGCCACAAGGCTGATCTTCAGAAAACATACTTTCTTCAAACACCTCTCCTGTGGGGTAATACATCACACTTGCACCCTGCCTTTTCCCCTTGCTGTACTCCATGACACGAGCCTTCTTTCCTGTATCTGTGTAGGTAGTCATTGTTCCTTCCAGCAGTCCATCTTTGTAGTGCGCCGTCATATTTTTTTGCGTAGAGCAAGGATAATAACTCACAGCAGGGCCATCTAACAAATCTTCTTTGTAATGGTTTTCAATCATCACCAAACCTGCCTTGTAAAAAATTACTGGGCCATGTTTTTTGCCTTGCACATAAGAAAGATCTGCTGTTTTTTCTTCATTTGCATCAAACATTTCAACCTGCCCCTCTAAAACATCATCCAAAAAATAAGATTTTTGCGCCAATTTTCCTTTCACATAAATCTCAGCGGATCCGTTTCGCTTATCGTCACGGTAATACACACGCTGCATAAGCACACCTGCTTCATTACGCTGCTCAACACAACCATTGCGTTTCTTAGGGCTTTTGGGATCAGATTCTTTTTCCGCTTTTTCTTTATTTTCTAAATCTTTTTCTTCTTCAGATTCTGTGGGCTGAATACCCATATCTTTTTCATTCCATGTCCGGGATTCACGTATTAAGTCTAATGTTTTTTTATCTAATGCCATAGTTATCCTATCATAATCATGCCACCGCTTGCCTTAAACATAGCACTACCCTCTACCTCTAACATTGTATCTGCTTTCACTGAAGTCTTCATACCTTTAACATCCAACATCAGCGTTGACTCAATGTTCATCATCATTTGGCTTTTTAAATCCAACTGCATTTGCGCTTCACACTCAAATTGCATGGCAGAAAGCTTCATCTCCATGCCAGCCTCTTGCTCAATGTTCATTTGCCCCTTCACGGTAATATTCATACCTTCAATAGTAACGTCTTTCTGGCTCACAATATCAATGGCTCCGTCAGATTTTATGCTTGTGGATCCTTTTACATTAATGGCCACATTGCCTTCAACATCTAAAGTATAATCTTCAGAAACTTCTGTGGATTGATTTCCTGTAATAGAAACAACCATATCACCTTTTGCAAGTGTGATTTCATTGTTACCTTCATTGAGCGTAATAAGCCAATTGCCTTTTTCAAGCGTTAAGGAGTCATCGCCTTCTTGTAGCAGCGCGGTACGATTACCTTTTTCAAGCGTTAGAGAGTCATCACCCTCCTTCAAAAGCTCTGTACGACTGCCACGATTCATCAATAAATCGCAGTCACCTTCATCATCTCCTGCCGCTTCAATAGTTGTTGTTTGAGATCCTCTGTGCACGATTGTATCGTAATCTTTTTGTGCATGCACAAAGATTTGTTCTTCTCCTGACAAGTCGTTAAAAGATAGTTCGTTAAATTTATCACCTTCAGCATCAGCGTCCAAAGATGATGCTGTTCTGATACCACTGCGTGTTGGCTCATCTCCTGTATAAGCTGGTAAATTCACTTGATTATAAACGCTTCCAGTAATTAGCGGGTAATCTGGATTGCCATTCACAAAAGAAACAACCACCTCATGCCCAATTCGCGGCATAAACACAATCCCCCAGTTGACACCTGCCCATCCTTGCGCCACACGCACCCAACAGGTGGTATCTTCGTTTTCTGTATCACTCAAGTCCCAGTGAAACTTCACATGCACTCGCCCCAGTTCATCTGTAAAAATCTCTTCACCCTCTGGGCCCGTCACTATCGCTGTTTGCACACCATAGATGCGAGGTTTTGGCGTGACTCGCTTGGGCACAAAAGGCACACTAGCCTCAAAGAAAGAGAGATGGCTCTCATAAGAAACCTCTTTTGCACTGCTGACAGGAGAGTATTTTTTTTCCAAATCATCTTCATAGTGGATGTTATATTCTTGATGCATCACAACAAAAGATCCCTCGTTCAAGGAAGATCTTTCAAATTCTTCAAAGGATATATAATACCCCACTCGTACAAAAGGAGAGTTGACGCGTAGCTTGTACACCGTTTGTTGGGCCATCACCGCCTCTTGTTGTGTGTTGGCAATATCTGATCCATCTCCTTGCTTTGTATAATTTCCTGGATATTCATACACATTAAAGGGAGGAACCGCAGGATCACCAGCCACCAAACTGGTATTGGGGTTTTCGTAAAAATAATCGTTACTGGTATGCGCATCAGGCACAATATGATGCCTTTCTTCTAACTTTTCTCCCCAAAGCCGCACTTTGCCAGGTCCTGGTGTATAAAAAATAGGGTCAGGTGCATCACCAAAAGAACTTCCTTTATCGCATATCACCATAGTGTGCTTCTCTTCTTCGTGGTCAAAAAAATAATACATCCCATCTTCTTCCATAAGTCGGGATATAAAATCAAAATCTGTCTCATTATATTGAACACAGTATGCACGCATACGACCTGGAGCGCTAGTGCGATCCTCACACTCTATCTCTTGCTCTTGTAAGATCTCAGCAACAATATCGGCTGTAGTAACGTTTTGAAAAATACGGCAATTGGTGCGTAGCGTTAGCAGCCAAAGCTTTGGGCGCATCGCAATCTTAAAGAAAGTCATTTCTTCGGCATGCGTATCTGTGTGCGCGCCTATTGTGTCAGATTGCGCAAATTCTGTGACAATGCCATTCCAATAGCGCCACTGATTATCTCGTTGAATACCAATAGAAATGGGGGCGTATAAACCGCCGCTCAAATCATAATTTGGAGCCGAACTATCTGCCTCTGTCATTAAAAACAGCTCTACATCAAAAGTATAAAGTGATGAAAATGCCTCTACACCTTGCAAAGATCGCAGTACAAAGGGGGCGCCACCTGGCGCCTTCACACTTGTATCCAAGTTTTCTGGATCAATAGTGAGAGATCTTTGATTCATGTATGCCTCACTTTCATTTTACATCATGCAACAACACAGACACAAATAACATTTCAGGAAAATCACAAACATTTTCAAAAAATGACTAAGAAAAAAATCTCAGCATTATTTTTTACGCAAGTTTTTTTCATTAATATCTAACAAATATGTTGAAATAGTTCGACAGTCATTGTTTATTTTTTTCCCAGCTATCAAGAGCATTGTGAAGCGCAAAAGCATCAACATTCAGACGGTCCAAACCTTGAATCATACAATAAAATGGACGCTCTCTTTCTGCTTCATTTTCATAAGGTTGTGCGCATTGTATTAATGAGTTCAGGCAATACTTGATCTTTTCTCCACCTCCCTGAATCATATTTCCACAAAGAAGAGGATTCATCTTCTCCTGGACACAACGGTAACAGATCTGCCAATTTTGCGCCCAATCAAATAAACGGAGACTTTAAAAAAGTAGGCATATCATTTACTCTCTTCAAAAAACATTATTGCTCATACTGCGCACCCCATTATTGTTATAGCCACAGCGCAAGCAACTGCTTTGTATTACGGCAGAACTATGAGCGATTTTGCACAAAAATATAAGGGTTTATAAAACAAAAAGGCTGCCATGCAAGATCTTTTTGTTCTTCCCATTGAGATAAGTTATATTTATCCATAAAATGATCTCCAAACCTCAGGAAAAGAGCCGCCTCACAAAAATATTTTGCAATAGAGTCCTTAGAAGAGTCTGTTTTTGCGTTTTTTATAAAGGATAAGAGGTCTCGTATTTTGACCACATCATCTTGCAGAACATAATACCTTATCAGCCTGACCCTCTTTGGCAAGCTATCTTCTTCTCTTACACAAAGCACCATCGCATCATCAGGAATATTCCCTACATACGTTGGAGTAGCCCCAGCTAATTTCTTGAATGCAAAAGATATACTGCTTTTTTGCACAATTACATACTGATGATACACATCCTGAGGAGGAAACAAGTTCGGTTCTGATTTGGTATGTTTACGCATCTCAGGTTGAGCATGTTTCACAATAAAGGTGACTATACTGTCCTTAATATTACCCAGAAATTTGTAATGGTCTAAATCAGGAAACATTTTCCGCAAAAAGAAAAGCCGCACCGCTCCTTCAGACGCAAAATTTTCTAGAGGTGCACATGATCGCACAAACGCTTTGCAAGATACATCTTTCATACATGTGCTTACTGCCTTTGCTATCCCTCCCTTTTTTTTGTGATCTAGAATAAATTCCACCTTTTTATAACAGTGTGTGTCTGGCACAGACATTAGGAATCCACTCGCATACGCTTGATACGGAAGCAAATCTCTTGCTTCTTCATAAAAACCTAACTTATCTTGCAAACTCACAGCATCTACAACAGTCACTCTGAGTTTGCCTTGGGATGCATTGGTCACCTTGAAAACAGGAAATTGCACACCTAGCAGATGTGGCAAGCTAGCTGGATAGGGCAGACAAAACTCGGTTCTTTCTTCCTGCACAATCGCACTTGCGCTCATCTCAGGCATCTCATCATGGGCAGGAGTTACGGATGGAACAACTTCTCCATAACCTTTTTGCGTCACAGGCGCCTCATAATTAGAAGCTACACCGCGATCAACTGGGAAGGGGGGCGCAACTTCCCCATCACCGTTTGGCGCCACAGGCACCTTATCCACACCCTTACAAGCTTCGTCGTAAGAAACATAATAGGCAAAAGCTCTGCGGGCATGCACTAGGGAGCTATTCATAGATTGAGATGATACCTGCCCACCACCTTGCACAGAAGGCCCGTTCGTCACACATAGGAGGTCAGAATCATTGCAGAAAGCTATCCCTCTCCCATTTGCACCACCCATTTGTTCTAAATTAGCATATATTGGATTCTCTCTATCATCCTGGAAAGCATTTGCTCCATCCGTTTGTTCTAAATTAGCATATATTGGATTCTCTCTATCATCCTGGAAAGCATTTGCTCCCATTGGATCAACAGATGCATGACCTCCAACGCTTAGTAGTGAAGCAATTAAAAACAGCAGCAATAAAAACATAGTTCCCCCTCATAGGATGAATTTATCATAAGGCATTTAGCAAATCAATGAAATGAGTCTAGGATCATAAAAACAAAAGTTGTTATTTCCTGTCTGCAGACTATCTCAAATAATCATATAAGTCGTCACCCTGTATTTTTGACATATTATCTAGCAAAACATAAAATCAATGACACTGACACGGCAACCAGAAGGCCAAAGCAACACATCGCAACGATCTCTCAAGCAGAATCTCATGCTTCCTGTTGTATAATGAGGGAGCATTTATTGTAACAAAAAAATCCTCACCGCTTCTACAGACACAAAACTTGCTCGAGGTTCACATGCTGGCCGACAAAACACGGGTCGTATTTACACTTGGCATTATTTCTTTATTACTACTTTGATCTCTCCTTGATAATCTGTTAGTTTAAGCATCCTGTAAAATTGATCGCAGATTTGAACGACAGCCATTCTCTTTCTTCGTCAAAAATTCTTCAGAATTTTTACACACTCACCGCATCCCTAACAGCCACTATGATTGATTTGTCCATCACTTTTCAGCAATTTTATCAAGATGTTGGCAGCAACATGAAGGAAGCGATGCCCGCCTCTTTAGATAAAGCATATTCGACACAATAATCTTTGGGTAAGGCATATACAACTGATCAATCTTGGTAACACTTCTGTCCTCCAAACCAATAGGAGCAACCGAGGCCCCTTACAGCATGGCCCTAACCTTCTGATCTACAGTATGCTTAGCACCCTCCTCCGTACAAACAGGACCTGGGTTGCTTCGCTGAATCAATGATGCATAACTTCTTCCGCTTTGTGCAAAACCGATCAAGGCCGGCAAATCTTCAAAATTCAAATGCTCCATTGCATTCTCAATAACTGTAAGATTTTCCGACATCAATAGCGCAAAAAATCAAAAATTGTGATCTGAAAAAATCATAAAAATCTCTTAAACCTCCCTGTTTTCAAGACTTCTGTACATTACACAAAAATTTATTTCTGCTTATCAGCAGCTTTCTGTGTGCGGGATTTTGAATCAAACATTAGCCTTACCATAGGTTCACAACCTTCCAGTTGCTCGCCAAATGTGCCCATAAAGCATTGTCATATTTTTCCAGAGCAGGAAATCCTTTGTGCATAAGAAGGAGAAAAGCCACCTTGCAGAAATCTTTTTGAGCAGCATCTTTATCATCCTGATTTTCGTCTATCATATCTAATAAGTGTTGTATTTTTTGAGCATTATCTGAGCAAGTATAATACTGCACAGCAGCGGTATGTATCTCCACAGGTTTCCAACCAGGTCTATCGGCAGCGGGTAGTTTCTCAGCAGTGGATTGCAAGCAGAGCACCTGCGCGTCTTCTGCAATATCTTCTCTGCATAGCTCAATACCCGAAATTTTCTTCTTTAATGTCTTCTGTGCGTCTGCTGGATCTGTTTGATCTGCTGGATCTGTTTGATCTGCTGGTCGTATCACGTCTATCAGAGTATCTTGTGTATACTTTTGAGAAACAGTCTCTGCAATATAACAGATTGACCCGACTGATCGCGAGGGTAAAGCGTTTTTTCGCAGAATCATATACCTACAGCTACGATCTTTCAGGCATAAAAACTTGCTTTCCTTTGTGCGTAGCGCGGATTGAAGATGTTTGTAACAGAAGCTTAACAGATCTCCCGAAGACTCAGATAACTTCCAACACCTCTCTGGTGTGAAATCAGGGAATATTTGTTGTAAAAAGAAGAACTTTACCGTTTCTTTAGACACAAAACCTCCTCGATGTTCACATGCTGGTCGAGAAAACAAGCCCAGATCTACACCTGGCATATATTTCTTTATTACTTCTTTGAGATCTCCTTTTGCTTTGAGCTCTACAGTCATTCTATATCCTATTTCATAATCTCCTGGTAGAAGAGACAGTGTGTAGCGCCTCACACGTTTGTTGGCAAGGGCGCCTTTTGCCTCTTCATAAAATGCTTCCTTACCTTTCAAACTTAAAGCATCTTTAATCATCATTGATAGCTCGTCTTTCGACCGCGTCAACTCAAAAACAGGAAGTTGCGCTTCTGCAATCTGCGATTGAATTGCCATAGCAGCATCCTCATCAGCCTTTTTTTCTGGAGATGCGCATGTGAGGCGATCTATGCTGTGGGTGCTGTGGGTTAGATTTTCCCAGCAATGTAGAGTTTTCCATTCTAATCTATAAGGAATATGTGACGTTTCGATTAGACTATCACCCCCACCTAGACGGTTAGACTTATCAGAAGTTGCAACTTGATCAGATCCGGATTGCGCAGAAGCATGAGCTTCAACTACGCTCTGCTCTTTAGGATAAGTCACAGGCATATAGCCACCATGATCACGATCTTCCTGAACTTTGCTCTGAGAGACTGTATGAAGTACATTATAGCCATTAGATGCGGCCACCATATCACCAGAATATAGAATCTCTGCATAATCATGCTCAGCCTTGGGATCGCCCGGCACAACAGCAGGAAAAGCTGAGGGCTTTAAACGCTGATCAGGAGGTGCAGGGGCTACTCTCTTATCTGCATTCTTTTCCGTCTCAAACCTGGAAAGATCGCGATCCACAACAACAGGAAAAACTCGGTTCTTCGGCCTCAAATTTTTACTAGCAGATAAAGTCATTGCGCGCTGCGCACCTTTATCCTGAAGAAGAGGACGAGTAGGAGTAGGAGTCGGAGGAGGAACATTTAGCTTATCAAGCCGCAACCTCCTCATGAGTTCACCCTGGAACTCTGGATTCTTGTCCCGAACATGTTCCTTCCCTACATCGCGACCTGAGCCTATCAATAGCGAAGAAATTAAAAACAGTATTAATAAAAACATACTTTCTCCTTATGATATGAACTTAACATAAGATATTTTGCCAATCAATTATAATTATTAGTGCACATAAAGAAAAAGTTCCTATGGCCATATAAGGATTTTAACAACATTTTGAAATCTTCATCAAAAAAAATCTCTCATACTTATATAATATGGCACTGTTGCAATTTCCAGCTCATCTGTCAAAATCTCTTCACCGTCTAGGCCTGTCTCCACTTTTGTTCTCACACCATAAATGGCACGACTTTTCTTTTTCTCTCGGACACATAAAAGGTATACCAAACTCAAAGAAAGCTAGATGGATATCATCATTAACAGCTTTTGTACTGATCACAGGAGAGTGTGTTTTCCAGATCATCTTCATAAGAGATGTGCGATTTCACTTCATCACCACAAAAGATTCTTAGTTCAGCACAGATCTCTCAAATTCTTCAAAAGATACACCACACCTAACCTCTTATCAAAAGGAGAGAGGAGCGGACACGCAGCTTGCACACTGTTTATTGCGTCATCTCCCTCTTGTTATGTGCTGAATATCTATACACATTCATGGAAGTGTATTTTAACTGCAAGGCCATACGAATACTCTTTCCATAGCTTTTCGTTCTGCAAACATTAACTTTTAGAAATCACTACGTTAAAGAGTGCAACCACTTTCGCGAAAACTCTCAAGTCGGCAAACATTCAACATTAAGAATGCTCCATCGCACTCTTAATGCCTGTAAGATTTCCCTCTATCAGTAGCGACAAAAAATTAAAAACGGCATGCATAAAATCATTACAGAAATCTTTTCAAACTACCCATTTTTCCGCAACAACATCAAGACAATCTTCGGTACATCCACAAAAATTCACTCATGCTCATGAGAATCTGTCAGTGAGTTTGGGGGCAGCAATGAGACTGCGCACACCCTCACACCCCTTCCATTTGTTCTTAAAAATTGTCCATTCAGCGTCAAAAGGGCAATATCTGAGTAGATAAGGCAATCCTCGGCATAAGAAAAGAGCCATCTTGCAAAAATCTTTATAAGAATTTGCGCCATCTGGTGTTTTTTGGTCTATCCAGTCTAAAAAGTATTGCATTTTTTGTGCATCATTGTTGCACAAAACATAATACTGCATAAAAGAAACATCTTTTCCATTTATCTCCAAATGCCCAATTTCCTCTTGCACACAGAGTATCATCGATTCATCTGGCATCACCGATTGCTGTGCTATCTTAGGAGAAATTTCAACAATAGATTCTGGGTCTTTTTTGTCTTTTGTGTTCGAAACATCCTCTGAAATTAAAAAGGTACTGGTTTGTTTGAAAGGCATTTGACCGTTTTGCAAAACCATATACTTAGAACGATTCAAAAAAGACCATTCCTTTTTTCTGAGCAGTGGTTGAGCATGCTCGTAAACGAAGAATAGTATA
Source organism: Alphaproteobacteria bacterium bin98 (assembly GCA_002238905.1). GTDB lineage: Bacteria > Pseudomonadota > Alphaproteobacteria > Bin98 > Bin98 > Bin98. The sequence continues at coordinate 7,571 of MPNG01000024.1, read as the reverse complement.
TTTTGCTTAGTATCCAACATCTTCATACACTCATCATCTCTCAAATGAGGAAATATTTGTTGTAAAAAGAAGAACTGCAGCGCTTCTTCAGAGACAAAGCTTTCTTTATGTTGACATATTGGTCGAGAAAACAAGACCCGATCTACATCTGGAATAGCTCGCCTTATCGCTTGAACTCTTGCTGTATCATCGGACTTTTCACCTGGCCTCCACCCCCTCATCTTATCAGCTCTTGTTTGCTCCCTAGGTATATTAATTGTATTTCCTATTTTAAGATCTGTTAATGCAAGAGCAACTTGAAATCGATGCGCATGTTTGTTAAACAGCCATTCTCTTTCTTCTTTATAAAATCCTTCTCGACCCTCCAAACTTTTAGCACTCACCACAGTCAGTCTGATTTCGTCTTTCATCAATATCACCTCAAGCACAAGAACCTTCGCTTCTGCAAGATCTTGCGTAGTCTTGCTTGAACTAAAACTTCGCAAGCAAAGTGGATCCGACTTGATCCAGTCCTCTGGGTAAGGAATATGCCACACTTCTTCAACCTGGCTCAGATTGTCCCTCTGATGACGCAAACCAAAAGCTGGAAAAGCTACGACCTTACTAGATTCCTGCAATTTAACACAATCCTCCACAGGAAAGAATAGCTTCCGAGTCCCAGAGGTATTAAGTTTAGCAATATCCTCCACAGAAAGACCCCCTCCTTTTTTCATCAAATCAGAATCCGCAGCATCGCTCTGCACAACAATAGAACGCACTTGGAGCCCCGCCAAACTCTTCCCAGGAGAAGGTAGAAGTGGTTGTTTTTTCGCAACTGCACACGCACTCTTATCCTGATTCGGGACAAAATCTAGTGTCCTATTAAGTTCATCCCCTACATTGCGACCTGCGCCTATCAATAGCGAAGAAATCAAAAACAGTATTAATAAAAACATACTTTCTCCTTATGATATGAACTTAACATAAGATATTTTGCCAATCAATTATAATTATTAGTGCACATAAAGAAAAAGTTCCTATGGCCATATAAGGATTTTAACAACATTTTGAAATCTTCATCAAAAAAAATCTCTCATACTTATATAATACGGCACTGTTGCAATCTCATGTTTTTGCATCACTCAAGTTCCAGATCATCTGTCAAAATTTCTTCACCGTCTAGGCCTGTCTCCACTTTTGTTCTCACACCATAAATGGCACGACTTTTCTTTTCCTCTCGGACACACAAAAGGTAAACCAAACTCAAAGAAAGCTAGATGAATATCATCATTAACCGCTTTTGCACTAATCACAGAAGAGTATTTTTTCCAGATCATCTTCTAGGATATATGCTATTTCACTGCATAAAAAAAGAGATTGGATACGCAGCTTGCGCACCGTTTGTTTCGTCCTCTCCTTATTGGTGTGTGCTGGACACCTCACACATTCATGCAAATGTATTGTAACTGAAAGTCCATACGAATGCTCTTTCCATAGCTTTTCGTTCTGAAAACATCAACTTTCAGAAATCACTTCGTTACAGAGTTTAGCAATTTTGTGAAAAACTCTCAAGCCGGCAAATCTTCAACATTTCAATCACTATTGCACCCTCAATATCTGCCACCAGCAGTAGTGCGAAAATAAAAAACGATAAGAATAAAAACCTATTGCTTTGAACACACAAGGCTATTCACACTCTTTCAACCAGAGAAAAGAGCGCAATGATCAATCAAAGCAGCAGATTAAAATACCCCCCCCAGATCATATACATCAAATCATGAAGGTGTTGCATGAATCCTCTCTGACATCGCTGCCATCAGAGAACAATCTTGCCATTTAAGATCATTGGGCTCTTTTGGCCAGTTTTCCGGTTCATATTGCTCCATCAACAACTTTCCACTCTGTAGAAAAAGAGCGCACTGGCAAAGAAGTTTTTCAGCATCATTTTTCCAATCTTCTGGTTTTGCTTTTTCTATACAGTTTAAGATGTGTTTTATTTTCATCCAATTATCTTGCACAACATAATATTTTACAGAATTTTGCACAGGAGAAGATTGCTCATCCGTCTTTTTCACAGGAGGAGATTGCTCATCCGTACTTTTCACAGGAGGAGATTGCTCTTTCATTAGCCGACGAATCTCCATCAGACGAAGATTATGCCTGCTCATCTTTTCTTTTGTCAGATTAATATGCTTCCTGCGCTCAGTTTCTTTTTTTCTCACACAGAGTATCAGCGCTTCATTAGAAATCTCTGGCCTCTTTGACAGGTCCGTAGGATTCGTTATCATTCTTGATAAGATATCTGACTGAAAAGGCATATTGCCTTTTTGCACAATCACACACTCAGCAAATGGAAAGCCCATAACTCTCCAATATTGTTTTTTCGCCTTTAGTATATCAGGAAGCAATCGTTTCATGCAGGAGATAACACTTTCATCGGGGGCCTTCATAAGAAATTGCACAAGGATTTCTAACTTACAAGCAGAATACACTTGTCGCACAAGGAAGAGCTTCACAGCTCCTGGATATGCAAAACTCACTGGAGTTTCAAATGCGGCTCGCCAGAACGATTGCGCCACCACACCTTTCATACCTTTTTCAATAGCGTCAACATCTTTATAAATTTTTTCTTCTATCTTAAGGTCCATTGCTGAAAGAAACATTTTGGATTTCATTGCAAGATTGCCATACGGAAGCAAGTCTCTTGCTTCTCGATAAAATCCTTCACAATATTTCAAACTATCAGCACTCCAAATGATCACTCTCCTCGCATGCTCCTCTATAATCACCTCCAAAACAGGCCACCTCATGCTTGAATTTGCCCAACTCTCTGGACAAGGCATCAACTCCTTAAGAGGTGCAAAAGATAGAAGCTTATCAGATGAGCAAGACACTGAGGCCCTCTTAACTCTCGGCACCTCTATATAGTCAGAATCACCAGATAGTAGAGGCATTGCAGGAGGTGCAGAAGTTGAGAGAACCGTATCAGTATTTTCATCAACTGATCGATCCCTATCGCTCACACGATTGATTGCAACAAGCGCAGAAGATCGAGTCTGAGCAGTTTTGGGCTCTGAGGTCGCCCTAACTCTCGGCACCTCCATATAGTCAGAATTACCAAATAGTAGAGGCATTGCAGTAGGTGCAGAAGTTGAGAGAACCGTATCAGTATTTTCATCAACTGATCGATCCCTATCGCTAGCAGACTTTATTACAGCAAATGCAGAAGATCGAAACTTATAAGATGAGCCAGCCGAGGCCTCCCTAAAACTATCCATCTCCATATAGTCAGAGTCATCAAGTGGTAGATGCATTGCAGTAGGTGCAGAAGTTGAGAGAACCGTATCAGTATTTTCATCAACTGATCGCTTCCTAGCGCTCACACGATTGATTGCAGCAAGGGCAGAAAATAGAGGCGAGAGCAGCTTATAAGTTTTGGTCACTGAGGGCACCTTAACGCTATTCATAGCAATATATTCAGAATTAGAATCATCAAGTGGTAGATGCATTGCAGTAGGCGCAGAAGTTGAGATTCGCGGCTCAACCAGTGCATAAACTGGCTCATCAGCTGGGAGCCCACTATCAACAGATTGCTTACCTGCGCTCATCAGTAGCGAAGAAATTAAAAACGATAGCAATAAAAACATACTCTCTCCTTCTCTCTCCTTATTATGTGACGCTAACATCAAATATTTAGACTGTCAATCAACATCATTCAATGAAAACAAATGCAAAAGTACCTATTTTCGTGTTTTCTTATGAGACGTCAACGTATTAACAGCGAGTCAATACGCACCCTCTATTTCAGAGTGTGTTCTTCAAAAATCACTTTTTATCAAATTGTTTTCCTGAGCTGTCAATTTTTTTACACAACTTACATTGCCCACAAAATAATGAAAAAATCAACTCATGCCAATCAACGTTGAATGGTGGTCGGATTTGTGGGAATTTTCGGGTAATAGTTTTGACACTCAGAAGCCTTTCGTGTTTGGCTTGCCGCAATAATTTGAATGTTCAGGAGCAAACACTGCATGAAATTTTTTAACTTTTTGAAGCATTGCATCTAAATGCTTCGTTGGAATCACAAAAGCATCCAACAGCTGATACCGAGATGTATGATATAGCCACTATACATAAAATAAGTCTTCTTTAGGATTGTGTCTCTCATCTTCTGACACGACTGATGATAGTTATATACGTGTCGTTCATTTTTTGCCAAGTGAGTGTATCACTCTGCAAATCAACATCATCACTTTTTTGCAAGCAATCCTCAGATCGATCCCAGTCTCTAAGATAGTTTATATCTCTGATCACCACATCCATTTGCTCTCCTCTATCTGCACGGCTAGCCTTAGATTGTGATAATTGTTGTGGTATAATATCTATCTTTTCCTGAGATATAATGCGTTTTCGTTCAGAAGGAGCGGAAAAAAAACATTGTCTAAATTATTGCATACAGAAACAGAGGACAAAAAAACATAGCTTAAATCATTTGGATGCATTCTTGCCACAAGGGGGGCGTAGATCAATAGCACTCATGGGAACAAGTCTTGGATCCATTGAATACATACCTGTATAAGGCGGTTGATATACTGCTCCCAGTACAATAATCGGTAGCATTATAAAAAATAAATATTTCATTGCACACTATCTTGAAAAAACGTTGCCTACCACTGTTAAACCACTTTGTTGGTTTAAGCACAGAAGCACGACACGATCTTTGCCTGACACAAGCATTCTTTGCTACTTATGCATCGCTGCTGGCTGCCCAATAATCCGGAGCAAGTGTTTTACTTTTTTGTGTTGCACGGCTTGGCAAAGAACCTTTTAGAGAAATCGGTCTGCTATCCTCCCAATAATTCGGAGCAAGTGTTTTACTTTTTTGTGTTTCATAGTCTAGCAAAGAACCTTTCAGAGAAATCATTTCTCTATGTGATGCTTTCAAAGATATCCCGTGGAGAAGCAATCGTTCAGGCCATGCTTTTGCGGCTTGTTTATCTTTTTGCACAAAAGGAAGCATAGCACCTATCTGCAAATAATGCCGCAATTCTTGAGTCACAAATTCACCTTTAGAGAGTCTTTTTGCCGGACTATTTCCCATAACACAAGCAAACATCGAAAACATGGGTGGCGAACAATCTTTTTGAGCAGTGCTTACACCTTCATAATATAAATGTTTGATTTTAGGGACAAATTTTCTCAGCAATTCCTCAAAGTCATACTCTGCCTGACAGTAATCCTCGGATGGCATTTCAACAACATCCAGCATAATACGTTTGCCCTCTTTCACTTTATAGAGCATAAATACACGCAAAGCAGAGTGTGAATCATGGGTCTTTTTGCTTTGAATGGGGCGGAAGTCATTGTCTTTTTTCTCCCACTTTCCAGGGACCCGAATAATTTCAACTAAATCATTGTCTGAAATACCATACCAATGGCGCACCCATCTCATCAAATCCTGAAATGCTTTTAGAACAACCTGTTGCTCTTTTGCACGGCAAGCTATCTGAGGTGATGCTTGTGCTCTGAGAGAATCCATAGATTTCTTACAACCCTCTTGAATTTCTGCGCCTGTCTCCAATGTTTCATAAATGTTTTCTCTCTCTGCTGCCTTGTCTGTCTCAACTACATCATAAGTGATTTCTGCCTCACTCAAATCACTCTCATAGCTCTCTAAGCTTGGATCCCAGCCTTGAAAAGAAGCGGACATTTGTGGTTCAGAAGCAACAGCAGAAAAGCCACTTGCAGTATGAGCCGGAATCTGTGGTTTAGGTATATCATAATGGCCTTTTGGTTTAGGTCTATCATAATGGCCTTTTGGTTTAGGTCTATCATAATGGCCTACCGTATTAGCAGGCTTTTTGAGTGTGGCAACAACAGAATCGAAACCCGAATCTTCCGCAACACTATTGGCCGCAGCATTTGGTTTAGGTCTATCATAATGGCCTACCGTATTAGCAGGCTTTTTGAGTGTGGCAACAACAGAATCGAAACCCGAATCTTCCGCAACACTATTGGCCGCAGCATTTGGTTTAACTGCTGCGCCGTTGGCTGCAATAGCAGAAGCACTTTTTTTTTCTTTCTGCATAGCATCACGGAAAGTCTTATCTGTCTTAGACTTTTGTGAAATAGCTTTGGAAACTTTTTGTGCTTGCGCAACAATACCATGGCTTGTAATATTATATGCAGCAAGTTGTTTCTTCACACAATCAAATTTTCTCAGCAACGCAACACATTTTTGTTGATCCAAACAAGGATCTCCTAATGAGGTCAACATATCGTTCATATCATCTGAACATTTTTTTGCTATAGAGTCAGACACTCTGGTTACCTCCCAGCTTTTTTGTCTCTTCACACGCACTTCCCATTCTTGCGCAGCACACTCTTTATCTTCCACACAGTAAGAAAACACAATACCTAGGCGCAAAAACACCCGAATCATGATTTGCTGACGTGGAGCATAACACTTATTAATCTGCGTTTGCCATTCATCAAACAATTCAGAACATTGCTTATTTTTTTCATCAAAATCCTTCCATGACATTACAGAAAGATCCAGCAAACAATCTAAATCATTACCGCACTTACCTTTACAAATCTTATTGACCAAAAGAAGGTTTTCTTTTGCAAATCCATCTTGGAACGCTTCAAAATAATTTCCTTTTTTGTGATCCCAAAAGTAATCGTAAGAAACAACATGAAGACGATCATCAAGGCAATCATACAGATGTGCAAAAAATCCTATCATGCCATCAATTGCTCCGCGCATTACACGAAATTGAGCCTCCCTCTCGCTTTTATTGCCTAAAGGTTTTACGTTGGATAATATCTTTTCCATATATGCATTACACTGTGCGCGTCTTTGTTTAGTAATGATATCCATTGTCTCCATCAATCTACGGAGATCTCCTCGTTCCACAAGACCTTCCCGAACCTTAGCCGATGTAAAGGCACTCATACGCGCCTTCCATGCTTTGACAGCCTTCTTTTTCTTTTCCTCAAAATGAGGGAACAAAATACCTATCTGCAACAAAAGATTCATTTCTTTTTTCAGCATGCCAGATTCACCAGGTTTAGCACATTTCTTAATTTTAGCCTCAAGCCTTTCCAGAAGTAGCTCACTTCTTCTTCTCTTTTCGCAGTACTCAGAAACTGGCATTACCGCAATGCCCAAAATCATAGACAACTCATCCTCACCCGGCAACTTGTGCTGAAATTTATAAATTTTATTTACACACAAAAAACTTTTTTCCATATTTTCTGCACGATCTAACTCATCTTGTGACAGCGGTTTAAATTCCTTCTCTGTTTGCACCAAAATCCAAGGTTGTTCAGCATTTGTAAAAGAGTCAGCGCTCAACCTAGGATACAGATATCGAAAAAATGCACTCAAACTTTTTAGCACTTCTTTCACTCTCAAATATTGATTCGCTTCACCTTCTGGACCTCTCGCAGCGGATGATTCAGATAATAGCAGACGCATCTTACTCTTTACAATTTTAGATCTTTCTGAAGCGCTCGCCTTCTTAAAATGATCAAGTGCTGAATCCTCTTCACTCCACACTACCTTCTCAAGAGAATCGAGACGGGTA
>MPNG01000023.1 GCA_002238905.1 Alphaproteobacteria bacterium bin98 | reverse complement strand
TTCTATCCCTGCATTCTTCTCAACCAATGCGGATTCAAGATCTTCTTCAGCTTCTTTTAATCGCTTTCTCAACTCTCTAAGAGAATCCTCTTGCGCTGCTTTAGTTTCACTCATCCCTCTCAATTCGGCTTTAAGACTTTTTCTCTCTAATGCAAAAGAAGCTGAAACGGCCTTTAATTCTGCCACCAACTGTTCTTTTTGTTCCTTCTCTTTTTCTGCATCTGCATTCTTCTGAAGCAGCTCTTTTTCTTCTCTCTCAAAATCAGCTACTTTCTCGATCAAATCCTGTTTTTGCCTTTCCAAAACAGCATGCTCTTCTTCCCATTTCTGCATCTTTTGCTTATCTGTCTGCATTGAACAAACTTTCTTGCTATCCAAATCAGCTACTAGAGCCTTGATCATCTGATGCATATCACTCACTGCCTCATGCATCTCGACTCCTCTTTTATGAGATGCAACAAAAAGATCTTTGAGACCAGCATTACCTTCACAGATTACTGCTTGTGTTTGCAAAATAGCCGCCATATTCTCTTCAATGTTGTGGGCGTCCTGCGTAGCCCCGCTTCCCACAAATGGAATATCGAAATAAGCCTTGACAGGTTTCTTAAATTGCTGAAAATCAATCATTATATTTTCGATAGCAACTGGTTGATTTTCTCTACCTCGGTTTTCCCATAAACGATCTAATAAATTTAGATTTCTACCTTCCGACATAAGAACGTTTGCCGCAAGCATCTTGTCACGCAAAGGACTCACAGCTGCTCCCGCCACAGATCCAGAAAAACTGTGAGCACACTGTTCTATTGCACGTTCCACGCACTTAGACAAAGCAGGAGCATGTGTGGCATTCAATGAATAATGTGTGGCTATTGTTTGCAAACTTGCTAGGGAGATACTGTAGCCCTCCATTATTTGTAATTGCTCCCGTGGATCCTCCAATGCTAGCGACTCGACACTCGCAAATGCCGTTTGACATAAATTAATATAAAGAAAAAGAAAAAATAATCTACCAAAAACCGTCATTAGCAACCTACCTCAACTGCAAGACCAACTTCATAACCAGAAACACGTAAAGTGCCAAATTTCTTTGTTTTCTCTATCACTGGATAATTCTGTTGCACAGATGTATCTACATAAAATTTCTCTGAAGTCTCATACTTTATTTCGCGCGGCAACATAAATGAACCATAAAGAGAAATTACTGGGGACAAAGGTATTGATGAAAGCGCCCAACCACACACCACATCACAAACCCAAGAGAGTACATGAAAATTCTCCTTAATACGTATCGCATCTTGATCGTAAGAAAGCGCCAAACTAATATTTTGTGCATTTTGTGCCTTCTGCGCATTATGAACACGCATGTCAGACTTCAGATAGTAGTAACGCCCTCCTGCAGCTAACGTAATGTTCAAATTTCCTAAATTACAAGCAATACCTGCTGTTAAATCCCACATACAAAAAGGGTTTATATTGTAACTCTCAGACAAAACACCAAAATGAGAGTTAGTACGCTGCCTAAGAGATAGCACATCACCTGAGCTGAAAACGCGGTTTATTTGTGCCTCAGCAGTCCATTTCAAAGATGTTGCGTATGTTGAGAGACCAACATAACATCCTACACAAGGAAGAACATCAAAAAGGGATTTGCGCACATAAAGCTGAAAAGAGTAATCACGGACAGGCTGTTCATATTTTGCACCTAACACAAAATTATCATTGTTCACATTGCTCTCTTCGTTTGCAACACCAGAAAGATTACGATCCGCTTGCCACCACAAATATTTAGCATTCACACCACCGGATAAACCCAAAGCATTCGCCGACAAAATGCCACTCAATAACATCATAAAAACTGCAAAAAATTTTTTCATTCAACTCTTTCCTTATAACTTCTTGGGTGCGCTTCATTATACACACCTCGCACATACGGCAACCCTGCATGCACATATTTTTGTGTGGTCACAATACTAACATGACCCAACAAATCTTGAATTTTTCTCACATCGCCCCCCGCTTCAAGCAAATGTGTCGCAAAGCTATGGCGCAGAACATGCGGTGTAATGCGATCAGTGCATCCCACAAAAACAGAATGCGAGCGCAACACACGAAGAGCTACCTCACGCCTCAATATATCACCCTTTTCTCCAATAAATATATGGTTTTCTGCACGATAACTTCCCGCTTCCCATAAATTGTTCAGAACATTGTGCACAAACGGCAAGATAGGAACAATACGCTCTTTGTTTCCTTTACCACGAATGCAAGCTTGAGATTTGCCTTTCACATCCTTCCAACGCAAAGCGAGTGCTTCACTCACACGCAAACCACAGCCATAAAGCACGGCAATAAGTGCATGCACTCTTCTCTCTTTCCATGACAAAGGTTCTTGAGTTTTTAGCAGGATTTTTATTTGATGAATGGTCAAAGAAAAAGGCATTCGTTTTTCTTTATGGGAAAATCGCACATACTGCACAGGCGCATGCTGCAATCCATGCACAGACTGCATAAAAGTATAAAAAGTACGCACCGCCGAAAGCGCACGCACAATCGTGGATCCTGCTCGCTCTTGCGACACCAAAGACGCTGTCCAGCTACGCACATCAGAAATCTGCACATCCTTCCAAAAAAAAGAGTTTCCGTAGTGCGTTTGCAAGAAAACAGCTAGCGCCTTAACATCCATAACATAAGCCAAAGATGTATTACGACTAACACGCCTTTCATGCACAAGCCAACTACGATATTCTTCTACTTGTTGCTGCCAGACGTCTGTTAACCCCATTCTAAGCCCTCTGTATCACAACACCTGGCGCAACCATCCCAACAAAAATATCGCCACATGTATCTTACAAGCATTATATCATCAAAATGCATCGCTTTTGATCGACAGCACATGACTCAAGCTTTCCACACAACATCATAGCGGCTATACTGCTTGTAAGCCCATGCATAAATACTTTGTTAAGGTGCAAAGCACACAAAAAATCCTATCACCTCTCACTTACCACTCTGAGGTTCCTCTGACACCAGGTTGTATTGTCCGCGCACCTTTGAGATCATCTTCTTGCTTAGGCATCATAACAGAAACGATAGGCCGCCCTTCCTTTACCACCAAACCGATTCACGACACTAAGAAAAAACTATCATCTCAAAACATATCTTTTTTATCATCTCTCACATCCTTTACCCTGCAACCATTTTCAGGATTTTTAAATATAATGCTACGTGACACAGAGAGCGCGTGTATTGCTCCGCTTTACTCCGTGGACAGTCAAGCCACATCTCCTGCCCAAAAGCGCGCACTCTACTCACAAAAAAAAATCACCTTTCCCGAAGCGCTGGATATGCTGGGCGCACGTCTCTTTACAAACGCCGTAGAAAAAAAATCTCTCATTCCTCTCTATGATAATCAAATTGATATTTCTCTCAAAACACTTGACCTTTCTAAAGAACAACGGGAAATATCCCAAACTATAGAAAATCAACAATTCGTACTCCTAGAAGGCGTAACTGGTTCCGGAAAAACAGAAGTGTATTTGCAATGGATACACCACTTAATACATAAAAAACAAATTCTTATTTTAACGCCAACCATCAACCTTGCCGAACAAACTGCAAAACGCATTAAAGACACTCTAGGATTCCCTGCGTTTTGCTGGCATAACCTCACCACAAAAAGCACAAAAGACATTATTTGGGACGCCGTTTTGGCAGGCATGCCTTTGATTATTGTAGGAGCACGCTCAGCACTTTTTCTTCCTTTCCAAAACCTTGGCGCTATCATTCTGGATGAAGAGCACGACAACGCATCCTATAAGCAAGAATCTTCTCCCATATATCATGCTCGATCAGCAGGATTCTTGCTATCCCAGGCGCACAAATGCCCACTTTTGTATGCAAGCGCCACACCTTCTTTGGAAACACGCCATGCCTCTCAAGAAAAGCCATTTTGCCACGTCAAACTCACCACATCTTTTTACAAAAGCAAAAATACAACCACCATCGCTGATTTGCGCCTATATCCACCAACCGACTCTCGCGATTTTTTATCACCACCCCTTTGTGCAGCCATTAGCGAAACCTTAAACCATAAAAAGCAATCTCTTATTTTTATGAACCGAAGAGGTTTCTCCCCACTCACACTATGCACACACTGTGGTCTGCGTATAACCTGCCACCAGTGTGATACCTTTCTCTCCTATCATAAGAGAAAAAAATTACTTATCTGCCACTACTGCACTACAAAAACCCCCCTTCCTTCTCACTGCCCACACTGCGCATCTGGATCCCTTATATTTTTTGGACCTGCCATTGAGCGTATCGCAGAAGAGGTTGCTGAGAAATTTCCAGATGCACACGTCAGCACCCTTTCAAGTGATATGTTTGCATCAGCTCGCACACTGCAAAACACTATAAACTTAATTAAGGAAAACAAAACAGACATTATCGTCAGTACACAAATGCTCACCAATGGTCTAGACTTTCCTTTTCTCAGCTTAGTGGGCTTTGTGGATGCAGAATTGGGGAGATCTTTTCATGACATTCGTGCCACAGAGCACGCTTACCAAACTCTTGTGCAGGTTTCAGGAAGATGTGGCCGCAACCCTGAAGGAGGGCGTATTATTATACAAACTTTTACCCCTAATGACCCCATTCTTTCCTCCATTATTAACAATAACAACAGCGCATTTATTAACAATGAATTGACAGAAAGACACAAACACCAGCTCCCTCCTTATCATAAGCTGGCTATAGTCAGAATCACTGGAAAAAACAAGCGTCAAATTGAATCCTGGAGCACACACTGCCTCAAGCTGTGTCCACACCACAAAGATGTCACAGTTTTGGGCCCATCAGAATCTCCTATTGCCCTTATTGAAAACAAACATCGTTGGTTTTTCTTAGTGCGCACACAAAGAGGCAGTTTGTTGCGGGCATTTTTAAAAAAATGGATAGAACTCACTGGCGAGGCTCCTCAAGCGATCACCATGCATGTAGATCTTGAACCCACATTCTTTTTATAAAACGATCTTCTGTTGAATAGTTTTGTGCACAAATATTGAAAGATCTTATATCAACAAAAAATAACTCTGTTAGGGTATATAGCATCTTTGAATACTATAATAGTTTGCATCAGAACTAAAAGAGAGATTCATCAAAGCAAATATGGCTTGTATAGCATGCATCTTACCGAAATTGATCAGTCAAGATTTTACAAGGGAGTTCATAAAGTTTTAGTGTGACTATTTACCCTCTCAAATATCAAAAAAAAGGGCCAGTGTTTAGCCGGCCCTTTTAATACAATCTGCATTAAAAATATTTATTTTTTCTCTTGAGATTCCTCAGATTGAGTCGCTTGAACATCAAGAGTTTTGGCAGTTTTTCCAACCGCACTTTCCTCTTGTTGGGCTAACTCCTCTTTCTTTTGCAATGTTTCTTGATAATCCACAAACTGAATCACTGCCATAGGCGTGGTGTCTCCAGGACGAATACCCGCCTTAAGTACACGCACATATCCACCTGGGCGCTGTGCAAATCTTTTTGTCAGCTCATTCATCAGCTTACGCGTTGGTTGCGCTTGCTGATGCAGTTTGCTGGAAACACGCCTTCTGGCAGCAAGTGTTTGCTGACGTCCCACTGTAATAAGGGGCTCAATATAGCGACGCAACTCTTTAGCTTTTGGCAATGTTGTTTTGATAGACTCATGCTCTATCAAAGAAACCGCCATGTTAGCCAACATAGAGCGTAAATGCGCACCTTTTTTATTTAATTTCCTTTTATCAATCTTATGTCTCATAACGCACCTATAGTTTCTTAGGAGGCCATACCGGCAAATCCATCCCAAAAGACAGACCGTAATTGCCAAGAAGCTCTCGCAGCTCTGTTAAAGATTTACGTCCGAAGTTTGGCATTTTCATCATTTCTGCTTCTGTCAAAGATGCCAAATCACCCAAATAAACAATATTTTCATTACGCAAACAGTTTGCTGAACGTGCTGTTACTGGCAAATCTGCAATGAGTTGCATCAAGATGGGATCAACAGTTTGATCGCTACTTTCCAAAACTTCATCCTTTGGATCATCAAAGTTCACAAGCGGAGCAAGCTGTTCTTGCAAAATACGCGCTGCATAAGCGAGTGCGTCACGTGGCATAACGCTTCCGTCTGTGCGAATAATCATCTCCAACTTATCATAATCTGTATGTTGCTTTACACGTGTTTTTTCTACATGCACTGCTACGTTTAAGATAGGGCTAAACAAAGCGTCTAAATAAATACGATCAGATTCACGAACTTCTGCAGATGCTTGACGGTATCCCACACCTTGTTCAACGGTAAGCTCCATTTCTAGAGGCATATCGTCACGCACAATCTCACATAACTCAAGATCAGGGTTCAAAATGCGCACTTCAGTAGCCTTAGCAATGTCACTCGCATACACGATACCTTTGCCAGATTTTTTAAGATAAAGTACTTTTGGTTCTTCTGAAGATGTTGCGATATGCAAGCGTTTCAGATTCAGAGCGATTTGCGTAATATCTTCTCTAAGGAAAGATACCGCAGAAAACTCATGAGAAACACCCTCAATACGCACAGATGTCACCGCACCACCGCGCATAGAGCTTAAAAGCACACGACGCAATGCGGATCCAAGTGTTAAACCATATCCCCTTTCTAAGGGAAAAATTTCTATCTTTGCCTGATACGGATCATCGCCTACACGAGAAACAGCAATGTCCTCGAGCGATATCAAAGATTTCCAATGTTTTTGTATCACAATTAACCTCTTAATTACCCACGACGTTTTTTCGGAGGACGACATCCGTTATGAGGAATCGGGGTAACATCCTCTACTGAGCGAATAGATACGCCGGAGTGAATAATAGCACGCAGTGCAGATTCACGTCCTGCACCTGGCCCACTCACTTTTATCGCCAAACTTTTTAAACCCATAACGCGCGCTTTACGCACAGCAGAGCTACCAGCGTTTTGCGCCGCAAACGGAGTAGACTTTCGCGCACCTTTAAAGCCTTCCGTTCCTGCAGAGGCCCAGCATACTACGTTACCCTGCAAATCAGTAATACTCACCATAGTATTGTTGAAGGATGCAGAAACATGCGCCACTCCATCAATCAGGTTTTTTTTACTCTTCTTTTTTCCTACAACTTTAGCCAAAATACACCTCTACACTTTCTTCTTACCAGCAACTGGCAATCCACGTCCTTTACGCATGCGGGCATTAGAATGTGTTCTTTGCCCACGCACAGGTAAACCACGGCGATGGCGCACACCACGATAACAATTCATATCTTTTAACGCCTTGATATTCATCGATACCGTACGCCTAAGATCACCTTCGATCACATAATCTTCTGTGATCACACTTTGGATTTTAGCAAGACTTTCATCTGTAAGTGCCTCTGCTTTCATCCCAAAATCCAGTTGAGCTTTTTCACAAATCTCCCTAGCAGTACAAAGTCCTATACCGTATACGCTTTGCAATGCTATTTCTAGCCTTTTACGGCCTGGAAGATTCACACCAAACAATCGTGACATTACCTTTCTCCTTCTAAAATATGGCTGATACTTTTTGCCACTTCAGTTGCTTGCTGCATCCCATCAACGCAGCTTAATTTGTTGAGCCCTTCGTAATGAGCGCATAAGCGATCTGACTGCTCTTGATACTTCTCTATACGCATTTTAACAGCCACAACATCATCGTCGTCTCTCCTGTCAAACATACAACCACCACAGACATCGCATACGCCTTCTTGCTCTGTAGGCTTAAAGTACACGTTGTAAGTAGTTTTGCAGGAATTACAAGAAAAGCGACCCGTCAGTCTTTTTTCTATCACACTTCTTTCTACATCGATCATGATAGCACATGTTAGGTCTTGTTGCACCCGTTGAAGCAATGTTTCCAAGTCTGAAGCCTGTTGAGGCGTGCGAGGAAAACCATCAAACAAAAAGCCATTCTTGACTTCCATGCGTATAATTTTGTCTGTTAAAAGCTCATTCATTAAATCATCTGGAATCAAACGACCTTCTGACATCATAGCATTTAAGCGACGTGCAAGCTCATTATCTTGTTGCGCATATTCTCTCAGCATTTCACCTGTTGATACATGGTGCAGTCCGTATTTTTCAACGATGTAGGCACTCTGCGTGCCTTTGCCTGAACCTGGCGCGCCAATCAAAACAATATTCACTATTTTCTCCTCGCGCGACGATCTTTTTTCATCAAAGATTCATACTGGTAAGCAACAAGGTGAGCGTAAATTTGCGAAATTAAATCAATCACCACACTCACAACAATCAGCAAACTTGTGCCACTAAAGTAAAAAGGAATAGTGTATTTTGATTTAATAATTTCAGGAATGATACACACCGAAACCAGATAAGCAGAACCAATAGCTGTCAAACGTGTTAACACACCTTCTAAGTAATCCGCTGTTGCGTTTCCTGGTCGAATGCCTGGAATAAAAGCACCAGATTTTTTTAAATTGTTTGCTGTATCTGATGGATCTACTGTAAGCGCTGTATAAAAGTAAGCAAAAAAGATCAAAAGTGCACTGTATAACGCCATGTGAATAGGATTTCCTGGCGTCAGATAGTAAACAATACTACTCCAGATACCACCTACTGTATCGTTTTCGATAAGCCCAAAAGAGCTCACTGTAACAGGCGCTAGCAAAATAGAACTTGCAAATATTGGGGGCATCACACCTGCATTGTTTAGCTTCAGAGGAAGGTAGTTGCCTCCTGCGTTAGGTGTTTGATTCTTAGGGTAATGCATGGGAATGCGTCGTTGAGCACGTTCCATAAAAACTATGAAAGTAATCAGCAATCCAAGCCCCAAGATCACAAGCAAAATAAACAGTGCGTGGTAGTGCCCTTCACGCCCTAATGTCAGCATTTTTAATGCTGATTCCGGCAAGTTAGCAACAATACCTGCAAACACAAGCATAGACACACCATTGCCTACACCACGCGAGGTGATTTGATCACCCAACCAAATCAAAAACATAGTACTACCTGCAATAATGCACATAGTGGTTAATTCAAAGAAAAACCCTGAATTGACGGCAACACCGCTTGACTCCAAAGCCTTTGCCAGTCCATAAGACTGAACGAGCGCGAGACCTAAGGCGCCGTAACGTGTGTACTGATTAATTTTTTGTTTACCAGTCTCTCCATCTTTTCGCAAATGCTGTAAAGACGGTGTTGTTGCCACTAACAGCTGGACAACAATGCTTGCAGAAATGTAGGGCATAATGTTTAAGGAGAAAATAGTCATTCTCCACAAAGCTCCACCTGCAAACATATCAATCATACCAAGCACACCTGTTGCGTTACGCTTGGCAATATCGGCCATCACAGAAATATCTACTCCGGGCAAAGGAATGTATGTACCAAAGCGATAAACGATCAAAGCTAGTAATGTAAAAACAAGGCGCTTGCGTAAAGCACGCGCTCTTTTAAAAAACTGAGGATCAAAATTAGACGAAAGCTGTTCTGCAATAGATGTCATGATCCCTCTTTCTTGTCTGCTTCATTCTCTGTAGGCACAATAATCTGCAAAGTACCTTTGGCATTTTTCATAGCTTCTTGAGCCGCACGTGATGCAGCATGAACCTCTATTGTTAGAGGTTGAGATAATGTGACGTTACCAAGAAGTTTTACCTTCTTTCTTTTATCAGCCAATCCCATTGCCAGCATAACGTTGTAAGTTAAAGGTTGCGCTACATCAATCAATCCTTTAAAAATAAGAGAGTCTATACGTTTCAAATCCAACGCCGTATAATCTGCCTTGTGTGATGTAAAGCCATTACGCTTTGGCACACGACGATAAAATGGCATTTGTCCGCCTTCAAAACCTTTAATAGCAACACCAGAGCGCGCTTTTTGACCTTTGTGTCCGCTTCCCGAGGTTTTTCCCCATCCTGAGGAGTGCCCCCTTCCGACACGACGCGCTTTTGTTTTAGCGCCCAGGTTATCTCTTAATAAAAGATCCATCATACGTCACCTTTGTATTCTTCAACCTTCAAAAGATGGCCGATTTTGCGCACATTACCCATTATGGATGGATGCGCTGTAAAAATTTTAAATGCATTAATGCGACGTAATCCCAAAGAGCGTGCACACAACAACTGTGTTTTTGTACATCCATTAATACTACGCACAAGTGTTACCTTCACTTTATTCATTTTCATTCTCCTTCTTTGGTGCATCAGATTGTGACGGACGCTTTCCAAGGATAAAGGAAACTGATTTTCTGCGCTTTTGCGCCATTTGACGTGGAGACAAAATCGTTTGTAACGCCGCTATTGTTGCACGCAGCAAGCTATGTGGGGTTCTGGATCCCACAGCTTTTCCAACCACATCTTGCACTCCGGCGGCCTCCAGAACGGCACGCATCGCACCACCTGCAATCAAGCCTGTACCAGGATTCGCTGGCAAAATTACCACACGACCAGCACCCAACTTAAATTTAACAGGGTGATGTAACGTACGCCCCTCACGCAATGCCAAATGCACCATAGCATCTTGCGCTTTTCGGGTAGCTTTTTTGATAGCCTCAGGAACTTCGCGCGCCTTACCGGTTGCATATCCTACATTCCCTTGTCCATCACCGACTACCATAAGAGCGGAGAAAGAGAAGTTTTTACCACCCTTCACAACCTTCGCCACACGTCGTACGGAGACCAACTTTTCAATTAATTCTTTGCCTGATTCTTCTGCCATTTTATTACCTAAACATCAATTCCTGCTTCACGCACACCATCAAAAAATGCAGCTACACGGCCGTGATAGCGGTATGCTCCTCTATCAGCCACCATTTGTGTAAGACCTTTCTTCGAGGCCCTTTCACCCAAAAGCTTACCAACAGAAACAGCCAATTCCTTTTGGTTACCCTTGAAAGAACGCATATCCTTCTCTAACGAAGAGGCTGCGACTTTTGTATTACTATTAACATCATCAATCACTTGTGCGTAAATGTGGCGCGCTGAACGAAACACACTTAAACGCAAACGCCCTTCTTTTGAGGCTTTGATTGCACAAGATATTTTGTAACGATTACGGTCACGCCTTCTCGTTTTTTTCAGTAAATCCTTTTTAAGCATTATTTCTTCTTACCCTCTTTGATTCTGACGTATTGATCCTTCGTACGAATTCCCTTACCCTTATAAGGTTCAACAGGTCGTAATTTTTTAATTTCTGCCGCAACCTGTCCGACAAGCTGTTTATCACAGCCACTGAGGGTAATCTCCACCTGAGAAGTACATTTTGCGTCCACACCTTCGGGCAGCTGGTAAATCACAGGGTGACTGAATCCAAGGTTCATTTCAATAGAACGACCCTTCACAGCGGCACGAAAACCTACACCTTTCAGCACAAGATCATGCGTCACTCCATGAGCAACGCCTTGCGCGGCGTTGTTGGCCAAGCTACGCAAAGTGCCCCACAAAGATCTTACAGCTTTGGTAGTGTCTTTTGGAACAAAAACTATCTTATTCTCTTGTATCTCCACGCTCACAGAACTGTGACAAGGAGAAGAAAGCACTCCTTTTGCGCCTGAAAAAACAAGAAAGTTGTTTTCAATTTTTGCCGTTACTCCTTGTGGAATTTCAACGGGATTTTTACCTATACGCGACATCATTCACCTTACAATACTGCACAAACAACTTCTCCGCCAATACCGTTTTCACGCGCTTGGCGACATGACAAAACACCTTTGGAGGTAGATAAAATATACGTACCCCAACCGTCTGCTACTTTACCAAGCGATAAAATCGAGGAATAGACACGTCGACCAGGACGCGAAACACGCCAAATCTTATGAATTGTTCCCTTTTCACCGTGATAACGCAAGTACACACGGAGAACCGGCCATCCTTTATCACTCTTCAACTCTACATTATCAATGTAGCCTTCATTTTTTAATACATTCAAAACTTCTTTAATAAATTTTGAATTTCTACAGTCTACAATAGCGTGACGACGCATTTGAGCATTTCTAATGCGCGCTAAAGTATCTGAAATTGGATCTGTCATCGCCATTTTTTACCTACCAACTTGATTTCACTATTCCGGCCATCAGCCCTTCAGAGGACATACGACGCAGTTCTATACGATTTAAGCCACAAAAGCGATATACACCACGTCCACGACCTGTCAAAACACAACGGTTGCGCACACGCACACGCGCACCATTTCTAGGCATTTTTGCAAGCTGCATGCTGATCCGCACACGCTCTTCAATACCCGTATCAGCCGCACGACGCTTAGCTCGAAGCTCACGACGTTTCACGTCTTGCAGGCTTGCCATATGTTTACGCTTATTATTGCGCTCTATAACACTTCTTTTAGCCATTGCTTGCCCTCTTTTTCTTAAAAGGAAGTCCAAACTCGTACAACAAAGCTTCACCTTCCTCATTAGTTTTTGCAGTTGTCACAAATGTTAACTGCATACCACGCATACGATCCACTGTATCGTAATTGATTTCATAAAAAACCGTTTGCTCTTTAATACCCATTGAGTAGTTTCCACGTCCGTCAAAACCCTTATTAGAAAGTCCACGAAAGTCTCGCACACGCGGCAAAGACATGTTCACCAATCTATCAACAAATTCAAACATCATTTTTGAGCGCAACGTAACCTTAACACCAATAGGCATACCAGCACGAATTTTAAATCCCGCAACAGATTTACGTGCTAAACAAATAACTGGCTTTTGACCTGTAATAGCTGTCAAATCACGCACTGCGTATTCTATTTGTTTTTTATCACGAGCACCTTCACCAACACCCATATTAACAACAACAGATACGAGCTTAGGAATTTCCATAGGATTCTTGTATGCAAATTTTTCTTGCATAGCCGGCGCAATCACTTCTTTATAATGTGCTACTAACCTTGCCATTTCTTACTCCGCATCATCTATTAACTCGCGAGATACTTTTGCGTACCTCACTTTTTTACCATTATCTAACACTGTCACACCAACACGCGTTGGACGATGAGTTTTGGGGTCCATCAACATGATATTTGATAAATCCAAAACCCCTTCTTTTTCCACAACACCACCAGGGTTTCCTTGGCGTGGTTTCATGTTACGCTTCAAAATGTTAACACCTTTAACGGTCACTTTGTTAATCGCAGTAAACACTTTCATGACTTGACCTTTGGCACCTTTGTGCTTTCCAGCTGTCACAATAACAAAATCACCTTTTTTTACGCGACTTACCATTATACCACCTCCGGAGCCAAAGAAATTATTTTCATCATTTTGCGCTCACGCAATTCACGGGTAACAGGCCCAAAAATACGCGTCCCAATAGGTTCGCTTTTTGTATTAACAAGCACAACTGCGTTTGTGTCAAAACGCACATCCATACCATCATCACGACGTACAGCATAAGCCGTTCGCACAACTACAGCACGCTGCACACTTCCCTTCTCCACACGACCGTTAGGCAAGGCCTCTTTGACAGAAACAACGATAACATCACCCACTCCCGCAAAACGACGCTTACTACCACCCAACACTTTAATGCATTGAACAAGACGTGCACCTGAGTTGTCTGCAACCTTTAATCTGGTTTGCATTTGAATCATGACTCACTCTCCTTTTCTTGCAAAGACCAACGCTTACGCTTTGAAAGAGGCTGTGATTCAATAATAGAAACCTCTTGACCAATCTCGCATTTGTTTTCTGGGTCATGAGCAAGGTATTTCTTTGAACTACTAATCATTTTTTTGTAAAGAGGATGTTGAAACCAACGCCTCACAGAAACAACAACGGTTTTATCCATTTTGTTAGACACTACTTTACCAGTTAGAACGCGCTTAGGCATTTGTCACCTCCGCATTTTTAGTGGTGATTAAGGTTTGCATACGTGCCACAAAACGCCTTTTCTCCCTAATAAGGATAGGGTTTTTTAGCATATTGCGCGCATGCTGCATGCGCAAAGCCACCAACTCTTTTTTAGAGGCAACAACTTCTTTTTTCAGCTCAACCACACTTTTATTTTTCAAATCTTTAATTTTTTTCATTATTGCATCTCTCCTCGCACGACAAACGCCACACGCACAGGCAGTTTTGCACCAGCGGACAAACAGGCCTCTCTTGCTAAGCTTTCTGAAACACCAGCGATTTCAAACATAATCAAACCGGGACGCACCACCGCAGCCCAATATTCTGGATTTCCTTTACCCTTACCCATACGCACCTCAATAGGTTTTTTAGATACTGGCAAAGCTGGGAAAATCTTAATCCAGACACGACCAGTACGCTTTAATTTACGAGCAATAACACGACGTGCAGCTTCAATCTGACGCGAAGTAACACGCTCCGGGTCCAATGCTTTTAAAGCATAATCACCAAAAGTGATTTGACTACCACGGGTAGCCTTTCCATGAATTCTACCTTTAAAATGCTTACGATATTTTGTCTTTTTTGGTGCTAACATTTTCCTTTTACCTCGCAGATCCCATAGCACGCACACGATTATCATGCGCCATAGCATCATGTTCCATAATATCGCCTGTGTAAATCCATACTTTCACGCCAACAACACCATAAGTGGTCATCGCCTCTGACAATGCGTAATCAATATCTGCGCGCAGCTTATGCAATGGCACACGACCCTCTCGGTACCACTCTGTACGCGCAATTGCCGCTCCACCCAAACGTCCTGCGCAGTTAACTCGTATACCCAAAGCGCCCGCTTTCAGCGTAATACGCATAGCACGCTTCATAGCACGCCTAAAAGAAACACGCTTAACCAACTGCTGCGCGATCGAGTCGGCAACCAAACGCGCATCAAGGGCTGGCTTACGAATTTCCAAAACCGAGACAGTCACTTCTGTTTTTGTGATAGCCATAATTTCTTTACGCAGACGATCAATATCTTCACCCTTACGACCAATCAAAACACCAGGATAACCTGCGTAACAGGTCACCTTCACACGATTAGCTGCACGCTCTACAACCACACGAGAAACCGCAGCGGTGTAGCGAAGTTTCTTCATAATGTGTTGGCGAATCAAAACATCTTGATACAAAAAGGCAGCGTACCTTTTGCTTTCGTGCCAACGCGCATCCCAAGTATTGTTAATACCTAAACGCAAACCAATTGGATTAACCTTTTGACCCATCTGTTCCTTCCTTTTCTTCCAAGATTATTGTAATCTTTGAGAACGGCTTCGTGATGCGCGCTCCCCGACCTTTTGCACAAGGCATAGAGCGCTTTAACACTAGCGACTTACCTACCAAAACTTCTTTGACATAAAGAGCGTCAACATCCATATCATGATTGTTTTCAGCGTTAGAAATCGCTGAGCGCAACAAATCATGCATCGGCTTCGCAACTCTCTTTTGCACAAAAGAAAGTATGTTTAGCGCCTTTTTTACATCCAAACAACGAATTAAATCCGCGACTAAGTTCACTTTTTGAGGGGAACCTTTCACAGATTTCAACATAGCTCTTGATTGCTTTTCCATCATGTTCACCTATTTCTTGCCCCCATGGCCCTTAAACGTACGCGTCATTGAGAATTCACCCAACTTGCTACCCACCATTTCTGGCGTCACATACACTGACTTAAATGAACGCCCATCATGCACTGCAAACGTTAAACCAACAAAACTTGGCAAAATCGTAGAGCGACGAGACCATGTTTTAATAACCTCACTACGCCCAGAGGCAAGTGCAGCCTCCACCTTTTTCAATAAATGCCCATCCACAAAAGGGCCTTTCCAAACCGACCTTGCCATACTACTTAGTCCTTCTCCTAATAATCAATCTACTTGAGTGCTTCTTCTTACTACGCGTCTTCTTACCTTTCGAGTTCAAGCCCCACGGAGAAACAGGGTGACGACCTCCAGAAGTACGCCCTTCACCACCACCATGAGGGTGATCAATTGGGTTCATGGCTACTCCACGAACGCTTGGACGGCGACCCAACCAACGGCTACGGCCCGCTTTACCAACAGTCGTGTTACGCTTATCAGGATTCGAAACCGAACCAACAGTTGCCATACATGCCAAAGGCACCATACGCAACTCACCAGAACTAAGGCGTAACTGCGCATATCCAGCGTCTTTACCAACAAATTGCGCGTATGTTCCAGCTGAACGAGCCATTTTTCCGCCCGCTCCCGCACGAATCTCTACTGCGTGCACAAGAAGACCTACAGGAATGTAACGCAAAGGCATTGCATTCCCCACTTTAGGGTCCACAACTCCTTGACTAGAAATCACTTTATCACCTGGCGCCAATCTTTGCGGCGCAACAATGTAAGCCTTTGTGCCGTCTGCATATTTAACAAGAGCAATAAATGCTGTTCGTCCCGGATCATACTCCAAACGCTCAACTTCTGCTACTTGATCAAATTTTTGACGATAAAAATCTACAGTTCTTAATAAAACCTTATGACCACCACCACGACGGCGTACGGTAATACGTCCGTCAGAGTTACGCCCCGCCCGCGAAGGCTGCGAACGCACCAATGATTTCTCTGGCCTTCCTTTCCACAGTGATCTTCTATCAATCTGAATCAAACCACGCAAAGAAGAAGTTGTCGGCTTATACGTCTTTAATGCCATTATGACCATCCCTCAATTGTTTGCCCTTTTTTTAAACGCACCAGGGCTTTTTTAAGCTTGTTTTGCAATCCTCTCTGACCGCGAAAGACCTTTCTTTTAGCGGGTTTACGAGCAATACGAACAGATTCTACTTCAACATTAAAAATCTTTTCTACAGCTTTCGCAATAACATTTTTGTCAGCACTTTCTGAAACAACAAAGGTAAAAACACCATCTGACGCAAGACGCATTGCATCTTCTGTCACATGCGGCTTTTTCAAAACATCGTATATACTTAAAGCCATTTAATACCTCACCTTTGCAACAACACTCTCTAACGCATTTTCAAAAATAAAAATCTTATCATGCTTCAACACATCCTGCACATTCAAACCAAGGGCCGGCATAACATCCACATTCTTTATATTAGCACATGCACGAGAAAAATTCTCGCAAGATTTATCTAAAGACACAAAAAGTGCAGAAGACCAATCATTCTTTTGCACAGAATGACGCAAATCTTTCGTTTTCTCAGAAGGATAATCTTCATTTTTTATAACAAATAGATTTTTTTGAGCCAAACGCAAAGCCAACGCTGAACGCAAACCCATACGACGAATACGCTTCGTCAGAGAAAATCCATGCCTGATTTCTGCAGAAGGACCAAAACAAACACCTCCACCACGCATGTGAGGAGCCACAGTGCTCCCTTGACGAGCACGACCCGTTCCTTTCTGGCGAAAAGGCTTCTTACCTGTTGCCGCAACCATAGAGCGCGTTTTCACTGCTCTTGATCCTGTGCGCGCATTAGCACGCTGCCACAAAATCACACGGTGCATCACGTCATAGCGAATAGCATCAGAATCTTCCAGCCATTCAGGAAGCAATGCTGTGCCACATGATTTATTATTCCAGTCTAAAATCGTTGTTTTCATTTTATGCCTTCACCGCTTTTTTAAGCATGATATATTCGCCACAAGGTCCAGGAATCGATCCCGCCACCAACAAAACTTCTTTGTCTTTACGCACAGAGTACACTGTAAGATTTTGAACTGTCACACGTTTATTGCCACACTGACCAGCCATCTTCTTACCTTTAAACACACGTCCAGGATCTTGGTGTTGCCCAGTACTTCCTCCTGATCTGTGGGATACAGAAACACCATGTGAAGCCACAAGACCAGCAAAATTGTGCCTTTTCATAACACCTGTAAAACCGGATCCTTTGGAACGACCAACAGCATCAACGCGATCTCCTTCAGAAAACACATCAACAGAAAGCTCTTGACCAAGCTCTAGCGCCAATTCATTCACGCGCACTTCTCTAATGCGACGCGTTGGATCTACTTTTGCTTTAGCAAAAACACCACGCAATGGCTTAGCCACACGACGGCCAGCCTGACCATAACCAACACAAACAGCTTGATAACCATCACGCTCCATGTTTTTCAGGCCAACAACACGACAAACGTCTTTTTGCAAAACGGTTACTGGGATACGCTTACCTTCTTTATCAAAGACTTGCATCATGCCAACTTTTTTTAAAAATAAACACTGCATTTTTTCACCTATGACTGAAGCTCCACATCCACACCCGAAGAAAGCTCCAAACTCATCAAAGCATCTACTGTTGCACGGGACCATTCCTTAACACGCAACAAACGAACATGAACATTCATTTCAAACTGCTCACGAGATTTTTTATCAACATGTGGACCTCGGTTTACAGTAAACTTCTTAGTACACGTAGGCATGGGAATAGGCCCCACAACCTTTGCACCTGTTTGCAAAACAGTTGCTCTAATTTCCTTCACCGCTCTATCAAGTAAACGGAAATCGTAAGCACGTAATCTTATAGCTATTGTATTCTCTGTTTGCATCATTCTACTTCAATATCTTGGAAACAACACCGGCGCCCACCGTGCGTCCACCCTCTCTTACCGCGAAGCGAAGACCTTCTTCCATTGCAATCGGCACCAACAGCTCTACTGTGAATTTCACATTGTCT
>MPNG01000022.1 GCA_002238905.1 Alphaproteobacteria bacterium bin98 | reverse complement strand
GCCCCTGATGATGTGCCAGACTTTAGTGTTACGCCATTCTTCCCAGAGTGGGATCGCTTGGAGGCACAGCAGACAAAACATGTTACTGGTTTAATTGACACTTTCAATACAAGGTTGTCCCCGCAAACCCCGTTCTTCTCTTGTGATGCGGTTACAGATCTTGAAGACTATCAAACGTCTTTCGTTAAGATAGGCAAAGCTCTCAACAAGTTGTCGCAAGATCTAGCGTGAGCAAAAGACCATAGTGATAGTATGGTCCTACATCTTAAGTTGTTGTGCAAACACACGCCGTATTATCAGATTTTGTGTCCGTTGTGGTTGAGGGTGTGCGTGCATCTCACAATAACCTAGCGATTGGGGCAGTGAAAAAGTTTCAGCAGCGTTGTGATACAGAATTGTCTTCCTCCAGAGAAATAATAGCAGTGTTGAATGCATCATGTGTTCAGCCATATTTGGATGTTTACGAAGCAGAAAAAGGTGTTCCTCAAGAGTATAGATACGTTGCGCCTGATGATGCGCAAGGCTTTAATGTTACGTCACACTTTCAAGGGTTGGATGACTTGCAATTACAGCAAAGCAAACAGATCACTCATTTAACTGAAATTTTTGCAACAAGTGGTAATGTTTGCTCTGATTATTACATTCACATGTGTAAAATATATCTTGAACGTTGCAGTAAGATACGAGATTTTCTTAACGAGTTGTCGGTAGAGCTGGTGTCGGCGAAAGCAGAGGGATTTGCTAAAAGTGTTGAAAGAAAACTTGCAGACCTTAGAATCAATAGCTTTAAAAGTGCAAGTATTGGAGCAAAATGTTATTGTTCACGAAGAAGAAAAGGGAGAGGAGCAAGAGCATAAAGTCATCCCTCACGACGATCGCTGTACGTTAGAGGCATGCGTGAGCCAATATCAGAAAGTGGCAGAATGTCAGAAGATAAACATTCGAGATTTATTAGAATTTTTGAAAACACCGTTAGTTGTTACAGATGTGTTTTCTGAGCAGTTGGATAATTTTCTCAAGTATAAAAGGCGGCTAGAAGAGACACTATGGTCTCTACAAAATCTTAAGCGAAACTGAGAGAAAGAGTTGCTCGCATATTGGCAGAAATTGAGTTGCCCTCAACTAGATGCTACAAAAAGATCTGAGTAAAACAGCCATGGATCAATAGGTGTTGAGAGAAGCACAAGGCCTGGTATCGATGTGTCAAAAGGATGTCATACCCGCCCTTTATTTTATTGTGTTTGTCGTGTTCCACGTGTTCCAAAGTGTATGAGAGAGGTGTGGTGATGGATCAGTGCGGTGTGCATGAAATTGCTTGATGAATCATTTATATGGTATATGGTAATATGTTTTTTTTTGTGCTAGAATACAATAATTGATGGTGAAATATGAAAGTAGTACAACAGATCATGATATTATGCGTGCTAATTGTGTCACAGGCGCAAAGCGCTGTAGTAAAAATTGAAGATCCCCTGATGGAAACACACTTTAAGGATTTTGTGCAAACACACGCCACATTACCAGGATTTGTATCAGCTATAGTTGAAAGTGTGCGTTTATCTAAAAATAAAAAAGTGATTCATGTAGCGGAAAATTTTTGGTACTCTTGTAATATAACATTATCTTCATTAGGAGAAAAATTTGAAGAAGTGTGCTCATTCGTTAAAGAATATTGGACTGTTCACGAAGAAGAAAAGGGCGATTCTCATAAACACGCTGCTCCTGATGCTGCACAAGGTTTTCGTGTTATGCCAGACTTCCAAGCGTGGCAGGACTTGCAAGCAAAGCAGAAAAAACACGTCACTGCTTTAACTGACGGTTTTGTAAACGGTTTTGTAAAAAGAGATCTTGTTGATGGTAAGATTATAATGCTTTATAGGTATCTTGGCTGTTTTTCTATGTTAGGAACTAATTTCCAAGATTTGTTGGACGATTTGGCTAAGGTGCAAAAAGAGCGTGACCGTGTGGCTGATATTTTTCAAGATGCTAATATAGACAAACATCTTAAAGATTTTGTGCAAACACAAGCCGCATTATCAAAATGTGTATCAGCTGTGGTTGACAGTGTGAGTGTATCTGAATGTGACAAAGTGCAAATCTGTGTAAAAAGATTTAGAGAGTCTTCTGATCGTGCATTGTCTTTATGCGTCTGCGAAGTGAAAGAAGTGCAGTCATTCGTTCAGCAATATTTGGATGTTCACGAAGAAGAAGGAGGCTCTCAAGAGTATAGAAATGCTGTACAAGGTTTCAGTGTTATGCCAGATTTCAAGGAGTGGGAGACCTTGCAAGCAAAGCAGAGAGGCCACGTCACTGCTTTAATGAATTTTTTTTCAACGATAGATCTTGTTGGTTGTCAGTTGCCGATTATGTGTTTTAAAAACTATCGTGTGGGTGTTGATAAGTTAGGAAAGAACTTTAAACAGTTGTTGGACGATCTGGCTGTGGCGCGTGATTATATTGATCGTATGCCTGGGATTGTGCAGGATTCTAAGTGTTTTCTTCAAACACATGCTGCACTATCAGAGAGTGTGTCAGTTGTTCTTAAGAGTGCATCTTTATCTAAAAGTAAACTAGTGGTTCAGGTATCGAAAATCTTTGATAGGTGTTGTATTGATCAATTGTTAAGCTCAGGCGAAAACGTTAAAGAATATCTGCAGCGATTCTTTAAGGAATATGGGACTGTTATGGAAGAAGAAAAGGGCCACTCTCAAAAGGATAAGTGCGTTGCGTTTGATGCGGAACAAGGCTTTATTGATCGATACTCTAAAACGTTGGCTGACTTGCAGGAACAGCAGAGAACAAACATCATCTCTGTGATTGCAAAGCTTGAAACAAAGTCTTCTCCTAACACGACTGATCTTGAAGGCCATTTAATTAAGGGGCTTAAAGACTATCTGAAATCTGTTGAGAGGTTAGGAGGCGCTCTCAAAACATTGTGGGAACATCTGAGTTTGATTCAAGCAAATAGAGAGCGTATGGGCCTACACCTTAAGGGTTTTGTGCAAACACACGCCGAATTATCATCGTTTGTGTCAGTTGTGGTTGATCATGCATCTTTATCTAAAAGTCAACAAGCGGTTCAGGCAGTGAAAAGGTTTAAGAATTGTTGTTTTCATACATTGTTTCTAGAAGGAGTGGTTCAAGAAGTGCAGTCATCCGCTCAGGAGGTTTGGAATGTTCACACAGAAGAAAAGAGTGACTCCCAAAAGTATAAGTGCGCTGCCCCTGATGATGTGCCAGACTTTAGTGTTACGCCATTCTTCCCAGAGTGGGATCGCTTGGAGGCACAGCAGACAAAACATGTTACTGGTTTAATTGACACTTTCAATACAAGGTTGTCCCCGCAAATGCCGTTCTTCTCTTGTGAATCTACGGTTTTAAGTCTTGAATGCTATCAAATCTCTTTTGTTGATAGAGGCCAATATCTCAACAAGTTGTCGACAGATCTAGCGCAAGCAAAAGACCATAGTGATCGTATGGTCCTATTGGGCCAACATCTTAAGGGTTTTGTTCAAAAACACGCTGGATTATCAGAGTTTGTGTCCGTTGTGGTTAAGGGTGTGCGTTCATCTCATAATAACCTAGCGATTGGGGCGGTGAAAGATTTTCAGCATCGTTGTGATAGAGAGTTGTCTTGCTGTGGAGAAAGAGTTGCATACCTACAGTCATGCGTTCAGCCATATTTGGATGTTCGCGAAGAAGAAAAAAGTGCTCCTCAAGAGTATAGATACGTTGCACCTGATGATGCGCAAGGCTTCAATGTTACGCCACACTTTCAAGGGTTGGAAGACTTGCTATTACAGCAGAGCAAACACATCACGTATTTAACTGAAATTTTTGAAACAAGTCCTAATGTTGGCTCTGGTTGTGGCCGTCACATATGTAAAATATATCTTGAAAGTTGCAGTAGGATACGAGATTTTCTTAACGAGTTGTCGGTAGCGCTGATGTCGGCGAAAGCAGAGGGTGAGAAAATGGCGTTGGCTTTGCATAAGTTTAGGAAAGCGCAAAAAGACTGCAAAGATATTGGAAGCAGCGTGATTTGTTGTTTGGATATTGTTCGTAGCCGCCCTCAACAAGAAGGTGTTTGCCGGAATGATGGCAGCGCATATTTGCTAAGAGTGTTTAAAGAAAACTTGCAGACCTTAGAATCAATAGCTTTAAAAATGCAAGTATTGGAGCAAAATGTTATTGTTCACGAAGAAGAAAAGGGAGAGGAGCAAGAGCATAAAGTCATCCCTCACGACGATAGCTGTACGTTAGAGGCATGCGTGAGCCAATATCAGAAAGTGGCAGAATGTCAGAAGATAAACATTCGAGATTTATTAGAATTTTTGAAAACACCGTTAGTTGTTACAGATGTGTTTTCTGAGCAGTTGGGTAATTTTATCAAGTATGAAAGGCGGCTAGAAGAGACACTATGGTCTCTAGAAAAGATTTGTGCCCCGCGTTTTGCGTAAATTGAGTAGTCCTCAGGACTAGGATTCAACAGATGTAAAAATACAGAGAGTTGAGAAAAATCGTACTGCTCACGAAGAAAAGAGAGATTTTCAAGAGTGTGAATACCCCTGACGACGATTGGTGTATTGCTGATTCATACTACATAGAATGTAATTTTTTGACAGAAGATCAGAAGGAAATCATCAAC
This sequence comes from Alphaproteobacteria bacterium bin98, assembly GCA_002238905.1. Taxonomy (GTDB): domain Bacteria; phylum Pseudomonadota; class Alphaproteobacteria; order Bin98; family Bin98; genus Bin98. Next base: position 15,785 of record MPNG01000022.1, on the reverse strand, counting down.
ATTTGATCAGGGTTTGTGGCATAAACAGGTAGAAAATCTGACACAGTATCAAAGAAAAGAAAGCAAAAATCGACAAAGTTCCTACAAAGTCTGATTGTTAGGGTTTGTCTATACTTCTGGTCTTTTGCAAGGCTATGTGAGAAAGTAAGCACTTTCCGTGTATGATTTTAAAAGATAGGGTGACCGTAATAGGTTTTTTTTGTAAAAATTTGTCTTTTATAAAAAACCTATGCTCACCCTGGATGCAGACCTTATTTTTTGTATGCGCTGTGACCATAATGGGTGTAAAAAAGCACTGAATATCATTTTGCTTATAAGTAGAAGCAAGAAGGGTCAGTTCTGAGAGCAAGCGATTTTTTTGTGTAGGTTCACCAAATATGCTAAGGTCGCTTTCAAGGTTTGTGTGCTCATGAAACGAAAGAAGCCTTTGGCTTAGAAACATTGCCATGCGCTCAAAATATGTTGGGGAAAACGATCCGTCAAATACAAAGCTCTCTGATGAGGATGTTGGTACAAAAATAGTAATTGTGTTGGTGGTGAGAATGCGTGATATTAACGTTATATTGACGATGAGTGACACCATAAGAGCTGCGCACAAACTAACGATAGACCATCGGTATTGTCGCGCTTTTAATAAGAAATAAGCCATATTCATAAAAATGTTTCCTTTGCTAAATTGAGGGCTTGAGTGAGTGATTTTCCTTGTCTTTGTTGTTCCTTAATAAAAGAAAACTCTTCAGGCTTTGTGGTAAAAAGCATTTGTGAAAATCCGTCAAGAAGTAGACGTGTGGTGGTGTATCCGTGTGGGCCATAAATGAGAATTTCTGCATAGGCGCCTTGCTGTGTTTTGAGGCTAGTAATCATATCTTCTAGGTGAGGAGTAAGGGAAAGTTTTCCTGACTGTTTAAGGGCTTGAATGCTCCCTGGCTTTTGAGATAAAAAACACACCCAATCGCTGTTATCAAAAGCCGCTTGTGCTCCTGGCGTTTGAAAGAAATCCAGAGGGCTTTGGGTTCCTACCACCAGAGAGCCGCGGTACTTGCGTAGCCTGCGAGCGGCTGTCTCTATAAAAAGAGCAGATGTTCCGCCGCGCAGTAAATCCCATGCTTCATCAAGAATAATGTGTGTGGGTGTTGTGCGATCCCCACCGTATAATGAAGAAGTGATTGAGGTGATGAGGAGTTGCACTAGTACAGATTGAAGATCTTTTCGTTCTTTAAGCTCCTCCATTTCTATGATTACAAATGGGTCATCCAATAGTGGAACGGATGGTCCGTGAAAATATTTTCCATAGGACCCTTCTTTTGTATAAGGAAAGAGTTTGTCAGATAAATGGGAGGCCGTGGTGCTTTTCCATGATGCAAGAGTGTGGGCAATATTTGTGATGGTGGTGTCTTCAAAACGCTTTTGCCAAGTGCTTAATAGTGCTTTATCAAGAAGAGCCATTTCTATATCTGAAAGAGAGTTGGAGGGAGAAGCCATGGTGGCCAGCAGAGGTTTGACTAAGGGTAAAAGGTCCTCCATGCCTTTTTTGATACCCACAAAAGGATTAATGCTGGTGGTGGATGTGCTGGAAAACTCTATATATCGCCCCCCCAAAAGCGATCCTATTTTTTCAAAACTTCTTCCAACATCAATCACTACGACACGTCCTTTTCTACTTAAAAGAGAAAGAGCCATTTCTTGCATGAAAACAGATTTTCCAGAACCACTTCGTCCAATTACGCAAACATTGTAGTTACCGGTGTTGTTATCAAAAGGGCACCAAGTGATAAGTTGGCCGCGTCTGCTAGTTAATAACAGTCCGGGCGAGGGCGTCCCTTTCCAGTCAGCTTGCAAAGGCAGAAGTGCAGCTGGTTCATGAGAAAGAGTGGTTTTGCTGTTGTTGAAACGCTTGTTATCTTCCGCTATACCCTCTCCCCAAGTCATGGGTAAGCAGCTTATAAGGCTGGGAAGCATAGTAAATGTATCCTTTTGGATGTCAAAGTGGTGGTGTCTGAAAAGTGTGAGAAGTGTTGCGGTGTTGGCGACAATTTCTTTTTGCTCGCCCCATACACACACTTGAAATCGTGTGCGCACAACACGTTGACCCTGCTCACACTGTTGGCGTACAAACGACCATTCTTGAGCCTCTCTTGTGAGAGAGGGAATCCAGCGCGCCAACGGTGACGCGGCTTGTTTTTCCACTTGTGCGCACTTCGTGAGGATGCGCGATTGAAGGGTGCGCTCATTCGGAATATGAATGCCGTAAGAAAGATAAAAAGGTGTGTGCATTTGAAGAAAATTGTTATCAAGCGCACCAATAAGATTGCTCATAGAGCTTTGCGACCATTGCGTAGGAAATCCGTGAGCGGTGTAGAGATGCGCTGTCAAGCGCTCTTGTTTGAGTGTGCCAGAAAGTGTGCTGTCTTCTACACTTAGTTTGTAATCGTGAGGTATGCATTGTTTATGAAGAGGGTGGCGCTGATCCCAGGAATAATATGTAGGTTTTTGAAAAGAAAACACGCTTAAGAGGTTCACAACAGAGAGAAGGTCGTTGGGAGATCCTTTGTGAATTACTCCTCCAAGGCTTGTGAAAAAAGACAAAATATGGCTTGCTGTGTCATCAAAAAGTTTTTTGAATGCAAGATTTTTATAAAGCTCTGAAGGTGCAGAGAGAGAAAGAGAGACGATGAAAGAGCGTAAGGGATGGCTTTTGTTATGAGTGAAAAACTCTGCGCGTTCTTTGGCAAAGTCTTTGAATTCTTGGCGTGCATGCTCCCATCTTGTAAGGATGGGGTGGATATGTGGAGAGGCAATGAGTGTGCACTGAAAGCTTGCTCCTTGGGGTAGCACGTGTTGAAAAAAAGCACACAGCGTTTTGTGCCCTTCGGGATCACACCCAACCAAAGGCTCCATAATCCATAAGTAGCCAACACTGGATTCGTTTGTAAACAAAAACGATGCTTTATCAAAGATTCGGTAAGGCAGCACATCTCCAAAGGAGGGGTGCGCCATCAGGGCGTTGAAATTACGTAAAAAGGACGAACCTTTTTGTTTAAAAAAAATACTCATCACACAGTTGTTTCCGACATGGATCAAGTATGATAGAATATACTGTCCACAGGACGGGGCTTGGTAGCCTTTCCGCGTTTATTTAGTGCTACCAGGCCCGCTCTATATTGTATCAGATAAAACCACAAATGCAAAAAAAATTATCGGCATGATAAAAATACTTTTATGACGGTAGTTTTTTAAAAAATTGCACAATACGAGTGCACGTTTATGATTTAATGAGACCGAATCTGATCACAAAAAATAAGAGAAAGAAGCTTTCCTGTGGGATCGCTTCCTCTCTTTAGATTTTATCTGGGGTTATTTTTGGGGGTCCGGCATTTGAAGTTTTTCCCAAAATTCTCGCCATTCTGTGCTAGATAATCCGTAAGATTCGCGACCTTTTACGGGATTGTTGTTCACAAGATCGTGCAAAACAGCTTGTGATTTTTGTGAAAATTGCACAGCGTGTTGACGGTGTTGGACAAACGATTCATAGGTCCAAGGCACCCAAACTTTAAGAATTTTCTCAATAATAACTTGTGCAAATCTCTGAATTTCAAGCTGTGCCCCCGGGGCATCTCTAAGGTGCAAAAAGTGAAGCAAGTTATGTAAATCGCACTTCCAATACCACTCAGTGTAGTGGTTGAGTGAAAGGTTAATGCGCGCGAGTTCTCGGGAAAGGCCTTGATGTTCATTGTGCTCTTTGTCTGTGTTGTCGTGGTTTCTGTTTTGCGCCCACAGATAAGTGTCATAAGTGTGTTTTGTGTTTTCAATAATGCGTTGGCGAATAGCGCGTGCTTCTTCTGGGGTTAGGGAGTTAAGGACGGTGGCCTGATGGTTGATTTCGCTTTGCACTCCGAGATGGTTCTCTTCAGGTATATAGGCTTCTTCTGGTACAAACGAATATCGCGCTGAAAACTCATTAATGTTCGCTGTCCTGTGGCGAACCCATTGGCGAGCAATAAAAATTGGCATTTTGAGATGTAGTTTGATTTCACACATTTCAAAAGGAGATGTGTGCCAATGGCGCAAAAGATAATCCAGAAGAGCTTTGTCTTTTTCTGGTGTGGTTGTTCCTTTGCCATAAGATACGCGAGCAGCTTGTACAATGGAAGAATCATCTCCCATGTAATCCACGACACGAATAAATCCTTTATCTAAAACGGGTAATTTTTCCCCTAAAATGTTGTCAAGTGCTGTAACTCTTATACGTTCCATACTATCCTCCAATATCAACCTAACACGGATGATTTCCATATACAAAATACAGAAAAAATGATACTAATCACCCAATACAAAAAGGGTTAGTTACTATTAACATTTTTGAGATTTACAGGATCAATGTAGTATAGCGTAGTGGTTTCAAAGGGCTCAAGAATTCTCTTAGAGGATATAATGCATACATCTGGGGCAAACAAAGAGGTAACATCGCAGCGCTGATCGTTTGTGTTGGTAACAGTTTTTTGAAATATTTCTCGTTCTTTTTTTGTAAGGAAAACCTGCACATCGTGTGCGGTAATGTTAGGTGTTTGTGCGGACACCTCTGATACATAAGGACCGTTTTTTGTGGGTACGATGAATATATCGTAAGGCGTATTATACTCATCAAACAAGCACAAATAAAATCCATGATTGGCTTCCACAAAAAGGGATCCACTTTCTTGATCAAGAAGGGATACGGTCGTTTCCGGCATGCCCATAATACGTGTGATGTATCTGCCGGGAATCGTAATACGTGTTAAAGAAGAGGCAGCAACACGAACAGGAGTCGCTGATTGCGCCGCAAAACTCAAGAAATAAAGGAGCCCACTGAATAGTGATAAAAATGTTGTCATATATACCGCGTTTTCTGACTTTATCATGCTGAAAAAAATAACACAATATTTTTTGTGATACACTCCACTATGGAAGGAAATTTATGAAGCCCATTATGGTTTTGGTGCCAGAGCAGCCATCTTTAAATAATAAGGTTCAAAAAATACTAGATCGGGCGAATTGTCTCATGACGTTTCCTGTTATGGTGCAAGGGTCTGACGCTGCTCAAAGTGTGAATGCTTGTTATCAGCAAATAGCCGAAGGGTATGAAAAAAGTGTGTTGTGGGTGAATGACCCACACTCCACTCTGTTTGCGCTTCGCTCCATTTTAGGTGTGCGTGCTGTGGTGGTAAATTCTTATCAGCAGGATTTAAATGGATTTAATGTTTTTATTTTGTCACACACGGTGAAAGAAGAGAATTTGAATCGTCGCATGAGCGCTGTGGTGGCTGCCGAAGCGCCCTCTGTTGATGAACTTTATGTGAGTGTGGCGCAAGAGTGGGTGAAGCAGCAGTTCTCATGGAACATGGTGGCATCAGAAAGTTTGGCCAGCCACTCTGTTTGTGCTTTGCAAGGAAGCGTTTTGACGAATAAATACGCAGAAGGGTACCCAGGAGCTCGTTACTATGGAGGGTGCGCAGTTGTTGATGTTGTCGAATCCTTAGCTCAAGAGCGTGCAAAAAGTTTATTTAACTGTCAGTTTGCCAATGTGCAGCCACACTCAGGATCCCAAGCTAATCAAGCTGTGTACACAGCACTTCTTGATGCCGGCGATACCATACTAGGTATGGATTTGGCCCATGGTGGTCACTTAACGCATGGATTTCCCATTAACAGTTCTGGCAAGCTTTATAAAGGTATTGCCTATCCGGTTGTGAAGCAAACTGGACTCATTGATTACGATGAAGTGGAGCGTTTAGCTGTTAAACATAACCCGCGCCTTATTATTGCGGGAGCGAGCGCTTACAGTCGCATTATTGATTATAAGCGTTTTCGCGTTATCGCGGATAAAGTGGGCGCATATCTTATGGCAGATATCGCGCATATTGCGGGACTTATTGCTGCGGGCATTCTGCCTTCCCCTTTCCCCTATGCATCGGTGGTTACAAGCACAACCCATAAAACTTTGAAAGGTCCGCGTGGTGGCCTTATTCTATGCGAAGATCAAGAAATGAGCTCTAAAATTAATAAAGGCGTTTTTCCTGGTACGCAGGGAGGACCACTCATGCATGTGATTGCTGCAAAAGCGCAAGCCTTTAAAGAAGCCTCTACAGATGCGTATAAAGCTATGATGCATAATGTTGTGGAAGGAGCGCAGCTGATGTCGAAGACGTTGCGTTCGGAAGGTTTTGATGTTTTAACAGGCGGTACAGACAACCATAAGATTTTGGTGGATCTTCGCTCTATGAGAGTGGAAGGAAAAGTTGCGGAAGATCGTTTGGCGGCCTATTGTATTTTTGCTAACAAAAATATGGTCCCCTATGACACAGCAAGTCCTATGAATCCATCGGGTATACGCCTTGGCTCTATGGCCCTTGCTTGCCGTGGTATGAAAGGAGATATTTTTGCTGAAGTGGCCCACATTATTGCAGAGATTATTTTGGATAAACCAGAATGTGATCACAGGGCGCGTATAGCACAATTGTGTGCACGATATCCCATTAATACTGCGCCTTCAGATGAAAATTAATTCAAAAAAGATCGTTTTCCTGCGCGCATAAGATTTGAAGAGAAAAGTGATTTTTTCAGATGATAGGTTTTTAATGTTTGCTTGCTATACAAAAAAAATAGCGCAAATCGATAGGTGTGAAAATTTTTTTGTGATAATAATAAGGTGATATTTTCAATTTAGGAGGTAAAATGATAAAGAAATTTACAGCAATTTTTGGTGTGATATTTATGCTGGGCTTTTCTGCTTTGCATGCAAAGACAGTAAAGTATGAACAAAACTTCATCACTGTCGAAGGTACGGCTTATGGAGATGAGGGAAAAGGGGCAATCATAGCAACGCTGGCTTCCTGGCAACCAAATTCATTTTGCCTACGATATAACGGTGGCGGCAATGCGGGTCATACTTTTTTTACAAATGGTAAGAAGTTTGTTACTCACCTTTTGCCAACAGGTGTTTTTTATGGCGTAGGCGGAATTGGTCCGAATGTTTTTATTCACGCTCCTCTCTTAAAAAAAGAGATCAAACTTGCGAGAGATGCAGGCGCTGTATTGGAGGGTAAACTATGGGTTGACCCTTTAGCTGTTTTAACCCTATCGATTCAGCGTCAAGAGGATGCTGGTACGGGTCAAGCGATTGGCACGACTAAAGCAGGTATTGGTCCAACTGCAGAGGATTGGCACGCCCGTCGTGGATTTAGAGTGCAGCACTTGATAGGTCTACGTAATCCTGAAAATGCTCACAAGCGAGAGCTAGTGCGTGCAATGGTGGCAACTTTTGTGCAACACTACAAACGCTTGAAACATGACGTAACAGAGGAAGAGATTATGAAAGAGCTGGATGAGGCTTCTGAAATCATAACCCCTTATATTGCAGATGTGCGCAAAAAATCAAAAGAGAGTAATCTTCTTTTGGGCGAAGGGGCTCAAGGGGTTTGTTTGGACATTACCTATGGAAGTTACCCTTTCACAAGCAGTGGACATATTGTTGGTGGTGTGGAAATGGCGGGCTTTGCTCCTGCCAATATACGTGTGGGTGTTGTAAAAGCTTACATGTCACGTGTTGGTAATGGCCCTTTCCTTACAGAAGACAAAGAGATTCACCATATGTCTAACAACGTAACGTGTGAGTGGGGATCAACTACAGGTCGTCCAAGAAATGCAGGATGGCTAGATCTTGTAATGCTTGCACGGAACATAGAGTTGATGCGATCTACCTCTTTTGCTCTTGTTAAGGTGGATGCATTGAATGGATTTGAGAGTGTTAAAGTGTGTATAGGCTATCAACTTGAAGATGGATCGACTGTCTCAGATGTGCCTCTTGATCCTGATGCGAAGGTTACACCTATTTACGAAACATTTAAAGGATGGCCGCAATGGCATGATGGATCTGGCAAAAAGATGCACAAAAACCTTGAAGCTTTTGTGCAAGCAATCGAAAAATTCTTATCTGAAAAGGGCATGCCCTTAAAGATGTCTATGCTTTCTTTTGGTCCAGAAGAAACCCAACGATTAGCAGTTCGGAATGAAGAGTTGGCGCAATTTGCTCCAGAAGGAAGCGTCCTCCTAGAGCGCGATTAAGTCGTCATGGGAGCGCATATTGCGCTCCCAGTTTAAAAATCGACTGTGTTGCAGTGGATTTTAAAAAATCATTTTCTTTATCTAATAAATATACTAAAGTAAATTAATCTCTTGTTGGGTGCGGAAACCCTCCAAAAGAATGTTCTGTGTGGCTCCACCCAAACGTGGACCATAACGTTATTTAAAGGTGGAGTATGATTAGTTTTATCCTCATAATATTTCTTTATGCTGGTTCTGTGTTAGCCGGTACAGATGGTGCTTTGCGTGAAGCACTTAAGCCCGTTGAAGATTTTATAGTTTCAGATTTATCTCGCATTGTGATGTTGAGTGGGTGTGGATTATACGCTTGGCGTGCGTGGAGCGAAGGCAATCCCATGGGATTGGTGGGAGCAGGCGCAATCGCGCTGGCGGCGCAAAGTTTGTTTCAATACATTCAAAATGTTCATCCGTGTTTGATGTAACGATATTATGGTGCCCTTGCTTAATTATTTGGATGCGCCTGTTCGGTTTCTTGTATTAACAATGCAGGAGGCTATGAGTGTTATCGTTCCTTTTGGTCTTGGTATTTTTTACGGACAGTTTTGGTTTGGATTGTTGAGTGCATGCCTATTTTATGGCTGTGTTCGTTGGTTGTCACGTGCTATCGGTGTGAGGCGATTTAGGGGATTTTATTATTGGTATTTTCCCACAAGGGAAAAAATGTATCATTACCCTTTATGGTCGCATGTGCGAGTTTTCGTTGGTTGTTTTGTGCTGTGTTGCTTAATGGGCTGTTCTTCTGTTTACAATGATATGTTTGACTGCCCTATGCAAAAAGTCCCTGCGTGTGCTCGTGTGGAGTCGGTGTATGCGCGTTATATGAGATTGAGGAGTCGCAAAAACCAGACCTGGTATTGTCGCGTGAACGGAGATGAAAATCTTGTTGTGAGGAGTGTAAAATGAAGATGCACTTAGATGCCTGGCGTATTTGGCTTAAGCAGCGTTTGGCACTTTGTATTGTTTGTGGTCTTATTATTGTTGTGGTTTCGTGTGTATTGGTGCGTGATTCAGACAAGGAAGATGAGCCGAAGAAAGAAGAGATTTTAGATCAGAAAGCTATGGTGCCTCATGAATCTTTATGGCTTGAGAGATTTCAACAAGAAATTGTGCGCTTAGAAGAGGCGCTGAAACGCCAGCAGGAGGAATTTCAGGAGCGGTATGAACAACACCATGATCATCTTATGAAAGTGACGAGATCGCTGGAAGATGATGTTGTGGCTATGCGTTTGCAGGATACTAAGGTTGCAGAAGACACTCTTCCTGAAAAAAGAAACCACATTAGTGTGCAGAAAGTGACAAGGCAAAACGCGCGTAAGAAGCCGATGATTCCAGCAGGCGCTTTTATGTCCGCTGTGATGCTTTCAGGTTTGGATGCCAAAGCAAGTGTTGGCGCTATGTCTGATCCGCACCCCGTGCTCATGATGACTGTGGGACCTATTATGTTGCCGGGCAATCAAATAATGCATGACATAAAGCATTGCCATGTTACCGGAAGTGGATATGGCGATATTTCTTCAGAGCGTGTTTACATTCGGTTAGAAAAAATGAGCTGCCAGCATGCGAATGGCTCTATGAGTGACACCACCGTGGCTGGATACACTGTGGGAGGCGACGGACGAGCAGGTGTGCGTGGCAGTATGGCCATGCGTGCTGGAAAATTATTGGCGCGTGGAATGTGGGGAGGAATGTTAAGCGGTGTTGCGGGTATTCTTTCTAAGCCTTCGCCGGTGCTGTTGTCTACCATTGGATCGCCCACTGAGGGTGTTTCTTATACGAATATGTTTCAGCAAGGATTAAACAAAGCGGGAACAAGCGCTTTGGATCGCTTATCCAATTACTATATTGAGCGTGCAGAGCAAATGCAGCCTGTGGTGCAGGTTTCCAGCGGACAAGAGGTGACCCTGGTGGTGACGGCAAGTGCAACCATCGGAGAAAACAACGTGCATAAAAGAATGGCCTTGGATCGTGAGCAGAATGCGCATACAACAATTCATGAAGGAGGAGCAGTCTTTGATCAGGGAATTTAGAGGGCTTCTTTGTTGCAGTATTAAATCCATAAAGGATATGCGGAATCAGGAAAGGGAGAGTTCAAAGAAAGCGGCATAGAGAGAGAAAGATACGAGAGCATCAACCAACCTTTAGATAGTTAGTATACTGTAAAAATTTGCAGAAAATACCCCAATATTTTCATAATTGCAGAGTATTTGCCAAATTGGAAATAAATAATATAAGCTCCACTTTTATCCTGTTGTGTAATACAGTTATGCTATAAAGCATTGATGGCATGCAGGGTAAAAAAAGAGCTATAATAAATATTGAGTTATATCAAATAGGAATTATTGTGATGCACAAAAATATAATGATAATATGTCTGATGCTTGTGTGCCAGGTGAAATCTGCAGAATCACCCTCTGTGTTATCCCGTGAAGACGCAAAACCCTTTGGTTGTATTGTGCAAATGTATGATCAAGCATGCGTTCTGGAGGAAAGAGTTACTAAATCTCTGAACCTTTTGATGGAAGCTAATCCTAAGTTTAAAAAAAGTGTTTTACAAGCAAGCTGTGAAGTTCTTGATGCAGTGACGCAAGAAGACAGAGATCGCTCATTTTTTCTGCAGAGAGAGTTGAAAGAGATAAAGGGAGTTTTGTCTTGCGAGCAGGAATGTCTATCGACATTCAACTCAAGGTTAGGCAGTGTTCTGGATGAGGTTTTGCAAGAAGATTTGCCTGATCTTCAGAAAAAGCAAAGTGATTTTGCGACTATTTTTCGTGATTTACATCAAGTAGGAGATCTGGCAGTTGTTGTGTTTCGTTGTGTAAATTTATGCATTGATCAAAATGCTGTGGGAGAAAAAGTTGCCGTATTTCGGGATCGTATTCGCGTTGAGAGAGAGGATGAGGCTTGGGGCCATTTGGATCAAATCCCTCAAGAGCTTCAGGGTTTGTTCAAAAATCAGAAAAAGCACCTAGACGATTTACAAAAACTGCTTGCTAAACATGATGATTGTGCAACTTCGATACCGCCTGTTTTGTGGGAGTTGATCGACAGGCGTGCTGCACTTTGTTTGATATATTATAAAGAGTATAGAGCAATGATTCTGCAAAAATTCTGCAAGGTTGCAAACTCTGTGAATCAACTTCAAAGTGTTCCCTTACAACTTAGGAGAGTTGTAAAAATGCATGGCGAAATATGCGCTTTGGAGGACAGAGCTATTAACTCTTTGCAGATTGTGATGCAAGGTAATCCTATGCAAATAAAGTTGCAAAATCGTGATAAATTCCTGCCAGATGACATGGTATTGTCTTTTCAGGAAAAACAAAAAGATTTTAGAGTTGTTTTGTTTGCAAATATAAGCAAGATGGTATCAGTATTATTAGATGATCCGGAACTGTTGGCTATAGCTGCGCAAGAAACTGTGCCCAATCTGCAGCAAGAGCAAAGTGATGTTATGGATGTTTTACGTGCATTACATCGAGCAGGAGATCTAGTGATGGCTGTGTTGCGCCGTGTAGATTTATGCTTTGATCCTCATGGCGGGAAAAAATTTGCCGTGCCTCAGGAGGATACTCGCGTTGCGAGTCAGGAGGAGGGTTGGAAGAACTTGGCTCAAATCCCTGAAAGGATTAAGGTTTTGATCGCACAGCAGGAAAAGAACCTAAACGATTTACAAAGATTGTTTGCGCAAAAAAGTTATGGTACGCAGATTTTGGTTTCAGAATCATTGTTTTTTGGTGCTCGCATCAGTGTTGTTTACTATATGAACAGTGTAGAGCAATGATAAATCAAAACCTCTATAAAGGAGGCTTAACATTAAAGGCACTGTCATAATACAGATAAAAAAAGGCACTATTATGATGACAAAACATATAGTGATAATATGTGCGATGCTTGTGTGCCAGGCGCAAGCTGCACAATCACATCTTACGTTATCCAGTCCAGACGAAAAACTACCCTTTGGGCGTATTGTTCAAATGTGCTATCACGCATGCGATTTGGAAGACAGAGTTATTAACTCTGTGAAAATTTTGATGCAAGGTAATCCTGTGTTTGCAACAAAATTTGCAGCATTAAGTGCTAAAGCGCTTGATCAAATGCATCAAGAAAACAGCGATACCTTATTGCATCTATGGACAAAACTGTTAAATATCAAGAAAGTTTTAACAAAGAGTGCCTTTGTGTGGGAAAGAAATTCAAAAACAACTAGTGTGATGGATGCTATTAGGTCAAACGCTTTGCCTGATCTTATGCAAGAGCCAAGTGATTTTGAGACGGTTTTTCATAGACTACATGAATTAGGAGCGTTGGTTGTTAAACTGTTTCGTTTTATAGAGTTATGCGCTGATCAAAATTCTGTCGAAGTTGCCGTATCTCAGGAGCATACTTACGTTGAGAGTGAGGAGGAGGCTTGGGGCCATTTGGATCAAATTCCGAAAGAGCTTCAAGGTTTATTGGACAATCAGAAACAAGAGCTAGACGATTTTCGAAAATGGCATGTGAATTTTTATGGTTTCCCTTCGCCTCACTGTTATGTGTGGCGTGTGATCGACAGAACTGGTGGACCTTATGAGGTGTATACAGAGTATAGAGAAATGGTTCTGCAAAAATTCTGCAAAGTTGTAGAATCTTTTAATGAAATCAGAAGTGTTGCCTTACACATTAGGCGGACTGTACAAATACATAATGAAGTATGTGCTTTGGAGGACAGAGCTATTAAATGCGTGAATTTTTTGATACAACAAGAAAACTCTTTCAATTTGAAAGCAATGTTTTCAAAAATCAGTGCTCTAGCGTTTGATTCAGTAAAGCAAGAAGATAGCCTTATGCCAGTGGAGCTTAAGGAAAAAGTAACAAGACTTAGTGAATTTTTGTTCGATCATCAAGATATGCTGTTAAGGTTAAAGGATCAGGAACTGCAGGATATGGTTTTGAAAGGAAGTGTGCCCGATCTGCAGGAAAAGCCAAGTGATTTTATGGATGTTTTCCGTGCATTACATCAAGCAGGAGAGCTGGGTTATGGTTTGTTGCGCTGTGTAGATGTATGCATTGATCCACAGGATGGAGGAAAAACAGTAGCCGTGTCTCAGGAGGATATCTGCGTTGAGAGTGAGGAGAAGGCTTGGGAACATTTGGCAAAAATCTGTGAGGCGTTTTATCCTTTTTGGGATACTTCGTCTTTCCATCACACTTTGCACCTCAGGCAGAAAAAGAATTTAATAGATTTAAAAACATTGCTTTTGAAAAAGCGTTTTGGTTTGGAGTGTTTTGTTTCCGATGACTTGTTGAAGTGTGCTTACGTCAATGTTTGTACTTATGAACTATATGAAAAGTATAGAGAAATAATATTGCGAAGATTCATCCAGGCTCTAAAACAGTTACAATACTGGGAGAAGCTCGCTCCCATGTTGCCGTGCTCTCAGCAGAGCTGAGTGAGGATCTCCAATGTTGAGAGGAGGATTTAATTCTGAGCTTAGCAGACCATCTGATGGGCTCACTCTTTGAATGAATGAGAAAATTAGAAAACATTTAAAAATAAAGAGATATTTCGCATCAGAAAGTGAACACTGATCCTGCTGTTTTGTCCTTTCATGCTACGAGAATATTGATTGAGATTAGCAAAAGCATTAGTGTTTGAAAGGAGATTTTTTGATGAAAAAAGATATAATGATAATATTTGCGATGATTGTGGGCCAGGCGCAAGCTGCAGAATCACATCCTACGTTATCCACTCCAGACGAAAAAATACCCTTTAGTTGTATTGTGCAAATGTACAATGAAACATTCGTTTTGGAGGGTCGGGCTATTAACTCTGTGAAGATTTTGATGCAAGAAAATCCTATGTTTGCAATACATTTTTCACAATTAAGCTCTGAAGCGCTTGATGCAATGCATCAAGAAAACAGCGATACCTTAAGGACTCTGCAGGGAAAATTGTTAGGGATAAAGAGATTACTCTTGAACAAGAAGGACTTATTTTTGCCACTAAATCCAAGAGCAGGTCGTGTTCTGGATGAGATTGTAAAACAAGCGCTTCCTGATCTACAGAAAAAGCAAAGTGATTTTGCGACTGTTTTTCGTGAATTACATCAAGTAGGAGAGCTAGCTGTTAATATATTTAGTTTTTTAGAGTTATGTACTGATCAAAGTTTTTGCGGTCAAGAATTTTCCGTATCTCAGGAGCGTATGCGCGTTGATAGTGAGCAGGAGGCTTGGGAAATTTTTGATCAAATCCCGAAAGATCTGCGGGTTTTGTTCAAAAATCAGGCAAAGCACATAGGCGATTTGCGAAGATGTTTTTTTAGACGTGATGATTTGCCAATTGTGATGTTGAATTTGGTCGATAGTAGTGATGGCCTTTGTTTGTCTTATAAAGCGTATAGAAAAATAATGCTGAAAAAATTCTTCATGGTTATAGAATCTTTTAATCAAATCCGAAGTCTTACCTTCCACATTAGGCAGGTTGGGAAAATACATGATGAGGTATGTACGTTGGAGAACAGAGCTGTTAAATCCATGAATCTTTTGCAACAAGATGGCTCTATTTTTGAAATAAATGTTCGCAATCTTGACGAATTTCTGGACGAGCCCGCGGAACGATTGCCTCTGCAGGGAAACGTAAAGATCCTGCATGCGTTTCTTCGTGATAACGATATGCTTTTAGGATTAGGCGATCAGGAACTTATGGATATGGTTTTGATGAGATGCGCGCCCGATCTTCAGGAAAAGCACAGTGATTTGATGGATGTTTACCGTGTATTACATCAAGCAGGAGATATAGTGATGGCTGTGTTTCGCTGTCTAGATTTCCGCATTGATCCAAATGATGGCGGGAAAAAAGTTGTCGTGTCTCAGGAGGATATCTGCGTTGAGAGTAGGGAGCAGGCTTGGGAAAATTTGGATCAAATCCCTAAAAATATTGA
Source organism: Alphaproteobacteria bacterium bin98 (assembly GCA_002238905.1). Lineage (GTDB taxonomy): Bacteria > Pseudomonadota > Alphaproteobacteria > Bin98 > Bin98 > Bin98. The sequence continues at coordinate 729 of MPNG01000022.1, read as the reverse complement.
TAGTTTGATCGACATTCTGAATACTCACCTTTTATCTTTCCAATTAGATTTCCAAACATTGCGTAAGAAAGAATATTGTGGTTTGCAGTGTTTTGTTTCAAAGAGATTGTTGCGTTGTGCTGAACTCAATGTTGCTAATTATGTGCTCTATGAATATTATAGAGCAATGATGATGAAAGCAGTCATCCAGGCTTGCAAGCCCCAGCAAAGGATGGCCGCAATGGCATGATGTATCTGGAAAAAAGGTTTCCGTGTCTCAGAAGGATATCTGTGTTGATAGTCAGGATAAGGCTTGGGAAAATTTGAAAAAAATCCATGACGAGTTTTGTACTTCGCACTTTCATAATATTGTGCCCCTCAAGCAGAAAAATAATCTAAGAGGTTTACAAACATTGCTTTTGCAAAACCGTTCTGCTTTGCAGTGTTTTGTTTCCGATGACTTGTTGGAGTGTGCTTCCGTCAATATTTTGACTTATGTACTATGTGAAAATTATAGACAAATAATAATGAATTAGACAATTAGAAAACATTTAAAAATAAAGAGATATTTCGCATCAGAAAGTGAACACTGATCCTGCTGTTTTGTCCTTTCATGCTACGAAAATATTGATTGAGATTAGCAAAAGCATTAGTGTTTGAAAGGAGATTTTTTGATGAAAAAAGATATAATGATAATATTTGCGATGATTGTGGGCCAGGCGCAAGCTGCAGAATCACATCCTACGTTAT
>MPNG01000021.1 GCA_002238905.1 Alphaproteobacteria bacterium bin98 | reverse complement strand
ATTTCTTACTCAAGCTTTGATGCAGCGTTGCATGCAGACAAGAAAAAGAGTTCAGACAGCAAGAGAGACGATAGCAGAAGTGAAGAATTCGTGCAAATAGAGATGGCGAACCCAATTGGAACGGTTAACGCAGCAGCGGATATGGCGGTTCCAACAGGATGGCACATGCTAGATGCGACTAACGTATCCACTAAGCTTGCAGGCAAGCTAGAAGTGACAGACCTTACGATCACGCTTGGTTACAAATTCACTCTTTAATTTGTTTGTGATTGCAAAAAAGAAAAGGCGTCTTTTTTATGTGTTGTTGTAGAAAAACCCACATTTTCGTGACATTTTTGATACTTGTGTGAATAGGCTTTATTGTTTTGTTTTAAATCCATTTTACAGACATTACCGACGTGTTAGTATTCAAAGTAGTAATGGAGATGAATATGATTAAAAAAGTACTCATTGCAGGTATTCTGAGTTTATCCGCGCTTTCAGCGGCCCCACTGATTCATGCAATGAAAAAAACAACAGGCCAAGTGGCCTTTAATGTTGGCCTTGGAGGGAGATACTCCGTATTAAAAGTAAAGGTAGACTCTACAATTTCTCAGCAGTTTACGTCAGCGTATAACGTTGGACGCGAAAGTGCGCCCCTTTTTGATGCGGTAGGGTTAGCGCGCGTTAACAACGTTGCTATTTTGGATACCATTTATCGTGGCGTTTGTCGTCTTGATCAAGGTGGTGCTGGTGGTATTGTTGATACAACAGAAGACCAATATATCGATACCTTATTTGGTGCGGCAGGTGCTGCGAACAACGTGAGAGATCACAGTGCACACATTGCAGCAAAAGAATACACTGCTGATGCGGACCGTATGGATTCTTTGGACCTTTCACGGTTTGTTCTTGACGCGACTGCTGGTATTTCTTACATGGTTAACGATAAGATGCACGTTTGGATCCGTGGAAGCTACTCTTTCGGTGGACAATTGGGACAAAAAGCAAATGCTGGCCTTGTAAAGGGTGATTACTCTTTGACTTCTAACAAAACAGAAGAATTTGATGCTGCATCAGGTGCTCATAAAGTGAAAGCAGACCTTATGTACTTGACGTATAAGCCGTTTAACGATCGTTTGGTAAAAGAGACGGAACTAATGACGACTGTTGAGGAGAGTTTCTCTGTCGTTGTGGGTGCTTGCTACATGCCAACAGAGCACTTCTCAATTGAAGCAGGTTTGGGAGTTCGTCGTTATGCTGTGGACGCTACATGGGAAAAAGGTGTTTATTCTTACCCACACGCCATCAATGCTTTGAATGATGCCTACCACTCAGAGAATGGTGTGACTAAGTTTGCTGCAAAGTACGATAAGAAAGTAACAATTTCTGAGAACTTCTGGCCACTTGTTCTTACTTTGGGTGCATCATACATTCATGGTTCACACCACATTCAGTTTGGTTTGAGCTACGCATCTTTCGAAGGTGCTTTGACTAACAAAGAAGCAAAAGCTGAAGATTCCAGCAGCGCAACGGCTTCATTTGCTGGATCAAAGCGTGTGCAAGCATCTCCAGTAGCAGCTCCAGTAGCTGGAAACTTCCGTGCTCCTAACGCAGTACAGCACTGGACAATGGGTCGCATTGATTCAATGAATGTGCTTTACAAAGCGAAAGTATCAGTGACAGACTTTTCTATTCACTTAGGATACGTGTTACACGTTTAATCATAAAAAAAAATAGTAAAAAAAGGAGCGCTTGCGCTCCTTTTTTTATGTCATAATCACTTCTTCTGAAGATTTTCCTTTATGCAAAATATAACGAATGCGTTCCTCCGCTATGTCTTTATCCAGAGACTCTTCTTTCAGCGATTGAACTTTATAGCGTAAATTTTCTTCTTCTGCAGTGAGTTTTTTAAGCTCATTGCTTTTGTTTGCATAAAGATGTTCTAACGATTTTAAGCCAGTGAGGCCATTATTTGTGTTAAGAAAATGGTAGAAAAAGTAGCTAAACAAAAGCAATGAAAAAATAAATACAATAATGCTTTTCACAGGTTTTTAATTCTAAAGAATCGCAAAAGAGCGTTGTATTTAGCAGTGCGCTCACCTCTGATGATGTTTCCAAACTTAATCATATCTGCTTGGAACCCGATGGCAAGCTCAGAAATCCATGTATCTTCTGTATCTGCAGAGCGATGTGCAAACACTGTATTGTAACCAAGCAAGCGTGCCTGCATAATGGTTTGCATTGTGTCAGAAAGCGTTCCTACCTGATTAGGTTTAATCATAATACCGTTGGCCGCCTGATGGCTGACGTTGTTGAGACGCTTAGCATTAGTGGCAAATAAATCATCACCAATAATATGCGCTTCTACGTCAAAAGACGCCCACGCGTTTAAATCTTCTTCAGAGAATGGATCCTCAATGTATGTGATAGGGTAGGTTTGCGCGAGATTTTTTAAGAATGTAGAAACTTCTGCGGACTGTTTTTCTCCAGGAAGGCCAGGATAATCGACATACATATGTTTGTGATAGTATCCGGATGCCGCGCAATCAATGCCAAGAGATACGTGAGCATCGCTAAGGCCTGATGTGTGAATGGACTCCAGCAAAATGTCAAAAGGCGCCGTGACGGAGTCAGTGGCCAAGACAAAGCCACCTTCATCGCCTACGCCTGCCAAAAGGCCTTTCTTTTTGAGGTTGAGTTTAAGATTGTGGCATATTGTGACGGCCCACGATATGGCTTCAGAAAACGAGCTAGCGCCGTGAGGTAAAATCAAGTATTCCTGTAGCAAAGATTGGTTGTTTCCGTGAATACCACCGTTGATCATGTTAATGCAGGGAATAGGAATGGTTGCGTGTTGCGATATGCCACCAATGTAGTGGCTTAGATCTTGCCCAATTTCTTTGCTGTGGGCAATGGCAAGCGCAATGCTGACTGGAAGCGTTACGTTTGATGGTAGTGGCTTTCCATCATGAGCAAGAGACATGAGGGTTTTGTCCAAATCAAGGTGATCTGCGCTGTCTCGTCCAATAAACGCAGGTGCTACAGTAAACTCGCACATACGAAGCGCCTCTGAAACACGCAAACCGTCTTGATCTCGGTGTTCTGTTTTCTCAAATTTACCGCACGATTGCCCTTTGGGGGCGGCGGCATGTGCTGTTATTCCTGATTGTAATGTAATTTTTACTTCAACAGTCGGCATGCCGTTGCTGCTTAAAACAGAGTAAGCTGATAACGAACGAATAGAACTCATAATACATTATATACAGATTGCGCCATAAAAATAGAGACTAAGAACGTTTTTTATACTCTTTTGCAGCCTGTAAAAAAGCGCAAAAAAGTGGGTGTGCTTCAAAAGGGTTGGAATTGAATTCTGGGTGGTACTGTACGCCTACGCAAAAAGAATTAACAGTATGCTCAACGATTTCAATAATGCCTTCTTCTGATTTGCCAGACACGAGTAAGTGATCACTTAAATGATGCATGTATTCTTGATTGACGTGGTAACGATGACGATGACGTTCGTGAATACACGTGCTTTTGTGGGTGCGATGTGCGAGTGATCCATGGGTCAGGTGTATGGGAAGATTGCCCAAGCGTAAATACCCTTCACTAGAAACACGGACTTCTTTTTTTCCATAGACATTTTTCCACTCTTGCAGGCGGTGAATGAGCATTTCGCCAGTGCCGTCGTTATGCAGCTCTTCTGATAAAGGATTCTGCAGTGTATCAACATGGCGAGCTATAGCAAAGATGAGCGCTTGCAAGCCTAAGCAAATTCCGAAAAACGGAACATTGTTCTCACAAGCAAAATCCGCTACAGCCACTTTAGATTCAAAGCCACGAACACCAAATCCACCTGGAACCAGTATAGCGTCCATGCCGGCAAGTTGTTTGTGCATTACAGCGCTGTCGTCGAGGTCTTCGGCATGTATCCAATGAGAGTTTACGCGAACCCCTTCATGAATGCTCGCATGCCAGATGGCTTCGTTAAGAGAGCGGTAGGTATCTTGAAAGGCTATATATTTTCCGATAAAAGCAATGTTGACGGTGGTGTCTTTTTCTTGAACATCTTTAATAGAGCGTATGAGTTGGGTCCATTTTCGCATATTGGCTTTGCGTTGTGGCAAGTCAAAATGGTTGAGTGTTTTGGATAGTAGGCCTTCTTTTTCTAAGGTGAGAGGAACTTCGTAAATAATGTCGGCGTCGCGCCCTGTGATAATTTTTTCTTGCGATAGGTTGCAGGAAACGCCTAGTTTGGTTTTGAGAGCTTTAGGAAGAGGTTTGTTGGTGCGACAACAAAGTAAATCAGGTTGTAGGCCGTATCCCAAAAGTTGGCGCACTGAGTGCTGTGCTGGCTTTGATTTAAGCTCATCTGTTGTTTTTAAATAATAAATAGGCACAACGTGTACAAACATCGTATGCAAATTGAGAGCTACACGCATTTGCCTAATGGCTTCTACAAAGCTTTGGCTTTCAATATCACCAATTGTGCCGCCTACTTCGCAGATTGTAAAGTCCACATGCTTTTCTTCTTTGCGTAGGAATGTATGTACCTCTTGTACAAAATGGGGAATAATTTGGACAGTTTCTCCTTTATACCCACCTTTGCGCTCTTTGGCAATAATGTTGCTAAATATTTTGCCGGTAGTGGTGCTATCATGCGCGGAAGAGTCAATGCCTGTAAAGCGCTCATAGTGTCCAAAATCAAGGTCGGTCTCTCCACCATCTTTGGTGACAAACACTTCACCATGCTCGAAGGGATTCATTGTTCCTGGGTCTACATTAAGGTAAGGATCTACCTTGCAAAGCCTTACGGAAAAGTCGCTAGCTTTGAGCAACGTTCCTAAGCTTGCTGCAAAGGTTCCTTTCCCAAGAGAAGAAAGCACACCACCTGTTACAAAAATGTATTTGGATTGTGTGGTGTTTTGATTAGTCACTTGATGATTGTTTCTGTGGTGTCGTTAATGAATCAATCACAGACGACGTGCCGGCTGTTCGGCTCGTGAGAATGGCAATGGTTAAGCATAAAGCAAAAAATAAGACTGCAAGAATAGATGTAGCGCGCGCAATAGGGTTCTTAGACGATTGCGCGGCTAAGATGTTTGCTATTGTGTCGGTTGCGCCACTTACAAAGGAGTTTCCTTCTGGTTTTTGTAAAAAAATGCACACGGACATTAAGATTGTCACAAGCACAAGCGTAACGGTTAAAATTTCAATAATCATATCTATAGCATTATATCAATTTAAAGCAAGAAGAACAATTCCTCAAGATCTATTCTTTAGCTATCTGTTTCAGAATCAGATTTTGGTTTTGGCTCGGCTTTGGTTAGCTTGCGTGAGAAATCACGTGATGGCCGCCATGATGTGATCATGTTACTGAAGGCAAAAGGTGCTGCAATAAAAGTGGAGTGTCCGCAAAGATCGTCAGCCGTAGAACGGGTTTGTGAGTGGTTTGAGGCAATGGCCAAAAGCGAATAAACAAGCATCCAGCAATTAGCTATGCCCACAACGGCTCCTACGATGTGGCCAACAAAGCTGCTCTTATTGTTTCCTTTATTGCTATAAGTAATGGTTAAAATTAAATGTTTGAGTAAAAAATAAAGCAAGAAAAAGAATGCGCACAGCACGAGGAAATTAATCACAGGTTCTTGAGAAATATGCTTCGTAATCAAGTCAATAAGGTCTGATTGTAGGTAAAGCGTTAAAAATGAGCAAACAACAATGCTGATAAGCGCTAATATTTGATGGCGTGCGCCGTTGATGACACCTAAGATTGCAAATACAATGGCAAGTAAGACAAAAATGCGATCAATCAGTATCATGATAAGTCATAGTAGCATGCTGTATGTAGCTATGCTACAGGATCACAAACAGGTTGTGATTTTTTGATAAACTTGTTGAAAAAATATCTCTAAAACGTTAGAATAACCACGTTGGGGCCATAGCTCAGCTGGGAGAGCGCCTGATTTGCATTCAGGAGGTCAGCGGTTCGATCCCGCTTGGCTCCACCAACAACCCTTTTCCGTTAATAGTTTTTTACTCTCAACTCTCGCTCTCAGAACCGTTTCTGCGTGCCGACCCACTCAGTGATATAAGTTGCCAAACGTCACACGTACATCGCTTATGAAGATGCATGGTTGTTTTTGATAACTCTATAATGGAGCTAAAGTCACTCAGTCGCTCATGTCCTTGCTCGTTTTTGATTACGTGTGCGTTGATGGTGCGATTTTTTGGTGGTACAGCAGCAGTAAAGGGCAACATTGTGCCAGTGTTTAGGATGTGTTGTAGATAATCCGCCGTTGGCAGTGTGTTGTGCATGCGTGGGTGTTTGGCCACTTTTTCCCATAACGTGACGTCATCCGATGCTCTGAAATCTCTCATTGAAGAATCAAGATCTTTATGATTTCTTGCAAGCATTTCAGAAACGCTTCTGTTTATGAAATTATTCTCATGAGATGACCAAAATTTTATAGAAAAGAAAAAGGAAGTGAACGCTAAGAAAATAGCGTCTTTTGGATCACACCTAATAATCGCAGGCTGGTCGCCATCAGCATCCACAAACACACAGCGCGCTAAAATGTTATGAGCTTGTGGAAGCGTAATGTAGCGAAAGGCATACGCTGTTAAGATGTTGTACTCTAAACGATCAACGCATACAGTGCCGCTCGCTGCATCCAAGAAAGGATGATTCTTGAAGTGAATGCAATCATCTAAGGTGACATCCGCTCCCAAATGCCTTGCTGCCGCGATAGCGAACTGAATATCTATGCACTCTTTGAGAAAGGCTTCGTGTGATGCATTTTGCTGATCATGAGACTGGTACAGCAAATCCAACGTATGAGAAAGAGGTCCATGAGAGACATCATGCAGTAATCCAGCAATAACAACCTTTAAAGGTGCTTGTTTCTTGGCTAATGCAAACCCGACACCTAATGAATGCGTCCAACGGCTAAAAAGGGGCAGATTTCGTATATAGGCTGGTGCACCACTTTGATCAATATTTTGCATTCTTTGCATAGATGGGCAAACCAGAAAAAGCCTTATTATTTGTTCAAAATCTTGACCATATGCCGTGTTTAAAGGTGTTCCCATGATTTGAGACTCTTGAAATAAATCTTCCCAACATCCAAAAACTGTCACCAGAGAGTGTGGAGGAAAGACTGAGCGTTGCACTCTTTCTGTATGTGATAAATTAGTTTGGTACGGACGATCCGCAAGAGAGGCTTGAGGATTTTTTAATCCGATACATTTTTTGACTACCAAGCTACGTGCCATAAGAAAAAACTCTTCCTCAAAAAAATTTTTCACTTGCGCGTGAAATGCTTCCTCTGTTTCCCATTGATGCAAGCCAAGGATGTTAGTTGCGGGGTGAGGGCGCGGCATGCATTGTGCATCTTGAGTTGTTTCTTGTGTATGAATAGATGCAAGAATGTCTAAATCTGTACTGGTAGTACGCATGTGAGAGTGCCCTTGTATGAGAGGTTGATAGATTTGTTTAACGTGCTGTACCATACGTGCGTGCGCGCGGTGATGCTCCATGTATTCGCACCACTCTGTGGGAAAGTTTTTCAGATCTTCCCAAGACTTGAAAGGAGGCGGTGCAATAAGAGTCTTTGTATCCTCAAAATATTCTGTGGCTTCTTGCAATGTTGCAAAAAATGCAAGAGAGCGTGCTACATCTTTAGATTTTTGCAAAATATTTTCTGCTTTGGTTAGGTCTTTTGGCGCATGCGTATGATCGGTGTGGTCAGGAAAAGCCAGAATGTTCCTATAGTATTCGTAGAGCTCTTTTGGAGAACCGCCCTGCGCATGCAGCGCGCATGCCGCAAACAGCGATTCTTCATATACAGATACCCATCCAGATGCTCGCACAAGAGAATAAACTCCGGTGGAAGCAATGTGTTCAAGCCGATCGCGGCTTTCTTTTAATGCAAAATCGTGCTCCTGAATCCACTCTGGCTTGGCATGAAGCTTTTCTGCGAAATTTGTGGTGATCTTGCGCTTCATAATAAACGCTTTGCTTCCCCACAAATGTGTGTCCAGTGTGCTATCTACCTGCTTTGTTCCGCATAAAAGCGTGATGATTAACCATGGTATAAAAAATATCAAACTAAATTTCTTCATAAATACTCGCACATGCTCTGTTTTTTTCAACATAACATTAAAATATCAAATAGGCTTAAATAAACAATGAATCTGTGACACACAGAGATTTTTTTGATGTTTATGATATAATCAGATTATATTATTTGATGTTTGCACTTTGATTTTTTTCTTAAAATTAAATGTAAGCCCAGGAGTTGTAACGATGAATCTCTTACGTTTTCCCCTTTTTTATGTTTTTTGTAATATGTTGCTGGCTCTTGAAAAGTCAGAAAGACCTATGCCGGTATCTTTTTTACATGCAGAGGCACCAAAACGACTCTTAATGAAAGGGTGGGTTAATTCGGATAAAAAAGGTGATGGTATTGATTTTGTACTTATGAATTACGCGTATTTGCGCGCTGCATCTGCAGAAGGAGCAAAGCAATTGCGTCTTAAGATACAAAAGGATCTTGATGCCGGCTGTTTTGTGTCTATTAACTTTTGTGTGCGTGGTGGATGGATTGCTGCGCACGCCTATATCAAAGAATTTGCAAAAGAAATTAAACAGGGAGTGATGCAATGGGGTTGTATGCACCTAACCACAAGAACCAGTATGCATGCCTCAAAAAACATTCTTATAGATAAAACAGGTATGGCCACAAAAGGTGAAGTAATTGTTCAAATTGATGAGCTTGCAGACACATGCTTGACACAGTATATGGTTCTTAAACTTTTGCGCGATGAGCAATGTGACAATAAGAAGCTTATTTTTCAATGTCTTTTAGAAAAAAAGCCAAAGGAAAAAGTGATGGACTGGAATGGTCAAAAACTTACGATTCCTCTTGCTGGCATGACTGTAAAAGAGAAGATGCATTGTTTTAATGAAGTGCTCAACAATGGCGATGCTGATCCGCAGCTAAAAGGCATGATCCATCGACTTGATTACAGCACTGTTGTGCCAGAAGACTGTTCTGAACAATGGATTGTGATGCCATTTGAGGGAAATATGCCAGGAATGTGGCGAGATCTGCACGATTGCTTGGATGAGAAACATGCAAATAAAAAACTTATTATTGTACCGGCCATTGTATTTTGTAACGCAGACTCTGTATGCGAAGGTGTGGACTTTGATTTAGCACTGCATCACAGTAACCGCTCTGATTTATACGCAAGCAGCGAAGCAACCAAGCATTACTCACCTATTATTTATGTCACAATCTTTGTTTATAGAAATCAGAACGGTGATGTCGTTGATGTCTCAGATTTTGTGCATGTAAAGCATAAGAGGCTCTTGTCTGACCACAGGGAAAGCGCTGTGATTGTGCTGCCAGATGATGTTTTGCAGAACAAAAATATCATAAAAGTCTTGGAGGATAGATTGGGGGTTCCTGTGAACAGCCGCAGCGCTCAAGGATTGCAAAAAAAACACCCTCATCTGCAGGTAAAATACGACATCGCGAGCGCTGTTCCCGTGAGGGATGTTATTACAATAAAGGCTGATAATCAATGAAAATAATTCTGACATTGCTTCTGTGTATATGCTTGATGGCAAGAGGTGCAGAAGCTTTGAAAGAGTGTGCAGGCTCTGAGAGAGGCCCAGAGCAGAGGGCGTTTTATAATGATGCGGTTACTCCGATGCGTATGCTCGTTGAAGGTTCTCGGAATCCTGGTGTGGAGGGTAAAGGTTTTGACTGTGAAATTATCAATGATGTATACATGCAGCAAGCTGCTGTTAAAGGTGCCAGTGAATTGCGCACAAAAGTGCAGTCGGACTTAAATTCTGGGCTCACTGTTGTGATCAGATTCGCGGTTCGTGGTGGATGGTCTGCCATGCCAGCGTATCGTGAGGAATTTCAACAAGAGATAAAGGATGGTGACGTGAAATGGTCGCCTTGGTTCGTAAGTGACATGGAGAGTTTAAACGAATCTGTTCCGAATCTGGCTGCGGGCGATGTTTATGTGCTAGTTGATGATTTTGTTCATACAGGGTTTACGCTGTACTTGTTTTTAAAATTGTTGCGCTGTGGCAAAGGAGCGTGCTCTGGGTTTGAAAAAGTTATTTTTCAGGCTTTGATAGAAAAGCGACCGGAGAAAAAGGAGTTATGCCTTGTTGATCAAATAAAGGTTTTTTCTTATGATATAGGCGCAGGCACTGGTGCGCCAACCAGTGTCTCTTACACGCGTGCCAGAAGAGTTGATGATGTGCTATTCTTGTTTTTTTGTACAATAAATACCTTTGCCGCTCAAAAGATTCGTAATGAGCCAATCACTATACTTTTGAATGATATCGGCGTGGGTGAGAGCGGTATAAAAGATCGTCTTTATCGTATGCGTTACAAATTGCACCCTGAATTATTGATTCTAGAAAGCATCATTGATGATCTCGATTGCAGTGTTGTTGTGCCAGAGACATTTGAAAAAAATTGGATTGTGTTGCCTTATGACGGTGACGGGCCAGGAATGTGGCCAGATGTACATGATTATTTGACCCTTGATCATAAAGATAAAAAACTTATAGTGGCACCTGCTATTGTTTACTGCGATGCGAATGGGTTGTCGCAAAATGCAGATTTTGAATTTGCACTTTGTCAAAGCAAACGCTCTGATTTATGTCTAAGCAGTGTAGACAAAAAAGATTTGTTAAAAGTAATCTATACAACAATCTTTGTGCACCAGAAAGGTGATGAAATTAAGTTTATATCTGAGCTTTTACATATGGATCAAGAGCAGAGAGATTTATTAGAAACATACGCAGGAAAAGTCATTATGGTATTGTCAGACAGTGCTTTAAAAACTCCTAACTTAGCACATATGTTGAGTGAGAAATTTCAAATCCCTGTGAATCGTCAAAGTGCTGATCACATGCAAAGACATTCACATCTAGGGCGGCACTACAAACTCAAAAAGGCTGTTCCCGTGAGGGATTCTATTACAAGAGAGAGTATGAAATGAATGTGATGCGTTTTTATAAACACTGCGGTGAGTCAAAAAGAAAGAGTGGAAAATGAAAGTTATAATCCCACTCTATTGCCTTTTCAGCATGCTTGTTGCGGCTGAATATTCTGAATCTTCAAATATGGATATTGCGACTGAATCTTCAAATATGAAAATGATTGTTGCGGCTGAATATTCAGATACGGAGCAAATGCTTCTTAATCTTTACAAAAAGAAAAAGAGTTCTGCGAGTTATGAAGGAGGTCCCACTGTTCCATGGCCTTATGATGATGGGCTCACGCCGATGTGTACATCTGTCAAATGTTCTATGCTGGACTCGCACCTAGAGTATCCGAGTACTATTTTTAATCGTGCATACATCGATGCACTTGCTGCTCAAGGTGCCAGTGAATTACGCGAAGAAGTGCAGCCAGAGTTAGATTCTGCAAAAACTGTTGCTATCAACTTCGTGGTTCCATATGGTTTGATTGCTATACCAGCGTACACTGAGGAATTTAAAAAAGAGATAGAGGACAAGCGTGTGACATGGGCGCTTTGCTTCGTCGATGTCGATAGTCTAGATGATGCTGATACACAGATGATTTATGGAGATACTACTGTCCTAGTTCAAGACATGCGTCCTGCTCTGTGCGACGCTGCGTATGTGGCTTTGAGGTTTCTTGACAGTAAAATCGACAGCAATGCCAGAGTCATTTTTAATTTTTTGATGCACACGAAAGACTGTGTCCGATTCGGTTTATTTACAAAAACTTGCCTAGGGATGATGCGTGAAAAGTTGAATCCTGACAACTTGTCGCTCCAGACAAGGATCTTTAAACTAGATTATTGGGTTGTTCAGAGCGAATTGAAAGAAGATGTGGTGCTTCCTTATTCCTGTGATATGCCAGGAGTGTGGCGAGATGTACATGATGGATTGGATCCTGAGCATCAAGATAAAAAACTAATAGTGACGCCAGTGATAGTGTACTGCGATGCTGGTGGCAGGGCGCAAAAGGCAGATTTTGAATTTGCACTTTGCCAAAGCAATCGCTCTTATTCATATCCAAGTGATCCAAGAACGAAAGATTTATCAGCAGTAATCTCTGCAACAATCATTGTGCACAAAGAGGGTGATAATATTCGTTTTGTATCTAAATTTTTATATGTGACTAAAAAGAATAGAGATTTATTAAAAAAACACGAAGGACAAGTTGTTATGGTATTGTCAAACGCAGCTTTGGCAGATGTCAAATTAAAGAGTGCTTTGACTGATAAACTCGAAATACCTGTGAACAGCATCAGTTTGAACATGTCGAAAGAACATGTGCAGATAGGTTTGATATACAAGACTTTAGGGGCTGTTCCCGTGAGGGATTCTATTACACAACCCGACAGTTGATCCAGTACTATATACCTTATAAATCGAGAGACGCTGTGACAGAAGGGTATGATTGGTTCGTTCATGATGAAAGCTGTCATTTGTGATATCAAAAGTCATTATTTACAATTTACAATTTTTAGAGTGTTGGCAATTTTATAAAAATGTATTATAAATTTTATTAGATACTAATCAAAAAGAAAGAGTAAACAATGAAAGTTATAATACCACTCTATTGCCTTTGCAGTATGCTTGTTGCTGCTAAAGGTGCAACGATAGAGGACCGCGAGCTTGTTAAATATCAACAGAAGGTACTTGTTACGAGTTATGAAGGAGGGGCAAGTACTCCATATACTTTTGATGATGGATGCACGGCGAAGTGTACAACCGTTACAAGTTATCTGGAGGATGCTGTCTACAGACAGTATCAGAATACCGTGCTCAGTCGTGCATACATCGAGAAAGTTGCTGCTGAAGGTGCTAGTCAATTGCGTGAAAAAGTGCGGTCAGAGTTAGATGCTCGAAAAACTGTTGCTATCAACTTCATGGTGCCTGATGGATTGCCTGCAATACCAGCGTACACTTTGGAATTTGAAAAAGAGATAGATAACAATCGTGTAACATGGGCGCTATGCTTCGTCGATGTCGATACTCTAGATGATGCTTATACACAGATGATTTATGGAGATACTACTGTGCTAATTGAAGACTTCATTGCTTTTCGGGGTGATTTTTGGGGCAATGATATGTATTTGGCTTTGAGGTTTCTTTGCAGTACAATTGCCAGAAATGGAAGAGTTATTGCTCAGTCTTTGATGGGCAGGGAAAGAGATGCAAGCCGTGGTTGTCTCTCAAAACACTTCCTAAAGAAGATGCATCAGAAATTGAATCCTGAAAGATCTGATCTCAAACAAATGATTGATAAACTCGATTATTGCCTTGTGCAATGCGAATGTTTGCCAGGTTGTGTTGTGCTTCCTTATGACGGTGATATGCCAGGAGTGTGGCGAGATGTACATGATGGATTGGATCCTGAGCATCAAGATAAAAAACTGATAGTGACGCCAGTGATAGTGCACTGCGATGCTGATGGCAGGGCGAAAAAGGCAGATTTTGAATTTGCACTTTGCCAAAGCAAGCGCGCTGCTTTATATCTAAGTAGTCCAAGCACGCAAGATTTATCAGCAGTAATCTCTGCAACAATCATTGTGCACAAAGAGGGTGATAATATTCGTTTTGTATCTAAATTTTTATATGTGACTAAAAAGAATAGAGATTTATTAAAAAAACACGAAGGACAAGTTGTTATGGCATTGTCAAACGCAGCTTTGGCAGATGTCAAATTAAAGGGTGCTTTGACTGATAAACTCGAAATACCTGTGAACAGCATAAGTTTGAACATGTCGGTAACACATCCGCAGATGAATCTACGCTACAAGCTTGAAGAGGCTGTGCCGGTTATAAATTCTATTACAGAGACAGCCCCAAAGAGGCTCTCACCCGCGCTATTAGAGCTATTAGAGCTATTACATACAAAAAAGAGAAAATTGTAAATCATCGGCCGATTTGTGCCGTCGACGATTTTTTTATTCCTGGATGGCGCCGAGTGATCTCATAAATCTAACAGTTTTGAATTCTCTCTTTCTTTATTAAAAGCCGAACCTGCATGATGATTACGATGACCATCATTCCTGATCAAGCGAGAGACTCTGTGACAGAAGGGAAGGATTGGTCTGTTCATCGATGTAGATGTGTTCCTGTTAGCGGATATATTTCAAGGTTCATCAATCATTGACAGAACGTATTAAATAGATAGAATTAACTGAATGTGCGTTATTTAGTAATGACGTTTGTGTGTAGTATCCAAAAAGGAAAAAATAATGAAAATCATAATAGTGTCATTTTTGTTTTGTAGATGTCTGATTTCCGCTTCCCCTTATGAAGGAGGTCCAGCACTTTCATTTTGTGATGATGACAAACGTTCGATGCATATGTATATGCAAGGTATGATCAGGTATCGCCTGCCTTCTGGTTCTAGATATGTTGATTGCGAATCTGTTAATAAAAAATACATAGATCTGATTGCTCGCCAAGGTGCTCAGCAATTGCGCAAAAAAGTGCAGCCATATTTAGACAAGAAATGCAGAGACAAGAAATGCAGAGATAAGAAATGCACAGACGAGAAACACATGGAGAAATTTACTGTTGCTATCAATTTTTTGGTGCGTGGTGGATTGGTGGCTGTTGACGCTTATACCCAGGAATTCAACGAAGAGATAAAGACAGGTGCAGTGAAGTGGGGTACTTTTTATCTCAGCTTTACGAACGATTTAAACCCCACTTGTCATATTGATGTTAGAGGTATGGCTGATGGAGATGTTATCACGCACGTCTATGATTGGTTTGATACAGGGTTAATGCAGTGTTTGGGTTTGTCAGTGATTCAAGAAAGGTTCTGCACCAGTAAAAAAATCATTATGCAATCTTTGATGCAAAAGCGATCAGATGAGTTGACGATGTGTTGGCAAAAGGGAGATTATGTCCGATTTAACGTTTGTTTTAATGGTGCAAGCGCAAAAGACCGCATTGCTTTCATGGATGAGGCGTTTCATATACTTAATGTGGATACACAACTAAATCTTGATGATCTTGATTTTAGTATTGTTGATGAAAATATATTTATAAAAGATAGGATTATTCTTCCTTATACTGGTTCAATGCCAGGAATGTGGCCAGCTGTGCATGATTGCCTGGTTTCTGATCATAAAAAAGGACTGATAGTGACGCCAGCTATTGTGTACTGCGATGCTGATGGTAGGGCGACAAAGGTAGATTATGAATTGGCACTTTGCCAAAGCTATCGCTCTGATTGTTTGACAGCGATTAGAGGCACAGCAGGTGTGCAACGGGTCATCTATGCCACAATCTTAGTTCGAGAGGGCTTGTCTGGTCAAGTGACGATTATGTCGCCATTTTTACACATGCAGCATGCAGATTTGTTAAAAGAGCACGCAAGCAACACCGTCATGGTGCTGCCAAAGAATGCTTTAAAAAATAAGGCATTGGTATCTGCTTTGAGTGATTACTTCGAAATGCCTGTGAACAGCAAGAGTTCTGATGACATGCCTTGCATCTATTCTGATTGCGATCTGATCTATAACAGTGCGCAGGCTTTTTCCGCAGATAATCCAATATCGCTGAGGCTTTGTAAGAGACCAAGATGGCAATCTCCGCGCGATTTTTTGTTGTAACCAGGCGTTTGTCAGAGGTGTGTCAACTTTCATGATTTTAATTTTGTTGAGGAAGTGTTTCTGCTAGATACGATAGATGTATGTTTTTCTTTTTGTGATTATTGATGAAAAGGGTGCAGTGATGAGTATCCGACTGTGCGGATGTAAAGCGTAGGGATTTTTTGTGAACGCGCAAAGTGCATTCTGAGAGGGTGTTGATTTATTTTGTGCTTTGGTTTAAAAAAAACAATAAGATGGATAAGGTCGGGTAAGTGGAATATTTCTGTTGATAGTTGTGGGCAGGAATTTTGAAGAAAAAATATCATCTTTATGTTTGTTACGATGACCATCATTCCTGATCAAGCGATAGATTCTGTGATAGCAGGGAATGATTGATAAGTTCATTGATGAAAACTGTCGCCTGTGGTATATATGTATATTTGATAAAAGAGTGTTGGTGATTGCATATAATGAATATATTGTATTTTAGTATATACTAAATGTGATTCAAAAAGAAGGAATAAAAAATGAAAGTTATAATACCGCTATATTTCTTTTGCAGCATGCTTTCTGCAGGTTACGAAGCTCAAGGCAGCAATCCTCTAGAAACCAAGAAACCTCTAGTGGAAATCAAGCTTTCTGCGTGTCATAAAGAAGCGCCATATGTGGGTGAGGATGCACTTCTGGCATGCTATAAAGAAGGTGCACTTGTTGCGAGTTATGAAGGAGGTCCAAGGGTTTTATCTCTCACACCGCGGTGTACATCTATGAAAGGTTATATGGACCCTAATATGCAGGAATACAGAACGCTTCAATCTCACGTTGTTAGTCGAGCATACATCGATGCACTTGCTGCTCAAGGTGCCAGTCAATTGCGTGAAAAAGTGCAGCCAGAGTTAGATGATCTTAAAACTGTTGCTATCAACTTTATGGTGCGTGGTGGTTTGCCTGCCATACCATCGTACATCAAGGAATTTGAAACAGAGATAGATGCAAGAAGTGTGCACTGGGCGCCTGGCTTCATCAATGTTGAAAGTGAAGGAGATGATACAGATATGGTGTATGGAGATATTACTGTGATAGTGAATCATTTTGTTTCTTCAAAGCGCACGCAGTCTTTGGCTTTGAGATTTATTGCCAGTAAAGTCAAAAGCAATGCAAGAGTCATTTTTCAATTTTTGATGGACACTCAAAGGAGTACCCATGGGGGGAGTTTAGACGCAACAAATCCTCTGTATAGCATGCATAGTAAGTTGAATCCTCAGATGTTTGATATCACCAAAATGATTGCTGGACTCGAACGCAGTGTTGTTCAAAAACAATGTTGGCAAGGTTGGGTTGTGCTTCCTTACGCCGGTGATATGCCAGGCGTGTGGGCAGATGTACATGATGGATTGGACCCTGTGCATAAAGATGCAAAACTGATAGTGACGCCAGCTATTGTGTACTGCAATGCTGATGCTAAGGTGACAAAGGCAGATTGTGAATTTGCACTTTGCCAAAGTAATCGCTCTGATTTATATCTAACTAGTCCAAGCACGAAAAATTTGTCCAAAGTAGTCTATACAACAATCGTTGTGTTTGAAAATGAACTCGGTAAAATTAATTATATATCTAAATTTTTACATATGAAAACGAATCAGAGAGATTTATTAGAGGCATACTCTACTCAAAAAGTCGTTATGGTATTGTCAGAAGATGCTTTGGCAGATAAAAGATTGGTATCTGCTTTGAGTCATCATTTCCAAATGCCTGTGAACAGCAAATCTTTGGACTTGTCGTGCGAACATCCACAGCTAAGCCTGTACTACCAATCTTGAAGAGGCGCAAGATGCTATTAAATGAGCGATTTTGTGACAGAGGGGTATAGGCATGTTCATCGATGTAAATTGTCACCTGTGATGCAATATTTTAGATTTTAGATTTATATATTTGAAAGTTTTCTTGATGAAGCTCTTGCTTGACAGGTAATAAAATGATGTGTAAGATTTGTTGGTTATAGGGTGTTTTGCAACAAAATCCCGTATTGATATTAAAAAGGAATCAAAAATGAAAATGAAGATCTTGCTTTGTCTTCTTTGCAGCGCTGTGATTGCTGGCTACGAAGGAGGACCCATGGTGTCTAAAAAAGGCGCAAAGCCAACACGTCAGTTGGTCAAAGGCTCTTTTGGCTCTCGCAAGAAAGATGTTGTCTTTGAAATTGTCAATAAAGCATACATAGAGCAAGCCTCTGCACTGGGTGCGCGTGCATTGCGTGAAAAAGTGAAGGGATATTTAAGGCAAGGACACACTGTTGCCATCAACTTTGTGGTGCGTGGTGGATGGGCTGCTGCTGAAGATTACCGTCAGGAATTTCAAAAAGAGATTGCGGCAGGTTCGGTGAAGTGGGGTCTTTTGCAGGTAAGCACTATGAAAGGCATGGATTCTTCCGATATTTATGCTGATGATGCAGGAATGGCGCATGGAGATATAATGGTGCTAGTGGATGACCTTGTTGATACAGGATTGACGCAGTACTTGTGTTTGAACTTGCTGAAAGAGAAAGGATACTGCCATAAACCAATCATTTTGCAGTCTTTGATGGAAAAACGACCAGATGAGAAAGTCATGTGCTGGAAAGGTGAGAAAAAAACTATCCGTTTGGGTGATATAAGCGTACATGATCGCCTCGATAAGATGAATGGCGAGTTATACAATGATTCTGCGCTAAAGCAAATGATTGATGGATGTGATTGTAGTGTTGTTGTTCCAGAGGGATTTGGGAAAAATTGGATTGTGCTTCCTTATGCCGGTGAAATGCCAGGAATGTGGCCAGACGTTCATGATTGTCTGGACGCCAAGCATAAAGATAAAGCTCTTATAGTGACGCCCGCTATTGTGTTCTGCAATTCTGACTACACGCCGAAAAGTGCAGATTTTGAGTTTGGCTTTTGCCAAAGCAACCGCGCTGATTTGTATGAAAAGACTGCAGATAAAAAAGATTGGTCACCGGCAATCTATGCAACAATCTTTGTGTGTACAAATGCACTTGGTGAAATTAAGTGGGTATCTGACTTTAAACATATGAAGCGGAAAGGTTTGTTAAAAAAACACGAAAGAAGCATTGTTATGGTCTTGTCACAATCTTCTTTGCAAGATAAAAAATTAGTAAGTGCTTTGTTTAAGCAGTTCAATATACCTGTGAACAGTCAGAGTTCTCACTACATGTTGAAAAAACATCCCCATTTGTATATTTGTTACGATGAGCATGATGCCTTAGAAGTTAGAGACTCGGTTACAAAAGTGCAGAATTGATTTGTTTTTAAGTTTTTTGTAATCAATACTAAATAAGGGAAAAAAATGAAAATAATGATTTTGCTACTACTTTCTTGTAGCGTGAGAGCTTCTTTCTATGAAGGAGGACCAGAAATGGCGCCTTTTTGTGGTCTTGACAGAAATCCAGTGCGTATTATAACGCCAGGTTCTCTGTCTGATGATGCGGAGGAGGCCGATATTACAAGCTATGAAGGAGGACCAGAAATGGCGCCTTTTTGTGGTCTTGACAGAAATCCAGTGCGTATTATAACGCCAGGTTCTCTGTCTGATGATGCGGAGGAGGCCGATATTACAAGATACATGCGTGATGCGGCTCTGATCGGGGCTGGTCGATTGAAGCGACTATTGCAAAAGATGCAAGTATTACAGACAGATTTTTCTGGTCAAAATCCTGTGGCTATCAACTTCATGGTTCCTGGTGGATGCTGTGCTGTTCAGTCTTACAAAGACATATTCAGCTTATACATTGGTGCAGATTTAGTAAAATTGGGTTTTGTGCAGGTAAGTGCCATACCAAATGATCTGGATGTCAACACTTCTTTTGATACTCGAGGTATGGTTGATGGATTAACTGTAGTGGTAGTGTATGACTTTATTGAGGAAGGGCTGGAGCAGTACTTGTGTTTGAATGTTCTGAAAGATAAGGGATTTCATCAGAAACGAATAATCTTTCAATTTTTGATAAATGCGATACCAAAGAAGAAGGAAATGCGCTGGAAAGGTAAAACAATAACTATCCCTGGGGGTGAGAGGTCTGCAAAACTTCGTCTTCATGCCATCAATAGAAAACTGTACAATGATTATGCACTAATGCGCCTGATTGATTCGCTTGTTTGCGATGCTGCTGTTGCACCTCTTCCTTAGAAAACTGTACAATGATTATGCACTAATGCGCCTGATTGATTCGCTTGTTTGCGATGCTGCTGTTGCACCTCTTCCTTACTCTGGTGAAGTGCCAGGAAGGTGGCCAGACGTGCATGATTGTCTGGGCCGCGATCATAAGGGGAAAACTCTTATAGTGACACCTGCTATTGTGTACCTGAACGCTAAGGGCGATTTTCAAAGTATAGATTTTGAGTTTGCGATTTGTCAAAGCAGTTGCGCTGATTGGTATGCAGGGTCTAAAGAAACAAAAGATTTTTCACGGGTGATTTATGTAACAATCTTGGCGTACAAAAATGAAAATAATCAAGTTAAGGATGTGTCTGAATTTTTGCACGTGAAGCATCAAGATTTATTAAAATTGCATGAAGGGAAAACAGTTATGGTGCTATCAAGGTCTGCTTTGCGTGATGATGGCCTGCGAGCTGCTTTGAAGAGGAAATTCGCAATACCTGTGCAGACTCAAAGCTCTGATGATATGCCAAGACAACATTGATCTTTAGGATAGTACCATATGTGTGCTTTGATACAGATGCCTATTAAGTGCTCAGTGATGTAATCACGCAAGCTAGTGTAGATGACACTCTAAAGTTTTGTTTGGGTTGTTGAGGTGTGTGGGCAGAATTGATTTCCATCATTGATGGAGGCTGTTCGCCGATTTAATTTTCAAACATTGCCATAACATCCAATATTATTAGTTGTGTTTGATAGGGGGGGTGTGATAAATTTATGGAAAAGGAATGAAATGAAAATAATGATTTTGCTACTGCTTTCCTCTAGCGTTTTGGCTGTTTCCCATGAATATACTCCCTATGTAGGAGGGCCAATAGAAGATAGTCGGAGTTCTGCCCCAATACGTATAATTATTGAAGGATCCGACAACATTGCTACGCCGATAGATGTTGTGAATACATTTTGCAACAAAGCATATGTAACGCAAATTGCTACCCAGGGTGCTCAAATGTTGCGTAAAGAATTGCAAGCATTTTGGGGTGTTGGTATGGCAAGTGTTGCCATCAACTTTGTGGTGCGTGGTGGGTGGGCTGCTTTGCCGGCTTATTATAAAGAATTTTGCAAGGAGAACCGTGATGGTTTAGTGCAATTCGGGCTTTTGTATGTAAACATTAAGCCGTGTGCGTGTGGCGATAATATGATTGAGGGCTGTGATAAGGTTCTAGCTAAAGGAGACATTATGGTGGTAGTTGATGACTATAGTGAGACAGATTGGGGCCAGTATCCATCTTTGGCATTGCTGGAAAGAGCCGGATGTGGTGGTCGAATAATCTTGTGTCAGTATTTGATGGAAAAACAGGCAAAAGAAAAAATATTTTGGCACGGTTCTGAAAAAATTATAGGTTTTGAGGCTTCAGATATGAGAAGTCGCCTTTTGTCAATATGTGGTGCGTTTCAAGGTAGTGGTGTGCTGCGTAACGTAATTTTGCGGTTTGAGCAATTATCTGCTGCAGATTACAAGGGAACCCTCGTGCTTCCTTATGATGCTCGCATGCCAGGAAAGTGGCCAGATGTACATGATTGCTTGGATTGCGATCATAAGAAGAAAGATCTTGTAGTGATACCTGCTATTATGTATCGCGACGCTAAAGGCGTCCTGAAAGCTGCAGATTTTGAACTTGCGTTGTGCCAAACCATGCGTGGTGACCTTTGTCATCAAGAACCACGAGTGATCTATGCAACATTATTGGCATCTGTTGATGAAAATGAGCAGGTTCAATCGGTGTCTGACCTCTTACATGTGGATAGAGATTTGTTAGAAAAACACAAAGGCAGTGTTGTTATGGTATTGTCAGAGCGCTCTTTGAAGATTAGGGGCTTGGTGGATATGGTGCAGTGTCGATGCGAGATACCGGTGAATACTAAAAGCGTTAATCATATGCCGCTAATACATTCAGCTATGCGATGTAGGTAAAAAGTAGATTTGCTAACGACTGCAACGTGTAATGACATGTCGCATGAAGGCGATTCATCAGAGTCGCCGTTCATGTGTAAAGCAGTAAATAATTTTATGGCTATATAATG
>MPNG01000020.1 GCA_002238905.1 Alphaproteobacteria bacterium bin98 | reverse complement strand
CTCACAAGGACCCTCTGCAGAACTTGGATGTTGCAACGGTTGTGGAGGACACTGCTGCACAACAGCCCCTCTCATTTGATCTTGCAACGGTTGTGCATATTGATCCGGAATCCTCTTCTTCCACTTCCACAAAATCTCTCTTAGTGATCCTGAAAACTTAGCTAGACCTAATAGCCGTGTATAACGCTTCTCAGTACTGTGAACGATCTCACTGCGTTCGTACATATCTGGCAAACAACCCAAAACTGTCTTTATCTTATGAGAACCAAAATCAGGAACACATTGGTTCAAAGCATATATTATCGAAAGTCCTGTGCTTATCTTCACATCTTTTGTACGAAAAATGTGAGCTAGTGTATCAGCATTTTTTTTGCTCTCGTGGCACAAGAGATACAGGATAGTCTGAATATCTGTTTCCAACATAATATCAGTCTGTTCCCAAAAATCTTTTTGGGATAATACAAAACATACTTGTAACATAACTGAGTTTTTGACTGTAACAAACTGCTTTGCGAGATTAAATTCCAGATCTTGATACTGTCTTTTGACAGATGCGCCTGTCAACCAAGCATGACGCTTTGCGTGGGTGACCGAATCTACAGGTTCCAACTTCCACACAGCATATTTTAGTGATAGCGAAAACCTTTCTAAATGTTTTTTTGCATAACGACTCTGAATACGCTCCACGATGCTAGATCTCTCTGACGCATTCGGAAAACAATTTTTTATACAATCATCAGTAGGGTGCAAATCAGGCACACATCGGCTCAAAGCATAGAGGGCCCTATCACCGCCGTTAAACACCATCTGATCCTCAACATAAAAAGTATAAGCTAGTTTCAAAGGATCTTGTGCGCTCGCTTGGCGCAGGGCATACAGGATAATATTAATATCTATTTTCAGTAAATGGTTTTCATTCCGGAACCAATGAGGTTCGGATAATGCACGGCATATGTACAACAGAAGAGATCGTGCGGCGATGAAACCACTCTGCGCGAGATTAAGGTGCAACATTCTATAGTTGCTTGAGGCGTATTGACTGGTTAACAACTCAGGTCCCTCACCAGCAAAGCCCTCTGCAGCATCTGTATTGAAAATACACAGCAATAGTGAAAATATAATCATCTTAATCATCATCGTAAAATTCTATCGTTAAACATTAATGTGTGCAATAGTGTAGAAAATTTAAAAACAATTTTTGAAACACTGCATCAATACAAACAACAAACATCCATGAAAATTAAAAAAAACAACTGCAACTTGTGATAGATTTTTCAAATCATTTTAAAAACAAAAAAAATATGCTGTGATGACTCAAAAGGCTCTCGATCGAGAACTGCAAAATCACTACTCTCATTTTTGCCAAGACATCAACACATTATAATACAATTCTTAGACAGTACTCAGCCACAAATCTTTAATAGCAGAGAGACTCTCTGGATTTGCCAACGCAGAAACATCACCTTCTTCGTTGCACAAAGCTTGACGTACAGATTTTTCTGAAACTTTTCCACTATGTGTTTTGGGTAAAGCCTCAACCTGGATAATATAGGTGGGCACAAAATGAACCGATCCTTTTTCTCTTAAATACGAGCGAATATCTGAGCGCAGGTCATCGGTCACAGTGTGCCCTTCTGCAAGCACAACAAAAAGAACCATGCGCCTTTTATCATTCACAGATCCTTCTGTGACCAAACTCTCTTGAATATAGGAGAGGTGACGCAGCAAGGCGTAGATTTCACCGCTCCCAACACGCACTCCTCCGAGATTAAGAAGCGAATCAGAACGGCCATAAAGAACAAAGGATCCTGTCTCTGTTTGCAGGGCATAGTCTCCTTGATACCACACAGATGGGTGGGTGTGAAAATAAGATTGCCTAAAAACACTTCCGTCTTGGTCGCCCAAAAACTCTAAGGGCATTGTAGGAAAAGGAGAGCGGCATACAAGCTCTCCTTTTACACCACGCACCTCTTTTTTCTCTCTGTCAAACACGGCCACATCCATCCCCAATCCAGCACCTTGTATCTCATCACACTTTATGGGCGTTTCTGTGTTACCAATAACAAAACAAGACAAAATATCGGTACCACCTGATATAGAGTAAATACGTGCAGAGGGAAAGATTGCATCATTCAACACTTGAGCGACTTCTTTCATCAGTACAGATCCTGTAGAGGCTGCACAGCGCACATGGGGCAATGAAAAATCATGTAAACGACGCACAATAAAGTCGTAGTAGGTTGCAGAAGCACCAAAAAAAGTCAGTTTCTCTTCCTTTGCAAAATTTAACAATGCAGATCCTTTTTGAGCAAACGGGTTACCATCATACATACAAACGGTTGCTTTGGATGCCAAGGCGCTCACAGACCAATGCCACATCATCCAACTGCATGTGCTGAAAAAGAATATGCGATCTCCTTTATGAATATCGCAGTGCAGCGTATGCTCTTTTTTGTGCTGCAGTAACACTCCACCTGCACGATGAACCAAACATTTTGGTTTTCCTGTAGTGCCTGAAGAAAACACAACGTACAAAGGGTGATCAAAAGGAAAACGAGGAAAAATTAGCGTATTACAGTCCTCTTCTCCATCAACCAACTCCCATCCTTGGGTACAAGATTCTGCTATATCACCTATATCACCTGCGTAAGAAAGCCTAAAAATTCCCTCCAAGGTAGGAAGCGTTTTTTCTAAATGAGATACGACGTCACACACTGTATCCACTAAGGGTGATAATGAAAAAAACAAAAATTTTGGTTTGATTTGTTCAAAACGTTCTGCCAGTGTTACTGCACCCAATTCGTATCCTACACACACCCACACAGCACCTAAGCTCAGCGCTGCAAGTTGTGCAATAACCGCCTCCGGCGTCGTAGGAAGATAGGCTGCAACATAATCACCTTTTTTCAAGCCTTTTTTGCGCAAGTACGCCTGCATAAAGGCAACTTTTCTGCGCACTTTTCGCCAAGAAAGAGCATATCTTTTCTGATGTTCAGCCATAAAAACAAGAGCTTCTTGATCATCATCACCTTGCAAAAGGTTTTCTACAAAATTAAGCTGAGATCCTACAAAAAATTGAGCATCATGCATAGAGTCTAAGCGTTCATGGCAATCTTTTTTATCACCAACAACATGACAAAAATCCCAAACAAAACTCCAGAAATCTTCCTTATTGCGCACAGACCAATCATACAGCTCTTGATAATTCTGAATGGGAGTGCCCTTATTATTTATATACTGCTGAAAAGCAGACAGGTGTGTTTTTCTACTAGTCATTACAAAATAAATTTTGTTAAATCTGCATCAGAGATGACACTGCCCACTTTATCCTGCACATATTTACTGTCAATAGCAATGGACTGACCTGATAAAACAGGTGCTTCAAAGCTCACATCACTCAGAACACGCTCCATCAAAGTATGCAAGCGCCGTGCACCAATATTTTCTACTAAATCATTTAAACAGCAAGCCATATGCGCAATACACCGCACACCACACTCAGAAAAAGTCAGAGTCACTCCTTCCGTTGCAAGTAGTGCTGTGTATTGATGAATAAGATTCGCTTCTGGCTCTGTTAAAATACGGTAAAATTCTTCTTCTGTCAGTGTACTCATTTCCACACGATTAGGAAGTCTACCTTGCAGCTCTGGAAGCAAATCAGAGGGCTTCGAAACATGAAAAGCTCCAGACGCAATAAATAAAATGTAATCTGTTTTCACAGGTCCGTATTTGGTGTTAACGCTAGTGCCTTCCACAATCGGGAGCAAATCTCTTTGAACACCTTCACGGCTTATGCTGCCAGAAGAGCGCCCTTCTTCAATACAAATTTTGTCAATTTCATCAATAAAAACAATACCATTTTCTTCAACATCTTTAATAGCCATTTGCGTCAAATCGTCATCATCTAGCAACAGTGCAAGTTCTTCTTGAATCAACACATCCATAGCCTCCGAAACGGGAAGTTTCCGTCGCTTTTTACGCTTTGCACCTGTTAAGTCATTCAAATCAAACATGCCCATCTGCCCCATAGGCATACCAGGAATATCAAAGATTGGCTTTTTTTGCTCACACACTTCGATTTCAATTTCTTTATCTTTCAACTCGCCTTTATCAAGCATATCAGCAAATTTTGCGCGTGTTTCTTCACTAGGGTTACTGCCTACAAAATGCTTCAGAACGATTCCTTTTGCTTTTTCACATGCTTTGCTGCGCATCTTTGCTTCCATTTTTTCGCGCACACTGCGTAAAGCTATTTCCACCAGATCACGAATGATTTGCTCCACATCACGACCTACATAGCCCACTTCTGTAAATTTAGTAGCGTCCACTTTTATAAAAGGCGCCTCTACAAGCTTGGCCAATCTGCGAGCTATTTCTGTTTTGCCCACACCAGTAGGGCCAATCATCAGAATATTTTTAGGCGACACTTCTTCACGCAGCGCGCTATCCAATCTTTTGCGACGCCATCTGTTACGCAGCGCTATAGCTACTGCTCTTTTAGCGTTCACTTGTCCAACAATAAAGCGGTTTAAAGCATCAACGGTATCTTTAGGGGTCAATTGGTTACTCACTCTTCACCTCTTCAAATGTAATATGTTGGCTTGTGTAAATACACATACTGGCAGCAACAGCCATAGCACTTTCTGCAATCTCTTTTGCCGTTTTCTTTTTATCATGCAGCAAAGCTCGCGCCGCCGCTTCAGCGTATCCACCGCCTGAACCAATCGCCACAACATCATACTCAGGACTTAAAACATCACCACGCCCAGAGAGCACAAACGTATCACGCGCATCCACCACAATCAGCATCGCTTCGAGTACGCGCAGGTATTTATCTGTACGCCACTCTTTGGCCATCTCTACGCACGCCCGCATCAGCTGCTTGGGAAAACGATCCAATTGACGCTCTAAACGTACCAACAAAGCCATAGCATCAGCGGTAGCTCCCGCAAACCCCACGACAACTTGATCATTAGCAATGCGTTGCACTTTGCGCGCCGTTTGCTTGAGTCGCAAACCACCCAATGTCACCTGGCCATCCCCTGCCACCACAACGCTGCCGTTTTTACGCACTGCAAGAATAGTAGTGCCATGCATTTTGTTTTCCATAAAAACCTTTCTTCCTATTTTTACATTTATCACAAAAAATATCTATTATTACGCGCTTTTTATTTTGAAGTGAACCATGAATAAAGATATAATGACTTTGTACACGGGAGGTGCAAATGCTTGACTTAAGGCGTTTTTCTTTTATTTTTCTTTTACAGGGTGCCGCGATCGGGTTGATGCACATCTCCACTATTGCTAAAAAAACCCTTGATTTTACCATTACAAACTCTAGCGTACTTACTTTGATGTCAATTATCGCAACAGGAGCTCTAAGCATTATACTTTTTCTTCTATTCTGTTATCTGGCCAATAGATGGTCAGTTGCACGCAGCATTGGCGTTCTTTCGTCATTAATGCTTTTTGGACTACTTGCCCTTGGTTTGTTTATTATTCCACACTGGAAATATAGCGCACACGATATTCTCCTAGCTAGCTCATCATGCAGTTCATGGAGTGACTATGTCAAAATTGCTATTGTTAGCTCACCTTTTATAAAAATGCACGCTCTTCTCAATGTGTTTGGGATCTTTATGCTAACATTCTCTTTTTGGCAAACAAGCAATAGTTACCTCACACCGGCACAAGCGCGTGTTTATTATCCTGCGTTAACAGTCTCCTTTGCTTTCTGGATTTACATAATCCAGAAAGCCGTCTCTCTCTGGGGAGAACACTGTAACGGTCCAACCGATATGGATCTTTGTCATATCACACAATTGGCGCAATATACCCTTGCGTTAGCTCCAATTTTTATTATTTTCACGCTTCTTCTTCGAAGCAACTCAAGCAAAGAAGATCACCTGTCATTGCCCGCGTTTGAAATCTTAAAATCCTGCCTTTGCGATCACACACTGCGCAGATTCACAATTCTCAATATCGCAGGAATGGCCGCAGTCGGTTTGTTTGCATCCCACTCCATTGATGTCATAAGCACAGCTCGATACATGGGTGAAACAACCACATCATGGACACAATACAATCCTCTTTGGACAACCATCGTGTTGATCCTTGCCGCCATAGTGTCTTTCGCCATCTTAAAAAAGCAAGGACCATTCTCACTTCTGCGCATTTTTGGGCTCTTATTTATAGTAATAGGAACGCTATCCGCTCTCTTCTTGCCAAGCACACACACACTAGCAGGAACGCTTTTCATTTATATAGGAAGCTCTATCAAGTACTGTAAACACTCATTGTTTATGATGCCCAAACAGCTCATTTACCTATCGTGGAAACCAGAATACCAGATAAAAGCTAAAGCTTTCTATGACCTCATGCTCGACAGACTCAGCTTCATTCTAGGCTCAATTCTTTATATATTACTGAAATCACTACATATTGTGACAGAGGTCAAATTTTACCCTCTCTTTGGCATCACGCTAGCCTTATTAGGGCTTATAACATTTGTAAAAGCACGTACCAACTAGCTTTTTACGCCTGAAAGGTATATAATAACTACAGAAGGAAATTATGAAAGTTGTAGCTTCGCTAAAATCTATTAAGAAACGAGATAAAGATTCTATTATCGTAAAAAGGCGTGGGCGTCTTTATGTATGTAACAAAAAGAACCCTCGCTTCAAAGCCCGCCAAGGATAACAAAGCTTATCAATCTATATTTACATTAATCGCGAAACACCAATGTCGTTCAGAGAAAAATCTAGAACGTAACGTGTGGTGTTTCGCATTTTTGTCATAACCAACGATTACTCATCATCATCTGGCATCTTCACAACCTCTACAGGAGAGCGCACAGCTTCTGGTATTGTATCAGGCATATCGGTTTTTCCTTTCATGCCACGTATGCGACGTTGCTGATCGTGACTGGCCCGCAAATCTTCACCCACCTGATTTTGCAACACCTTGAACTGCTCATCTTTGCTAGAAGCAACACGAATAAAGTCTGTCCACCCATCCACACTGTCGGTATCACGCACAATGCCCAACACCTTCTCACGCTCTTCTTCTGATAAAGCCACACCCATAACAAATGCATGACCATTAAAGATAATAACATCAAAATTATGGGAAGAAATTTCAGAAAACAAGAGCTTCATCTCAATTTTCTTTTCTAACCAAGAATCATGCAGTCGTACGCTCACACCATAGCTTTGAGCAAAAATAGTGCGGTCTTCGATATTGGCATGAGGGGCCGTGAGATGTAAAAAGCTCTCCAAACGCATCTTTTGCTCTTGCGATTGCAAGACACCCACAGCCAATACTCTTTTATCCAAAACATAAAGGCTGACGTTTGCATACAAATCAGGCTCTAACTCACTCATGCGGGAGAGCAAATGAGCTCTCATCTCCCAATCAGCAAAAAACGATCCCCAACCAGGACGACCCGTGCCACCTTCGATGGTGGCGGTTGTTTTTCCAAACCAACTGTGTGGGCCTCCAATGGTGCTACAACCAGGCAAAAGCATAATTGCTGCAGTCAGTATAATAGCTTTAGACATTTTTATCACGATTTGACGGAGTTTTTTCTTTTGTTTTAGCATCTGATTTATTCCGAGTTTCTAAAGCCTTTTTTTTTGCTGTTTTTTTCTTCTTCTCTGTCACATCTTGTTTTGCAGGGTCTTTCTCCTCTTTTTTCGGAGTTTTCTGGTTTTCAATTTTTGCTTTAGTACGAGAAACGCGTGCCTTATCAGGCTTCACTGTCTTCATATCTTGAGACTTATCGACTTTTTTTTCTGTTTTCTCTTTAGCGTGAGCAACCTTTTGAGGCTCTGCATTCTTTTGAGCAGCGCTTTTTTCTGTTTTTTCAACCTTTTGAATAATTTTCTTTCTTGTTTTCTTAGGAGGATCGACAGAATCTGTTTTTTTCGGTTCTGCGCGCTTTTGATCCGTATTGGTGTGAGGATTTTTTTCTGAATCTTTTTGATCGTCAGAAGCACCTGTTTGAGAAACTGTTTTCTCAAATTTTTGAGGTGCAATATCACTGCTTTGAGGTTTTGGACGCTCTTCAGCCTCATGCTTTGAACTCTTTATGCGACTACGGCGCATAGCAAGAATATCGCTATCGGCTGACACCTTGTATTTATCGTTCTTTTCAGATTGCTCCAAGGCCTCATTTTCACACCATAAAATATTATTGTTTTCATCACAAACGCGCATACCTTTGCCATCATTAGGCAAAACCCCAAAGTAAACAGGACATTTTCTTGCACGTATGCGCCCAAGAAAATCAGTATAAGACGATAAAATCTTCAGATAGACTGCTTGTGGTGCGTAAACCGTCAAAAATTCCTCTCCAGACTTATAAAGAACAACACGCTCTAAAGCACGCAAAAGCTGTTTAGCAAGAAAGTCATCTCTTTTAATGACACCAGCACCTCGGCAATGTGTGCACACCAACGTCATTTTATCCATAGCGGAAAAACCTAAGCGCTGGCGTGACATTTCCATAAGACCAAACTGGCTAATGCGGCTGATTTGCACTCTAGCGCGATCTTCAGCCATTGCTAGCTGCATTGCTTGTTCAACCCTTGATCGGTTAGCCATGTCCATCATATCAATAAAATCTACAACCAATAAACCGGATAAATCGCGCAAACGAATTTGGCGCGCCACTTCTAAGACGGCACTCAAGTTTGTTTGCAAAGCGGTTTCTTCAATATGACGCTCTTTGGTCGCACGCCCAGAGTTTACATCAATGGAGACTAATGCTTCTGTTTGGTTAATCACAATATACCCACCAGATGGCAGATACACTGTTGGCTCAAATAATGACTGGATTTGATTTTCTACACAATACTTTTCAAAAATTGGCACACTCTCAGTGTAAAGCTTTATTTTGCTCACTTGCCGCGGCGCGTAAACCTTCACAAACGCGCAGGCTTCATCAAAAAGTTCTTTACCAGAAATCCACACTTCTTCTAATTGTGGTGACCAAAAATCACGCAAAGAGCGTATGCCCACGTTGAACTCTTTGTGAATTAAGCTGGGCGCGTTTGCTTGTATAGTTTTTTCACAAATATCTCTCCAGGTTTTGCGCAAGTAATTGTAATCCACTTTAAGATCAGATTTTCCTTGCCCTTCGCAAGCGGTGCGCACAACAAGGGATGAGCCTTCTTGAACATCCAATGAGTCTAAATCTTTTTGCAGTTTTTCGCGTGTTTGAATATCACGAATACGCCTTGAAATCCCACCACTCTTTGGTGAATTAGGCAATAAAACGCTGTAACGCCCAGAAAGCGTAATAAAGCTTGTAAGCGCCGCACCTTTTTGTTGACGCTCTTCTTTAACAATCTGTACAAGAATCACTTGATTTGGTTTAATGACCTCTTGCATTTTATAGCGTTTATACTGTTCTTGAAAGCGAGGCTTTGCCGCCATATCTTCTGAAGACTCTAGGGATGTTGACTCCATCTCGCCATCAAAAAACAGTTCAAAATCGCTAGAGTCTTCAGAGTTTTTTTCTGGCTCTGGCCGATCAGCCACGGGTATTCTAAAATAATCTGGATGGACTTCACGAAACGATAAAAAACCATTTCTTTCAGCACCGTAATCAACAAAAGCAGCCTGTAGGGATGGCTCCACACGCGTAACAATCCCTAAAAAAATACTTCCCTTTACTTGCTCCGCGCAAGCATCCTCAAAAAAATACTCGGCAAGTTCTTGGCGCTTGTTGACCACACCCACTCTAATTTCGTCATGAGTAGATGCATCGATAAATATGCGCATAAAAATTCCTTTCGGGGACATTATTCTCCCCATTACATTATAACGCACAAATGTCATAAATTCTTCTTTGTATGATATTTTAGATTATGGTCAACGCTTTACCTTTCATAGCAGCGCTTTTTTATTGCAGCAGTAGCCTTTTTCCTTCTGCATCATTTACGCCTTCTTCCATTCACACAAAACTATTTTTAAAAGGAAGGTCAATAATTTGTGATTTGAAGCGACCTCAAAGCAGTGTCCAAATCAGTGTTCACTCCCATGAGAACAGCTTGATATCTTTGCGTGCCACCCAACCTTTTATGATGTTATCCAACACAACAGCACTTACCACAAAGACCTATCACGACGGCAAGTATTTTATACTCACCATTAAAACTCACACACAAACCGAGCATATATTTACGGGAAAAATCATACACAGAGGTCTTCATCAAGAAATTCATTTTCACACAAAAAACACCCCTAGTCCTGTTCACAAGCCTACGCCTACAGACACTCTTAGCACTCCTAGGACTGCTAACAAACCTATGATTGACACTAAACCAACCATTGTCATTGATGCAGGGCATGGGGGATCTGATTATGGATCAGTTGTGAACGGCATTGCAGAAAAAGATATCTGCTTATCTGTGGCTCTGTTTCTAAAGAAAAAACTGATACAAACCCATAAGTTCAATGTTGTGCTTACCCGAACAAGCGATGTCACCGTTTCAAAGGCTCATCGTTTACACACAGTACTTTCCCATTACCCAAGCTGTTATATCACGCTTCATACAAGCCAAAACCCCAATAGCGAGCTTCGCGGCGCTGTTGTGTACCATAATAAAAGCGCGCACAAAACAACTCCCTGGGAGCATCGATCGCTCATTGACGACCAATCTGAACGCCTAGGACACCTTATGCTGGGACACCTCAAGCAGCTAACTCTGGTGTACCACAACATTCCCAGCGCTTTATCTATAAGAGAATTCGAGCAATTGCCATGCCCAAGCCTTCATTTATCGTTAGGGCACACATCACATGTGCATGAGCGCACTATCTTACAAGACAAAGCATACCAAGCAGCCTTGGCAGATTCTATCTGCAGCGCGCTCACTGAGTATGCTTACTTTCTGTAAATCAAATTTTAAGATCTTTAAATCGCTTACGAAAACGAGAAAGTTGACCGCCGGAATCCAGCGCTCTATGGACACCGGTCCACGCAGGGTGTGTTGTTGGATCAACATCGAGGCGCAACACAACACCTTCTTTACCATATGTAGAACGAGTCTCAAACGTCTCGCCATTAGTCAACTGAACTGTAATGGTGTGATATTTTGGATGGATATTCTTTTTCATGCTTTACACTACCTAGCTTTATCATTGTACAAGAACAACGCCTTCAACTCAAGAGTATTGTGCTAAAGCGTTTTCTTCAGTACACTGATATGCGGGGTGTTGTGTCTCTTTTTAGGCGATTTTTATACATTGCTCTTGTTATTTTTTTAGTAAGTTTGGTTGGAAGCGCTAGCTTTATTTACTATATTATACAAGATCTTCCTAGCCACGATCATTTGAAACATTATGAGCCACCTATGGGAACGCGCATATATTCATCTGATGGCTTATTGTTTGCAGAGTACGCCCAAGAGCGTCGTACATTTGTTTCTATTGAGGAAATACCAAAACGGTTGATACAAGCATTTCTTGCTGTAGAAGACAAATCGTTTTATTCACACAAAGGTGTTGATTTATCGAGCATTATACGCGCGGCCATTACCAACGCACACGCTTTCTTCTCAAGATCATCACAGCGTCCTGTGGGTGGTTCAACCATTACCCAACAAGTTGCTAAAAACTTCCTTCTCACAAAAGAACGCACATACATTCGCAAAATTCGTGAAGCCATTTTAGCAATGCGATTGGAATCCGCGCTTTCTAAGGATCGCATTTTGGAGCTTTACATAAATGAAATCTATATGGGAGCACGAACCTACGGTATTGTTTCTGCAAGCCTTTTGTATTTTGATAAGTGCATTGAAGATCTTGAGCTGCATGAAATTGCTTTTTTAGCGGCACTGCCTAAAGCGCCGCAAAATTATCATCCCACACGCCACCCTGAAAGCGCCTTAGAACGCAGAAATTGGGTCATAACACGTATGTTAGAAGAAGGTTTTATTACCGAATCTGAAGCAATACACGCTTTGCAGCAGCCTCTTAATGCACGTACAAAACCTTCACTACTCACCATTGACGCCTACTATTTTGCAGAACATGTGCGCCAACAACTCATTGAAAGATACAACGCCAATGACTTTTACGCTGGGGGGCTTTATGTGCGAAGCAGCCTGGACTCTGAATTGCAAGAATTGGCTGATCGCGTTTTGCACGAAGGGATTCAAAAGCATGATAAATCACTAGGATTCCGCGGGCCTATTACCCGCATCACCTTAGAGAATTGGCAGAAAAAACTTTCAGAAATGCCATTGCCAAAACGACTTTATAAGCAGGCGATTGCGGTAGTCTTGGAACTTAACGATGAAAGCGTCTCCATTGGCTTTGCCAACGGAGAAAAAGGCACCATTGATTTGCAATCTATGCACTGGGCACGCAAATATCGCATCAACAGCACCACAGGATACCCAACCCTTGGACCACCCATTCTGATGCCATCCGACGTCCTAAGTCTAGGAGATATTATTGTGGTTTCCCGAGAAGAAGGCGGTGAATATGCACTTGATCAAATCCCTGAAGTTAACGGAGGCTTGGTAGCCATTGAGCCTCATTCAGGGCGCGTAGTGGCATTTGACGGTGGTTACCGCTTTTCTCACAGTCAGTTTAACCGCATTACCCAGGCGGAACGACAAATTGGCTCTACATTCAAACCTTTTGTGTATTTATCAGCGCTTGAGGCTGGTTACACACCAGCCAGCGTTCTGCTAGACGCCCCAATAGTCATAGGAAACTGGCGCCCTCAAAATATTACAGGAAAATTTTATGGAAAAAACACCTTACGCCGTGCACTTGAGCGCTCTGTTAACCTAGCCCCTATTCGCTTAGCCTCCCACATTGGCATGTCGCGCATTTCTGAGTTAGCAAAGCGCCTTAACATCTACGACAACATGTCGCGCAATTTAGTGTCTGTGCTAGGATCAGAATCTACAACTTTGCTACGCATTACCACCGCCTATGCTATGATTGCCAACGGAGGAAAATATATCACTCCAACCTTTATTGATCGTGTGCAAGATCGTCACGGCAATACCTTAATTGCGCACAACCCTATGAGCGCCCAAGCACAGAAAAATGAACCTTGGAATCATCAGGTGGCCCCCACCCTACAAGATAACCGTCACAGAGTCATAAAAGCCACGCATGCTTATCAAATGTCCTCTATGTTGGAGGGTGTTGTGAGCCGAGGTTCTGGTCGGCGCGCGCATATACCCAACGTTAGCATTGCCGGAAAAACCGGTACCTCCAGCGATTTCAAGGATGCTCTTTTCATAGGATACACCAACCAAATAGTCGTTGGTGTTTTTATCGGCTTTGACCAACCACAAAGCCTGGGGCAAGATCGAACCGGCGGCCGTGTTGCAGGTCCTATCTTTAAAGAATTTATGCATGGCTACATGAAAAAACGAAAAGCCGGCCCTTTTCCGACTCCGGAGGGTATTTCTCTTTTAAAGGTAGACCTCGAAACCGGCAAACCTATGAAAAGCGATCAGACCATTTTAGAAGCCTTTGAAAAAGAAAATGACAACCATACATCTTTAGACCTTGAGGCACCTTTGGGGGATAACACCGATGAGGGTTTGTATTAATGCTAAAAGTGTTGTTCTCACTCTTTTTATTCTGCACATCACTGGTAGCTGAGGACTCGCCTTTTCCTGCCATGCAGCACCATTCCGGTAAATCTCTGATGGTTTTTTTTAAAGATCTTTGTAGTCCTTTGCAAAACACATCCAGACTTGTCGAAACTGTCAAACAATCTGCAAAAAAAGCGTTAATGTCACGTAACTGTGAACTCACAGGCCAACCTATTAAAACGCTTCCGGCAGACTCTTTCCACTTTACGTATACAACGTTTTTTCAAAATAAAATCACATCCTTTATTTGCACATTCAACGCATCAGGTGTACAGATTGCTATGGACGGAGCATCAAAAGCGCTGCATGCAGTCTACGATTTGCACGCAACCAAACCACAATACAAGATGCCGCCTATTAAAGACCATATGGAAAGACCTATGACGGTACTCATGAAAGCGTTAAAAATGGAGCCTCAATCGTTTTATTACGCTTGCAACAAAGTCGTCGAGCGCTTGGCCGGAACATTGTCGCCAAAGCTCACAAAAGAGCGCATAGAAGCAATGCTGCCCTCCATAGTGTCTACGCTTAACCTCAGCGCGCTTTCTAAGCAGCCAGCGCTGTGGTCTTTGCACCGTCACCCTTTAACTGTTCGCATCCCTGCGCACAATAAACATAAAAAGAAAGGTTTTATTGACCTTTTCTTTATTTTTGTCATGAAGCCGTCGGGGTTTTATGCTTTAAAGCTCATCAAAACAGGAATATGGGAACCCAGCAATGCACTGTCCTAACTGCCTACACCCCTCAACCTCCGTACAAGATACCCGCTCACTTATGCAAGGGTCTTTGATCAAAAGAAGGCGTAAATGCACACAGTGTCGACAAAAATTCATTACCATTGAGCGTGCGCAAAAAATCGCCATGGTGGTCATAAAAAATGACAATATCCGCGAAAGTTTTAACACAGAAAAAATCACAAAATCTCTGTATATGGTGATGCGCAAAAGGCCTTTTAACACGCTCTATATTGACAGATTGATTACTGAGATTATTAAAAGCATTGAAAACAGATCTTCTAACGAAATTTCTGTACACACCATTGCGCTGATCACTTTAAAACATCTTCGAAAAACGGATATGACAGCATACATTCGTTACGCAGCTTCACACATGCCTTTTGAGTCTTTGGAGGAGTTTGTGAAATTCTGTCAATCTCCTTCGAACATTTCTGAGTGATATATGCTATCATGGTGAGTCTATGAATCCCGATTTTCAAAAAAAAAGTGCATCACGCCTCATTGCCACTCAAGCTATTTTTTATTTAGCGCATGCAAAAAGAGGCGGTGGTGCTATAAAAGAAGTTATTCAGTCGTGTTTAGCTGCATATGCAGAAGAGCTTGTTATTGATCAACCATTTTGCACAAATATTATCAGTACATGGAAAAAGCATACAACAGAGATTGATCAGTGCATTGAAAAGAATTTAAGCGCATCTTGGTCTTTAGATCGTTTAGATCCTGTGGTTCTCTCTATCATTAGGGCCGGTGCTTCTGAAGCGTTTTTACCTGAAACAGAAACACCGCTGATTTTATCAGAATACATTGATATTGGTCATGCGTTTTTTATTAAAAAAGAGCCACAATTTATTCACGGCATTTTGCACACAATCGTATCCAAAATTCGAAGTGAGATCACTTAGTACTCAAAGCACTTGCATAAAAAAAGGCACCTTTCGGTGCCTTTTTTTTAACCTACAAGAGGTTTTTTCTAGCACTGCATTTTGTACACAACCATAAGTAAGATGATAGCAACAATGTTTACAATCTTAATCATAGGGTTGATAGCAGGACCAGCAGTATCTTTGTAGGGATCACCGACTGTATCGCCAGTAATAGATGCTTCATGCGCTACAGAGCCTTTTCCACCATAGGCGCCATCTTCGATAAACTTTTTGGCATTATCCCATGCACCACCACCGGAGGTCATAGAAAGCGCTAAAAATAATCCTGTAAGCGTAACGCCTAAAATAAGCGCACCCAAAGAAATAAAGGCCACACGTGTGTTAGAAACGAGCTGTATTATGTGGAAAAACACAATAGGAGTTAAAACAGGAAGCAAGGAAGGAAAGACCATTTCTTGAATAGCACTTTGTGTAAGAATCGTCACTGATTTACCGTAATCAGGAAGATCTTTACCGGTGAGAATACCTGGCTTCTCTCGAAACTGTCGACGCACTTCTTCCACAACGCGTCCACCCACACGACCAACAGCGGTCATGCTTAATCCAGCAAAAAAGAATGGCAACATTCCACCTACCAATAATCCAACAATAACAAATGGATCTGTTAAAGAAAACGTTAAGCATGATTTAGGGAAATAGTAGGATAAGTCTTCCACATAAACTGCAAAGATCACAAGCGCTGCTAATGCCGCAGAACCAATAGCATAGCCTTTGGTAACGGCTTTAGTGGTGTTACCCACAGCGTCAAGTTGATCTGTTATTTTGCGCACCTTACTGTCCATGTGAGACATTTCTGCAATACCACCAGCATTATCGGTAATCGGGCCATAGGCATCGAGCGTAATGACGACAGCAGAAAGGGAAAGCATAGTGGTTGCTGCAATAGCAAGTCCGTACAATCCACCAACAAGGTAAGCGGTTAAAATAGCAGCACAAATCATAATAGTAGGAACTACAGTTGCTTCAAAAGAAACCGCCAATCCTTGGATAATGTTTGTTGCGTGCCCTTTTTGAGAAGCATCTCCAATGCTGCGCACAGGCTTGAAAGAGCAAGATGTGTAGTATTCTGTAATCCACACAAGACCAAGGGTAAGCAAAATACCAACACCAGCGCAACCAATGAGAATGCGTAATGAAAAATGCTCGCCTATAGCCATCATTCCTACTTCTGTTTGAGTAAACCATTGCGTAGCCAAGAAAATAAATAATGTAGAAAGCGCTGCACTAATAAGAAGGCTTGTGTAGAGCGTTTTCATAATATTCTGATCCCGTAAGCGTACAACAAGCACACCAATAATAGATGCAACACTTGTGACAGCTGCGATTAATGCTGGATACATAATAAAGGCTTCTGAACCTACGTTAATTGCGCAACCAATAAGAACATTCGCCACAATAGTCACAACATAGGTTTCGAATAAGTCCGCTGCCATTCCGGCACAGTCTCCTACATTATCACCAACGTTATCGGCAATAACAGCAGGGTTACGAGGGTCATCTTCTGGAATTTTTGATTCAATTTTACCAACAAGATCCGCACCCACGTCAGCGCCTTTTGTAAAGATACCTCCGCCCAATCGTGCAAAAATAGAAATAAGAGAGGCACCAAAACTCAGTGCAACAAGAGTTTCAACAGCTGTACGTGAACCTTCACTAACCAGCCACCAAAGTATTGGAAATAGACCTAGCAAAGCGAGTCCTTTCACCAAGAATCCTGTTACAGCACCCGAATAAAAAGCAACTTTAAAAGCAGGTTCAATGCCTTTAGTTGCAGCTTGCGCTGTGCGCACATTTGCGCGCACAGACACATGCATGCCCACAAATCCTGCGACACCAGAAAGCACAGCTCCCAGAGTAAAGCCTAGCGCCATGTGCCATCCCGCACAGTATTCTAATAAAAAAGCGGCGATCACACCAACAACAGCAATAATAGAGTATTGCTTTTTAAGATAAGCTTGAGCGCCCTCTTGAATAGCCGTAGCTATTTTTTTCATAGCGCTACTACCTTGTGGCTGACGCATCACCCACATTGCTAGTGCTGTACTAAATAAAATACACACCAACGCGGCAGCGCCAATGACACTACCCCAAATAATTCGATCACAAAATTGATATTCCATATTCTCCTCGTTACATTTTTTTGTAAGAAGCCAAATTTAAAAACCTTTTATTGAGCAAAACGACAACCGCAACCCACACAACTAGAATACCCCAAAACAGTGTTATTGCATAAGGTACAATATCGGATTGCGTTCCGCCAGCTACAAAGAGTAACAAAACCGCCTGAATAGTTGCGCCCAACAACTTTCCTACACGCCCGCCCAGAACGTCCGCCACAGCTTTTGCTTGCACTTGTTGATGAAAATCAAGCGGTACATAAACCAGCTCTCGCGTCACGTTGAAAATACTATGTTTAAGGGTACGGACAATGAGCTCATGCCACTGTCCGTATGTCACGCTAAACATTAGCGTGGCAAAGTAACCAAACTCCCATCCACGCAAAGAAATACTTGTAAAAAAGAGTGTACCACTGACAAACATAAAAAACGGAGTGACAAATGCGCTAAAGCGCCATCCCAATTTACGTACTAAATTGCCGCTAAAAAGGCTACAGATCAAGATGCACCAGCCCATTCTTTGTGTGAAATTACCAAACAATTCTTGAATCGCAAACGGCGTTTGGCAAAGTTGTTTTACTTGCTGTTTCCAGGTCACATCTACTAATGTATGTGCCAAGTTGTAGCAAAGTCCAAGTAAGAAAATTAGTCCCATATACCAAGATTGGATAACTGTTTTGATAGAATCCCATAAGCGTTGAGGTTTTGTTTGAGCATCTTTTTCAAATAACGCGTATTCTCGTTTTAAGCGCAAAGCGCCATTATGTTTGTAGATAGAATGGTAAAGGAAAAGCATGATGATACAAAACAGTACTGTCAAGAAACAACCAAAGCTCATAACGTCTAGATAATGTTTAAAAGAATCGGTTTCTTCAGCACGTACATTGTTCGAGATAGAGGCCATATAGTAGCCCATAATAACGGTTGTAAAACCATTGAAAATACCAAAAATTGTATAATAGCGTTTGCCTTGCTCTAACACGATACCCGTGTTGACAAACTGCCAAAACAAAATGCTATAGCAGGTCATTGACCACATCTCTGCGGTAACATAAAACAAGCTGAAAATCCAATATCCTATAACAGGAAACATCCATTTAAAGGGAGGGTGCATTTCCTGCAAAGCCGCAATACGTTCTGGGGACATTTGTAAGATTTCTGAGTAAGGAAGCAGTACAGTAGCAAAGAGGAAAAAAATAAAGATGAAAATATAAAGCATACGTTGGATCAATCCACGTTGCATCACTTTGCGGGTCATATAGGAGTAAAAAGACACAAAACCTAGTGTAAAAAAGAACACAAAGATTTTCAAGTAATTAATGCATTCAGCGCTTGATTTTGGCGCTGTCATAATCAGAGTATCTTTAAGATTATGCACCAGCCAGAAATTAGCTGATACGCAAGACATGAGCAGACCAAATTTGATTACAATTTTCCATTCATTTTTTTCAACGGGAAAAAACCAGTGAAATATTTTGGCGAATTGCACAAGATCTCCTAAAAAGGAAGGTTAAAAAAAGAAAAGAAGAAGTAAATAAAGGCTTGGCAACGACCGACTCTCCCACACCTTAAGATGCAGTACCATAGGCGCTAAAGCATTTCACGTTCGAGTTCGAGATGGGATCGGGTGGTTCTACTTTGCTATAATCACCAAGCCAGATAGAATATTCATCACTATGTATTTTCTTAAAACCATTGGAGTTATTAGTACTGGTTAGCTTCACACATTACTGCGCTTCCACACCCAGCCTATTTACGTCGTAGTCTTCAACGTCTCTCCTAGGGAAAACTCGTTTCCAGGTGGGTTTCCCGCTTAGATGCTTTCAGCGGTTATCCCTTCCATACTTAGCTACCCAGCGCTGCTCTTGGCAGAACAACTGGTACACCAGTGGTATGTCCATCCCGGTCCTCTCGTACTAGGGACAGATCCTGTCAATTTTCCACACACCCACGGCAGATAGGGACCGAACTGTCTCACGACGTTCTGAACCCAGCTCGCGTACCACTTTAAATGGCGAACAGCCATACCCTTGGGACCTGCTCCAGCCCCGGGATGTGATGAGCCGACATCGAGGTGCCAAACCTCCCCGTCGATATGGACTCTTGGGGGAGATCAGCCTGTTATCCCTGGCGTACCTTTTATCCGTTGAGCGATGGCCCTTCCACTCGGAACCACCGGATCACTATGACCGACTTTCGTCTCTGGTCGACATGTACGTCTTTCAGTTAGGCAAGCTTATGCCATTGCACTCTGCAGCTGATTTCCATCCAGCTTGAGCTTACCTTCGCACGCCTCCGTTACTCTTTCGGAGGCGACCGCCCCAGTCAAACTACCCACCATGCATTGTCCTGTCGCCAGCTTCATGGCGTCCAGTTAGATGCCAGATGATACAAGAATGGTATTTCAACGTTGTCTCCAACCACGCTAGCGCGCAGCCTTCCTAGACTCCCATCTATCCTACACATGTATCACCTAACACCAATGCAAAGCTGTAGTAAAGGTGCACAGGGTCTTTCCGTCTAACCGCGGGTACCCCGCATCTTCACGGGGATTTCAATTTCACTGAGCTTGTGTTGGAGACAGCGGGGAAGTCGTTACGCCATTCATGCAGGTCGGAACTTACCCGACAAGGAATTTCGCTACCTTAGGACCGTTATATTTACGGCCGCCGTTTACCGGGGCTTCAGATCAACGCTCTCACATCTCTCCTTAACCTTCCGGCACCGGGCAGGCGTCAGACACTATACGTCATCTCTCAATTTCGCAGTGCCCTATGTTTTTGATAAACAGTCGCTACCCCCTCTTCTGTGCCACCACACTCCTGTTGCCAAGAACATGGCACTCCTTCTCCCGAAGTTACGGAGTCATTTTGCCGAGTTCCTTCAACACAATTCTCTCAACGCCTTAGTATTCTCTACCTGTCCACCTGTGTCGGTTTGCGGTACGATCTCTGTTTGGGCTATTTCCTGGAAATTTCCAGCAGCTGCACGAATCCATTAACGCACAACACACCTTCAACTCCGTCACTTCCAAACTGGTGCAGGAATATTAACCTGCTTCCCATCGACTACGGCTCTCGCCCTCGCCTTAGGGGTCGACTAACCCTGCGCGGATTACCCGTGCGCAGGAAACCTTGGACTTTCGGCCGGCGCGTTTCTCACACGCCTTTTCGTTACTCATGTCAGCATTCTCACTTCTGTTATCTCCAGCATACCTCTCGGTACACCTTCTTCAACCTCCAGAACGCTCCGCTACCACACCACTTTAAAGCAGTGTCTGTATCTTCGGTGATTCGTTTAAGCCCCGGTACATTTTCGACGCATGACAACTTAATATATAGACTAGTGAGCTATTACGCTTTCTTTAAAGGATGGCTGCTTCTAAGCCAACCTCCTAGCTGTATTGGTTATCACACATTCTTCCACACTTAACGAATCCTTAGGGACCTTAGATGACAGTCTGGGTTGTTTCCCTCTCGACTACGGACTTAGCACCCATAGTCTGTCTGCTGTCTCTACTCTAACGGTATTCGGAGTTTGATAAAGATCGGTAGGAATCGCTTCCCCCTCACCTATTCAGTGCTCTACCCCCGTTAGGCTCTAGACAACGCTCTACCTAAATAGATTTCGCGGAGAACCAGCTATCGCCGTGTTTGATTGGCCTTTCACCCCTAACCACAAGTCATCCCAGCATTTTGCAACATGCTTGGGTTCGGTCCTCCATTGCGGATTAGCACAACTTCAACCTGCTCATGGCTAGATCACTACGGCTTCGGGTCTTATACACGTAACTCTCGCCCTATTAAGACTCGCTTTCGCTCCGGCTACACCTAACGGCTTAACCTCGCTACGTACATAAACTCGCTGACCCATTATGCAAAAGGTACGCCATCACACCTCTATCTCAAAGTGCTCTGACTGATTGTAAGCAATAGGTTTCAGATTCTATTTCACTCCCCTTATCGGGGTTCTTTTCACCTTTCCCTCACGGTACTTCCTCTATCGATCACCAAGGAGTACTTAGGCTTGGAGGGTGGTCCCCCCTTATTCAAACGGAATTTCTCGTGCTCCGCCCTACTCTCTAGCATCTAACTCGACTTCGTCTACAGGGCTTTCACCTCTCGCGCCAACTTTCCCAAGTTGTTCGACTCGCCTCATTAAACACTAATGGCCTCTTCCGCTTTCGCTCACCACTACTCACGGAGTCTCTTTCGATTTCCTTTCCTCTAGGTACTAAGATGTTTCAATTCCCTAGGTTCGCTTCTACACCCTATGTATTCAGGTGCAAATACCACTCATGGTGGTGGGTTTCCCCATTCAGACATCGACGGATCACTGATTGCTCACATCTCCCCGCCGCTTTTCGCAGTGTGCCACGTCTTTCTTCGCCTCTTGGTATCTAGGCATCCGCCTATCGCCCTTTCGCGTTTTAAGAATATACACAGTGATGAATATTCTTCATCTTCTTTACCTTTTCAATGAACCTTCCATCTATG
Organism: Alphaproteobacteria bacterium bin98; assembly: GCA_002238905.1. Lineage (GTDB taxonomy): Bacteria > Pseudomonadota > Alphaproteobacteria > Bin98 > Bin98 > Bin98. The sequence goes on along the minus strand of MPNG01000020.1, from coordinate 49 downwards.
ATTCTATTGCCAAATCCTCACTATGTCAACTCTTTTATTCACGGAAAAT
>MPNG01000004.1 GCA_002238905.1 Alphaproteobacteria bacterium bin98 | reverse complement strand
CATGTATCCTGCGTTAACGAAGATCATTACGTCTTCTGATACATCGTATCCCACTTCCAAAACACCTCTAATTCCAAACATGTTTAAATCCATGTTTGCTGTGTGTTCTGCTTTTGGCGCATATTTTGCCGCATCAATCACACCAATGTGTGCGTCTATGTTAGTACCTGCCAAAATAGCCGGAAGATGCGCAGCTGTTACGGGAACAGCAACACCAGCGGCATTGTTTTGGTGAGCTGACCATGTCGCAGGCAGAGCACCCGTTCTAACCAAATCAATTGCCTCTTGAGTTGTGTGACCAACAGCATAGTGGGCATCATTTCCACCAGCACCATGCGCAGCAATTTGCGCAGCTGAAGCAACACGCATATAGTGCACTAGGCCAGCAGGTGCGTTACCAGGTTCAGGCAAACCGTGTGGCGCAGCAGGGGTAACACTCCAGTCACCACTAAATACATTACCGTTAGCGCTATGCGCCAAGAAACGAGTGGAGTACATAGTTTGTGCACTTGTTGTCATTTTTATGTCGCGCTTTGCAAACACACCTCTAATAGCTACTCCAAAGCGCAATCCTGAAGAACCCATGCTGTGCGTCATTGCTGGCGCCGCAACTACAGTAGCTGCCGCAGCAAACATGCCCAAAGCGATTCCTTTTGTTAAATATTTCATTCCCTCTCCTCTCACAATCAAAATATCATCTCATTTCGCATGGACACAATCCTTTTTTTGCATCTCAACCACAAACATAATAGGCTTGTCACAGTATCGCAACAACAAACATATACACATGTCACAGTATCGCAACGTAAAAATAAACGCTCTCACACCTTATCTTTTTAACATTTATTACCTCATTTTAGATACAAAAAAGGCGCCCCGAAAGGCGCCTTTTCTTTTTTGCAATTACAAACAAATTACAAACAAAGTTTGTAACCAAGCGTGAACGTAAGGTCTGTAACTTCTAGCTTACCTGTAAGCTTAGTTGATACGTTAGTCGCATCTAGCATGTGCCATCCTGTTGGAATCGCCATGTTAGCTACGCCAACCGCTCCGATTGGGTTAGCCATCGCTACTTGCAAGAATTCCTCGCCTTCAGAATCGTTTTTGCTGTCAGCGCTATTGCTGTCTGAACTACTCTTATTCTCTGCGTGCAACACTGCGTCAAAGCTTGAGTAAGAAATTCCAAACGTTACGTTGTGGTGTTCGTTAATCATAAACAAGAACTCTCCACCAAACACTAGCGCCCAGTTAATCGCTGTAAGCTCATGCTTTTTCTCATTCTTGATCAAAAACTTACTTACGTTGCTTTCTGTGCGGAACGCTTCTGCGTACAAGTTTGGGTTTCCTGGGTATGCCCATGATCCACCTTCCCAACTCACGGCCAACTCATAACGACGCACACCTGCGAACGCTGACAAGCCAATGTTGTCTGATGGCTTCCACGTCAATCCACCTACTACGCTGAAAGTTTCCTTTACTGACGCTTTGGCTTTTAGTCCTGACGTTAGGTGACCCTTGTTCCATGCAAATGGCAACGCTGTAAGTCCTTTCTTCTTGAAAGTAGCGTTTCCGTTAACTGCTGTGAAATCAGTTTCCGCATCATCTTTCACTTCGTAGCTAACTTCTTTTTCATCTTTCGCATTCTTGTCTTCGAATTGGTACATGTATCCTGCGTTAACGAAGATCATTACGTCTTCTGATACATCGTATCCCACTTCCAAAACACCTCTAATTCCAAACATGTTTAAATCCATGTTTGCTGTGTGTTCTGCTTTTGGCGCATATTTTCCTTCATCAAGCATACCAACGTTTGCGCTATTGTTAATACCAGCAAAAACAGCTGGAACAGCCGCAGCTGCTACGTTAGCTAGACCAGGACCAGCAGCGTTCACATTAGTGCTCCATTGAGCAGGTAGAACACCTGTTCTCACCAAGTCAATTGCCTGCTGTACTGTATGACCAGCAGCAACCGCTGCGTTTTGCGCCACAACACCATATCGGGTTATACCAGCATCAGCAGCACCACCAGCATTACCACCAGCCGCGACAGCACCAACAGCACCCCAGTTACCAGTGAATACATTGCCGTTATCCGCAGTACCCACGAAACGAGTTGTGTACATAGTTTGTGCACTTGTTGTCATTTTAACGTCGCGCTTTGCAAAAACACCTTTAACGGCTACTCCAACGTGCAACCCTGCAACACCCATCATGCTTTGCGTTACTGCTGGCGCCGCAACTACAGTAGCTGCCGCAGCAAACATGCTCAAAGCGATTCCTTTTGTTAAATATTTCATATCTTAGTCCTCAAAGATTAATAGTATTAGAAAAACATCGCCTCACTCTGCTAATCACACAATATTTTGCTATCGCGATAATTAAGTGCCCACATATTCCGCACACTAGCGCAATCCAGACATATGCCAAAAGAGGCTGACCACGAATTTATTATAACACCCATCAACGCGCAATACAAACAAAAAATGACAAAAAGGCGCCCCGAAAGGCGCCTTTTCTTTTTTGCAATTACAAACAACTTAAAGAGTCAGTTTGTAACCAAGCGTGAACGTAAGGTCTGTAACTTCTAGCTCACCTGCAAGCTTAGCTGACACCTTAGTCGCATCTAGCATGTGCCATCCTGTTGGCACTGCCATATCAGCTGCGCCATTAGCTGCCCCAATTGGATTGGCCATCTCTAGTGTTAGATAATCCTTATTTGAAGAGCTGTCCGCACCATCCACTTCCTTGCCGTCTGATGAGCTCTTAGATGATCCCTGCAACACTGATTGGTCAAAGCTTGAGTAAGCAACTCCAAACGTTACGTTGTGGTTTTCGCTAAACATCAACATAAACTCTCCACCAAACACTAATGCCCACTTAGTGCCTGTCAGCTCATACTTCTTCTCATTCTTGATCAAAAACTTACTTACGTTGTTTTCTGTGCGGAACGCTTCTGCGTACAAGTTTGGATTTCCTGGGTAAGCCCATGATCCACCTTCAAAACTCACCGCCAACTCGTAACGACGTATACCTGCGAACGCTGACAAGCCAATGTTTTCTGATGGCTTCCACGTCAATCCACCCACTACGCTGAAAGTTTCCTTGACTGATGCCTTGGCTTTCAGCCCTGATGTTAGCTGACCCTTATTCCATGCAAATGGCAAAGCTCTAGCCCCTTTCTTCTTGAACTTAGTAGCTCCGTCAGCGGCCGGAATATCAAATTCAGCTTCATCTTTAACTTCGTAGCTAACTTCTTTCTCATTTTTTCCGTCCTTGTTCTCGAATTCGTATGCGTATCCTACGCTCGTGAAGACTGAGACACTTTCTGACAGATCGTATCCTAGCTCCAAAACACCCCTAACTCCAAACATGTTTACATCAACAGTCGTGGTGTTCTCTGCTTTTGATTCATACCTTCCTTCGTTCGTCAAACCAATATTTGCCTCAGTGTTTGAACCAGCAAGAATAGCAGGAAGCAGCGCATCAGTTGCAGCCACAGCAACAGTACCTTGAACGTTGGTACGACGCCCCCATGTCGCAGGAAGAGCACCCGTTCTAACCAAATTAATCGCCTCTTGCACTGAATGACCAGCAACATGCGCAGGGACAGCAGCAACACCAGGACCAGCAGCAACACCAGCAGCACCCGCATACTGGGCGTTTGTAGCAACATGCATATAGTTCCAGTCCTGGTTGTTGAGAGCAGCACCAGCAGCGGCGTTAGCAACATTCCACGCACCAGTGAATACAGGACCATTGCCATTATGCGCCAAGAAACGCGTTGTGAACGCTGTTTGCATATTTGTTTTCATTTTAATTTCGCGCTTTGCAAAAATACCGCTAAGACCCACCCCAAAGCGAAATCCTGATGCACTCATGCTTTGCGTCATTGCTGGCGCCGCAACTACAGCAGAAGCCACAGAAAACATACTCAAAGCGATTCCTTTTGTTAAATATTTCATACTTTCTCCTAAATATCAAGGACCATGATACAGCGCGCAAAAACCATTTGCAACAGGGGGAAGAACAGAATCTCAACAAAAACACAAAGACTGTATCAAAAAAACACATCGCCTTAGTTTTGGCAATAAAAAAAAAGGAAAACGCAAAGCGTTTTCCTTTTTAGCAATCATACTTTCCGCAAGGTTTACAAAGAGAATTTATATTCCAACGAAATCGCAATATCTTTTAAATCTAGCGATGCTGTACGAATAACAGTCAGATTTTTTATAGCTGAGAAGTGCAAAGTCGCATGGGAGCTTAATTTCTCATCCGCCATAAGACCTTCATCCATAGCACCCACCGCATCAAATGGCTCCGCGAATTCTTGAATCAATTGAGCACTCTTACCAGATCTTTTGTTTTCCTCACCTTTGTCGCCAGCTTTCTTAGCAGAAACATCTAGATCAGCCTTCGCACTTGCGTACTCCAAACCTATGGCAAAATAGTGACCACCATTCATTCGCGTGGATGGCATTTGAAGGCCCATTTTGAACTGAAAAGCTAAGCTATAAATATCTTTCGCAAACGTTACCGTAGAAAGCATTTTAACAACATAAGGGTTAGTAGCAAGTGAGCTATAAACCTTGCTCCGTATGAATGGCGATATTGGATAAAGAAGCTCTCCACCCTTCATGACACTTTTTACAGCATATTGCTTCAATCCAACACCAGCAGAAACAAAGAAGTTTTGGGAAGGCATGTAGTTAAAACCCACAAATCCGCGCCAACCTTCTTTAATAGATGTGGCAGCCTCAACCCCTCTCATAATAACACCCTTCGTTGTATCAAACGTAAGATAAGAAAGACCTCCAGGAGCAATCACCGGCTCTTCTGGCTGCAGCAAATCTGCATATTGTTCATCAGCACCTGGCTTCGCCACATACGATATATTTTTCTCTACCTGATCATCACCAAACACAAAACCATACCCTCCTTGAGCGTAAAGCGCTAACATCGGGTTAAGTTCGAAAGAAAGCTCAGCAGTCAAGTCAACCGCCGGGCGAGAAAGATTCATTTTTTGCTCATGCTCACCAGAAATAGTGCGATCAGCGTAAGGCACTAAGGCACCAACCTTTGGTTGACGACCATCTGCATCTGGCGGAGGAAGCAGTTCATTCTCATACCCAAACAACCATAGAGCCTGCTGAATATTATTGTCGATTGTAAAAGGGGCAGATCCCACACCCTGATCCCAAGGTGCACCACCTATATGATAGTACTGAGAAACATCACCAAACTCTAATGTCCGCAGAAACTTATGAACCGCAGCTTGCGCACGGCGTATAATAGGATCCAACGCTTGGTCAGCTGCCGCACCATTATTATAAGCATTACCATCCACATGACAGTCACCATTCGACTCCGTCAATGTCAAACGCGTGAAACCAATACCAATGAGATCACCAATATTTCGATGATAGTCACCAACGGGAATACCACGATCATCCAACGGAGCGCTCGAAATCGCAAACCCTTGAGGCGCCACAGCATAACCCGCATTCCACTTAGCCTGAGATTTCGTTCTTAACGTAGCATCCATATGAGTCCAGCGCGCACTCATACCCATCTTCAATCTAAAAGCGTTGCCTGCGCCCACAAGACGTTGCGAACACATCGCGCCCGAAGCAACAACAAGCCCCGCTATAAAAATCTTTGAAAGCATACTCTTTCCTCCAATAAACCTGACACAGAATACCTCACAACTCCAAGGAAGCACAACCTGTTTTGCAGAAAATATGAACAACCCCTCACAATCTGTGACATGATTACACAACAAACATAAATCCTACATGCAGCGCAAAATCGTACACTTTCATTTTATAAGAAAACGCACTTTGCAGAAAAGGAATGCGCGAAATATGCCACCCAACTGGATTTGAAAAATTAGAAAAAATGGGCGCTTGCACGGGGTTTTTTGTAACCAAATCTTTATTCACGCCCAGCACAGGGCTCACTTCATAAAAAGAGTACTCAAGGCCTAAAGAGATCTTGCCACCCCACGCTTTGTAACACGCCTCTGCACGCCACACAACCGGCCACACAACTGCATTAAATTTTAAGGGTGACTGCAAAGCCACACTATACGCATTCACAGATCCTTCATCAGCGCGCGCATACCCTAGCGCAAAACTCCTGTGCGCGTATGGAAAGCTGACGCGACCACGATCCAACACAATAGTGGCAGATACACACTTCACACCACACAAAGCGGCAAAAGAAAATCCATTGCCACAATCAAACCCCAAAACACCCAAAAACTTCTGACGATCTTGTATATCTATTGTGTATTCCACTCGACGCATCAGCCGGTTTGCAAAAACATGGTACCCAAACACAATCGGAGAGTCTGCAAAATCCACCAGATTTCCAGCAAGAGTCGTGTAAGACTTTTTATTCCATTTATCTTCATCAACACGATAAGAGAGATCCTCAACTGCAACAGACCTCTCTCCCATCCAAGACCACGAGGCCTCCAAACCGGCAAAAACTCCAGAATCCGCATTAAACAAACCTCGCAAAACAACATCCACCCCACTTTTAAAAAAAGGCATCACATCACTGCGCTCTAAGCTGTCCACAGAAATATCATTTTCCGCAACGTATACATATTCATTTAGAGGCACAGCGGCCGCGCCACCGTTATTCAAGGTGGCGGCATACACATCCGCCACAGGCGCATTATGTTGCGCCACAAATCCCCCCCCGCCTGCCAACACTGCCGGGGCCCTATATACATCGGTAGGCCACACAAGGTTATTAAAAAAATTCAAACGCTGCGCGCCCCAATCTCGCGATAGTTGCAGCATATGCGCTACCCCCATAGGGTTCGCTGATTGCGTCAGCACACCCACTATTTGGTTGGCAGCAGGCACCACATTATTAAACAAACCATGGTTTTTATTATTAGAAATCAAGTAGGAAGCTCGATAGCGCTGATTGACAGCACTGGTCACAGACACATGCGACCACCCCACTTTTACTCGCGCACCAAGAGAGAGGTTAAAGCCACCACCACTCAAAGGAGAGCTAATCGCCAAAATCACAACTATTTTTTTTAAATCCAACATCCGCATTAAACACTCACAGACAACACACCAAAAAACGAAAAAGAGCAGAATGAGCAGGAAGCCTTCACACTATGCTTCAAAGAAGGAACATAAATCATATGCCAACCATCTGCGTTTTGCAAATCGGCAACCGTTATCCCCTGCAGTGGATTTTTTACAGATTTTTTACTCTTAAACTGCGCATCCACATCACCCCATGAACACTCAAACCCAAGGGATCCTGTCATTTTATCTGAAAAATCATACCGCACAAACAAGCCTACAACAGGCGCCCACACCTTATTGTCCACACTAATGTTTTCCAAAGAAACATGTGCTTTTTCGCCTCTAGATCCCGCCACTCTTAAATCATATGTGCGGTGCGCATAGGGGTATAAAAGCGTAATGTCACGCAAAGCAAAAACACCATTGATATAACGCACACCAGCACTCAGATCCAGCATTAATCGATCCGACACCCTCCATCCCACACAAGATCCGATGCGAAAATATTCCTGAAAGTTCACATTCATTTTTCCTTTGAGCATTTGGGAACCAAAAACCTCATAGGCTTTAGCAACCACAGAAATCGAAAGAGCTGATTTTGCTTGACCGAAAACCTCATCATCTTTGAGAACAGTCGCAAACATCTTATGCACATCATCGCGAGAAGAAGCGCTATACATATGCCCAATCCATAAGCCAAAAGACCATTTTTCAAACAAGCACTCCACATGAGCTTTGATTAAAACACCTGGATTCCAAACAGAAAGAGCAGAAGAAGCACGCCCTTCAATGGACACATTGCTTGACTGCACACTCTGACACCCACCTGTGTTTCGCAAAAGCCATCGATAAAAATCAGGACCAACATCGCGCAAAACACCAAAATCATCCATGATTTGCTGAGGAGCTTGCCCGTGCATTAAATAGTTATACCGCATAGCCGGAAGGGTGTTATTGTGAAAAATTCCTGACACCCCATTCTCAGCCACATTAGAAAACACGCGATCTTGATAGTGCTCTGAGTAATCATAAGCAGCTCTATAATCCTGCTGGACATCCAACTTAATCTCACCAACAGTTGCTGTAGCAGCAACACCTGCATCAATTCCGCACTTCCATTGCAACGCATGCGCACAAAAGGCGCAGAAATACAGAGCTATTGTTAGAAACAAAATCAGAACCCCCCCTAATCTCAAACGAATTGTAACATACAATAGACGCATTAAGAAACGCAATTCACGCCATATACATAATAATCATCGCATGATGTCAAACCAATCGCATGGGAGGGAGGTTCTGGAGCAAAACAAGAAGCGCGCCTGAGAGGATTCGAACCCCTAACCTCTTGATCCGTAGTCAAGTGCTCTATCCAATTGAGCTACAAGCGCTTAATATCATTATACGACTGTTCTCTGAAACGAGCAATACCGTAAAAACATAAGAAGTGATATTATAAAACATGACTGTATTAGCACGCAACAAGAAAGCCTCTTTTAACTATTTTTTGGAAGACGGCACAGAAGCGGGGTTAGTGTTGCTGGGAAGTGAAGTCAAGGCTTTACGCGCTCGCACATGCTCACTTGTTGACGCTTTTGTTTGTTACGAAAAAGGCCGCATGGTACTACGAAACGCACATATCCCCGCACCTACAGGCACACATACCAAAGCGCACGAACCTCGTCGCGATCGACCTATTTTGCTAAAAGAGAGGGAGATCAGAAAATTTCTCGGCCTTATACAGCGAGAAGGAGTCACATTAGCTGTCACAGAAATTTACGCCAGCAAAAAATGGATCAAAGTTAAGGTTTGCGTTGCCAGAGGAAAAAAGAAGCACGACAAGCGCGCGGCCATCAAAGAGCGTGAGTGGGGGCGCGAGAAACAGCGCGTGCTAGCTGACAAGCTTAGATAGGAGCGCTGTTAATAACTTCTGCAACCTTTCTTCTCAAATCTTCTATCCTTTTCATATCAACGGAAAACGATTCTATAGTATGAGACAAGGCGCTTAGCATTGCTGCGGTTGCTTGCGCACGTACATTCAACACTTCTACAAGGATACATCCCTTGAGGCATTTTGAGTAGAAAAGATCATATTCCTGACCAGGCATAGTGCGAATAAATCCAGTGTTACGCAAATACGCCAAAAAATCCCTCAAACGCTTAAATCCGCTCATATCTTGGCGGAAATCATTCTCCATTTGATTTGAGCTCTTAAACGACACACGCAAAACACTGGATAAAATACGATTAATCCACTCGTCTTGCCGCCTCAACTCCTGCTCACCTCCCGACGCACCGCGAGCAGCGTAATCAAATACGCGCTTACCCGCCAACATATTCAGCTTACTTTGCAAAACTGTAACATCTCTGCGCAAATCCATCATAGCTTGTGAATTTCGCGCTTGCGCATTTACAAGTTTGCCCACATCGCCCAGAAGACCGCCGCCTCCTGCCAAGCCGCCCAAGCCTCCAGCCGCACCTGGCCCACCTTTTCCGCAGGAAGTAGCTCCCAAAATCACTACCACAATGATAAAAGCACGTACAAATAATAAATTATGCATGGAGCCCCCACAGCATTCTACTGCATTCCTAACGCAAATCGAATAGCGTAACCCAAAAACGCACAACTCGCCAACAAAGAAAGCACCTTTAGAGCCACAGGGTGAACAATAACTCTTGCCAAAGCTGTAGATCCCGACCATGCCACAAAAAGCACCCACGTTAGGTTCATGGCCGCCATTGTGAGCGCAAGCACAAGCGCCTCCATCACATTCATACCCTTTTCCATAGTCAGCGCAAGAAGCGTCATAGTGGCCGCCAAAGCAAAAGGGTTAATAAGGCCACACACTAAACCCAGACTAAAGGCTTTAGAAAACGTCACGACCTTAACTTTTTTCTGGATTTCTGGATTTATAAAAGCACGACGCAGAAGAAGCACAGCAAACGCTATAAAAAAGACCACACTCAAATACTGCAAGGTTACAAAAACACCTGGCAACACGTTAATTACCACCACAAACCCCATCACCGCAACAACTTTGTAAATTAGGGTCATAAAACTTGAACCTAGAGCAACACCATAACCAGCGGCTTTTGACCCTCCAGCCATCGAAACAATTAAAAGTGTCTCAGGACCAGGCACAAATAAATCTATGGCATAAAGAAGTAGTAGCGTTGTCACACTGTGCATTAATTCTCTCTTACGTGCATATCGATTCCTGCATTGAGCTCAGCATTCTAAACACGTAAACGAAAAAAATAGAGGCAGCAGAAAGACAAAACATACGGCGCACATTCTTTCTGTAAAGAATATGAGAGTATTTGTGCGCAAACAAAACCAAAAACATGGTCCACATCAGACTCATAAGGGCCAAGCACAATGATATAGAGATCAATTCACTAGATGACATATCCACAGAAAACATCAAACCAAAAAGAGAAAGTGTACCAATAATAGCAAAAGGATTAAACAGTGCAAGCACCGAACCGTAAACAAACCCTCTCAGAAATGTTTGCTTCTTTCGAAACAAGGAAGAGTCTTTCTCTGTGCCAACATTTCCAAAAAAACCTTGCCAAACAAGGAAAAAAGCAACAATGACAAAAAAAGCGCAACTTACGTATCGCACAACGTCAATCATATGCGGAACGCCACGCAGCCACGTGATAAAACCAAACGCGGCAATGATTTTATAGACAAATGTTGCAAAGCCCACACCGCACGAGCTCCCTATACCCATAATGCGGCTACGCGCGCCTACTGCGAGCATGTAAACCATTTCAGGACCTGGCACCATAAGATCCATCCAGTACAATAAATAAAACCCTAACTTGTCCATTAAACCAACAAAAGCATAAGAGCGCCCAATATAATCCTATACAAGCCTAAAGCCATAAATCCATGACCTTTCGTCAACAAGAACATGCAGCCCATTCCCACACATGAACCCAAAGCCAAAAAAGCCCACATTTGGTAAGGCATACTCATGTAATAATCCCAACAAGTGGGAGCGTGCAAAACTTGCGATCCTAGCAGCACCATCACACCTGTCAAAAGACCTAAAATCAAAGAAGATTTTCTATCATATTGCAACAAGCGCGCACCCATCATCACAAGGCCCAATCGGCTGGCTCCAGGCATGAGAGCAGCTAGCTGAATGACACCCAAAAGAATACAGTCCAAAAGTGTGACCTGCTGCCATTTTTTACGCTCCGCACTCCAGCGATCAGCACATAAAAAAAGTGCACCAAATAACATGAAGCTCGCACCTATAGCGCGCAAAGGGTGCAAGCCAAAACTGCCTAATTCCCAACGAAAAAAATGTAAAAATCCTCCCAGTATCACCAATGGTATAACGCTAACTCCTATAAAGAAAAGCAGCTTTAAATGACCCACAGGTGCTCGGCTTTTAACAGAAGCCGGCAAGTCTTTAATAGCGCGAAACCAAACGAAGGAAAAAGCTACCAACAAAATAAGCAAGGGTACAAGATGTGTAAAATGCAGCATTTCATCTGGCAACGCACTTGTTTTTTGATGGCAGTATTGAAAAAAGTGAAAATGCCCCGACGAACTAACCGGGAAAAACTCCAAAAAAGAAATAACTGTGGGCACAAACGCACCGGAAAAATCCATAGCTTATTATAGCGCACAAACCTTCCGCACAAAAGCAAGTTATGCTAGCGTGAATCATGAAGTGCACTATCTATTGTACAGCCGAAGGCTACCATCTAAAAAGCATCGCAAAAAACTTTCAAGCATACAATCCACAAATTCATCAAAACGACGTACTTTCTATTAATGCTTACAAAGGTGGGGATATTTTCTTTACATTTTTTGGCTGCATTATTTTTTGGAATATTAGTGTACAAGATCAAGCGCACGTCATTGAAATGATTCGTCCTCATGAGCGTGAACGTATGACTTCTGTCGAATTTGAAGAGTTGGGACTGGAGATTTCCGCCACCTTCAAGCAAACATCACTAGACAGCAATGTCATTAAACTTCCTCACAAAAATCATAAAACGCTGTTAGCACTCTCTTATGCATTAGCGCAGTCCACAAAGCTCAGCTGTTTTGAGCGCGCACTTGATCTGCTGATTAACGAAACAAAAAATGTTCCAAAAGAGCTTGCAGAGATGGGCAAAACAAGAATGCCTTTAAAAGAGATTTCTAAAAAAATGGGAAAAATCTTTCTAGTCAGCAGCTCCATGAACCTTAACAGCGACATTCTCGACACACCACAAATCTTGTGGGAAGGCGATCACAGCCAGATAGAAGCCTATCAGAAAGCGCGGGAAGAGATGGAAATTGAACAGCGAACAAATATCATGAATCAAAGGCTGGTTGTTGTGCAAGAGATGTATTCTGTCCTTTCTAACGATTTGCATCAAGCGAGATCCACACGACTTGAATTTGCCATTGTTCTTCTCATTTCAGTAGAGATTATTTTGGCGTTTATCAGGATAATTTAGCGAAAAGCTTGCGAGCACACCACCCACACGTTATAATCATAATATGGCAAATATAATATCAGCAAAAAAGCGTGCGCGCCAAACTGCGATCAAAACAGCGCACAATCGTTTTCACCTCGTTCGCATGAGAACAGCAGTTAAGAAATTAATGAGTGAAAAAGATGCAATTGTTCAAAAAAAGTTGTTTGAGATTGCTCAATCTTACATTGCACGCACTGCTAAGAAAAATATCATTTCAAAAAAGACAGCTCAACGCTTAACATCGCGCCTTGCTGCACGCATTAAACCTAAATCAACATGACAGACCACAACAGGGAGGGCGCAAGGCAGTGGGATGAGATCCTAAAGCATTTGCTGCAGTTGTTTGGTCAGGAGATATTTGACAGATGGCTTAAACCGCTTTCCGTTTACGCGAAAACTGATGAAGAGCTCACATTATGTGCACCCAATGGGCATATTCGTGAGAACATTTTAGCGCACTATCAGCACGCTATTTTGATGACATGGAACAAACTGTTCTCACCTATCAAGCAAATTACAGTATTATCAACAAACACGCATCCACATCTGGACACCAGTCCACGCATTTTGATTAACAACACATCATTACTTGAAGAAAAACATGTCACCGAAAACTTTATGGTGGGAAAATCTAACGAACTCGCCTTTTGCGCGGTGCAACGCATTGCGGAAAGCTCAGTGCCTCCAAGCGGCATGAACCCTTTATTTATTTATGGAGGTGTGGGTTTAGGAAAAACGCATATGCTACACGCGCTGTGCTGGAAACTCACAAAGCGCGCCCCTGCCTGCCGATTCATTTATATGTCAGCAGAGCGTTTTATGCACCATTTTGTCACATCTATTCGTAACAAAAACACACTGGAGTTTCGAAAGATTTTGCGCTCTGTAGACGTTCTCATGGTGGATGATGTTCAGTTTATAGCCGGAAAAGAATCCACTCAAGAAGAGTTTTTTCATACCTTTAATTGTTTGGTAGACCAAAAAAAGCAAATTGTTATTTCCGCAGACAAGTCACCCTCTGAGCTTGGACTCGAAGAGCGCGTTCGGTCACGCCTAGGGCAAGGGCTCATTGCAAGTGTATACCCCGCCACATATGAATTACGTCTTGGTATTTTGCAAAACAAAGCTGAATTATTAGGCATTTATATACCAGAGCAAGCCTTAGAACTTTTAGCAAAGCGCATTACCACAAGCATTCGCGAGCTGGAAGGCGCTCTCAACAGTATTGTGGCGTTTGCCACACTCATCGGCAAGCCCATTACCATGGAATTAGCCCAAGAAGCGTTACACGACCTACGACAAACACAGGTGCGACAAATCACCATTCAAGAAGTGCAAAAAGTTGTAGCTAACCATTTTACGATTAGCGTCACAGATCTGCTTTCTCCCAAGCGCTTACGTGCAGTAGCGCGTCCACGGCAAATCGCCATGTATCTTTGCCGTGAGCTCACACAACACTCCTCCACAGACATAGGAAACCAATTCGGCGGAAAAGACCACACCACCGTTGTGCACGCTGTCAAAAACATTCATCGTCTTATGGACAACGACCCAGCCTTTATGAACGAAGTTAAAAATATTAAAAATATTCTGCGTGCATCTTAAAATGTCATTTCACACTTTACACACACGCCCCTTTCAAGAGTATTCCTTTGAATCTTTACACCTATATGGGAAAATCATACACCTGCAAGAAGTCATAAAAAGTGCATACTCTCAGAACCAAAATGTTCTCCTTTTAGGAGAGGCGCAATCAGGAAAAACACACATCCTGCACGCGTGTACACACATTCTTCTTGGCGCAACACTTACCAGCGGTTCACACTTAATTCAAAAACTGATGAAGACACTCAGGCTGCAAGAAACGATCGAGCCCGCCTCTCATCTTATTATTGATAATATACACACCTTGCAGCGCTCACACACAGCGCAAAGCTGGCTTATGCAAGCACTGCAAAGCGGATCAACACTTATAGCATCCTGCTCGTATGACGATCTGAGTATTTTGACACCCTCTCTGCGGGATACTATAAAACAAAGCACAGTCATTATACTGCCAAAACCAAGCACAGAGGACATTGTCCAAATTATTCAGCATTATATCAAACTCTATGAGGTGACACTCACAGAGCGAGAGCTTGAAACGCTTTTGTGCATCAAAGAGCTCAGCATAATTAAAACGCTTGTGAATTTAAAAAAACGCAAAGGCATAACACTCACAAAAAATCTTCTCTTAGGCATGGGTGCACAGAAGAAAAGTTTGGTCGCCTTTACACGCATCATTGACGCTGTATGTGGATCCCAAGCCATCACACCGGAACGCTTGTGCTGCACACGCCCTTCCCGCGATGATCAAGTGCTGCAAGATTTGTGCATCTTTTTGTGCAAAGAAAATGGCGCTCCTCTGGATAGGTTGGCGCAAGTCTTTCACAAAAAACATTACTCTTCTTTGCATAGCGCCTGTAAACGAGCCTCCAGACATCTTACTCATAACCCTCATTTATTTACCGTACTTCATGACATCGAAAAATCCCTTAAACATTAACGTGCCTCGCAATCATGAGCTACTGTACGGAACGCATACCTGCGTAGCGGCACTCACGCATCGCCATCAGGCTCCACAACAAGTTTATGCAACAACAAAAGCATATGAAGCATTAAAGCATATACTGGCTCAAAAAAACATTAGACCGTTGCTCACCACACATGAAGCGCTCACGGAGGAAACACAATCAAGCGCACATCAAGGAATTGCTCTTGTTTGCTTAGCAAAACCTTTTCCAGCATTACAAGAAACTTTAGCCAAACTGCCAGAACGAGCCACAATTTTGGCCATAGATAGCATAGAAGATACACAGAATTTTGGATCTATTTGCCGTTCTGCAGCAGCTTTTGGAGTCAACGCACTTTTGCTCACCAAAACATCTTTACCCGGAGGATCGCATTGGAAAAAAGTCGCTTCAGGCTCTTTAGAGCATATCTCGCTTTGCCTTGTGACAAACATGGCGCAAACGCTTGCCGAGATACAAAAACACTATTTCTGGTGTGTTGGTCTTGCAGAACAAGGCGAAAGCGCTCAACACCCCTTAACGGACAGCCGGGTAGCGTTTGTGGTGGGAGGAGAGCACAAAGGTATTCGCCCACTCGTGCAAAAAAAATGCGATTTTCTGATGCGGATACCAACTAATCCAAGATTTTCCACACTTAACATGGCACACGCTTGTTCTGTTGTGCTTTCTCAGCGCTTCAACTCCTTGACGACAAATTCTTCTTAACTTACGATAAATTATGGTGATTGTATTATTTGTTGCTTACCTTTTGGGTAGCATACCTTTTGGCGTTATTTGCACATATCTTTTTACAGGAAAAAATGTAAAACAACACGGTTCTGGAAATATTGGTGCAACAAACACTCTCCGCTCAGCAGGAAAAATACCTGCCCTTTTAACCCTTCTTGGTGACACACTCAAAGGATTCATAGCTGTGTACATTGGTATTCAGCAAGGCTGTGCTGAATACGCTGCTATAGCCGTACTACTTGGTCACATGTTTCCTGTTTGGTTAAAATTTCGTGGCGGAAAAGGTGTGGCGACTATGCTGGGAATTTTGTTTGCCGTTAGTTGGGATGTTGGGATTCTGGCATTTATAGCATGGGTAGGATTTTTCTTTTTCACGCGCATTTCCTCTGTTGCCAGTTTACTTTCTATTTGCTCTGTAGCAGCAACGGTATGGATTTGGGGATTCACGCTTCCGATAAACATCACCACCTTTATGATTCTCAGCTTGCTTATTATCATAAAACACAAAGATAATATTGGGAGACTTCTACAAGGAAAAGAGAGCCCTATTACTAAAGAAAAAAAATAAAGTATTCTTTTTTACTAAAGAATTCATCTTTTAAAAGATTGCGTCTATGGCCACAATGCGATATCTTGGTCTGTGAAACTTGTTTTAGTAGAATCTCCAGCCAAGGCGAAAGCCATCCAAAGTTATCTTGGTAAAGACTATGTGGTACAAGCCACTTATGGCCATGTACGCGATTTGTTAGCAAAAACTAGCGCCGTACAACCAAGCAAAGACTTCGCCATGACCTGGGAAGTATCAGCAGCATCGCAAAAACGTGTGTCCATGATTGCAAAACATGCACAGAAAGCCGATGCAATATTACTCGCAACCGACCCTGATCGTGAGGGAGAGGCTATTGCATGGCATATTTTAACCCTTCTTCAAGAAAAAGACCCCACCATTGCTGAAAAGCCTTATACGCGTGTCAGCTTTTTTGAAATTTCTAAGCCAGCAGTCCTGCAAGCTATTAAAGAAGCAGCCCCTTCCCTTAATCAAAATCTTATTGATGCTTACCGTGCACGCCGTGCACTTGATTTTTTAGTAGGTTTTAGGATATCTCCTATTTTGTGGCGCAAACTTCCTTGCTGCCGATCTGCAGGTCGTGTCCAATCCACCGCTTTACGCCTCATTTGTGAGCGTGCACTTGAAATTGATCTCTTCAAACCACAAGAATATTGGTCTGTTCAGGGTCTATTTGCTTACAAAAACCATACTGTATTGGCGAACCTTTCTGGCATTGATGGCGTAACTTTGAAAAAAGAAGACATTCAAAATCAGCAATCCGTTGATGAAATTTTGGACCGTATTGAAGCGTGCAAAGATACGTTTTCGTTAACACAAACCACTGAAAAGAAAATCAACAACAAGGCGCCTGCACCTTTTACCACATCCACTATGCAACAAGTTGCCAACAAGTCACTTAACTGGCCTATTGCAAAAGCCATGCAAGTTGCTCAATCTCTTTATGAAGGCATAAGCATCAATGGACAACTAACGGGACTCATTACCTATATGCGTACCGACAGCTCACGCATATCGCCTAATTTCATTGAGTCCATCAGGGAATTTGTAACCAAAACGTTTGGGCCAGACTATTGTCCTAGCCAACCTGTCACCCATCCCAACAAAACTAAAAATGCGCAAGAAGCTCATGAAGCCATTCGTCCGACACGTTTGGATTTACCACCTGAAGCCATCAAGAGCAGTGTGTCCAGCGACCAATTTATTTTATATTCCTTAATATGGAATCGCGCCATTGCTAGCCAAATGTCTCCGGCTGTACGCTTACAATCAGCGATCATAATGGAAGATGCACAAAAACAATTCTTATTTAAGACAACGGTTACTCGCATAATCTTTCAAGGTTATTTAGCCACTTATCCTGAAAAAGAAGATGCTGCAAACTTGCAGATGCTTCCAGATATTCCTAAAGGGACACCGCTTCCGTTAGAAACGGTCACACCCAATCAGCATTTCACCAAGCCCCCTGCGTATTACTCAGAAGCATCCTTGATTCAAGCTCTTGAAGAAAAAGGCATTGGACGCCCATCCACATACGCCCCCACCATTCAAACGCTTTTAAAACGTGAATACATTACCCGATCCGGAAAACAGCTGCACCCAGAGCTATCAGGGCGTATTCTCACAATCTTTTTAACAAAAAATCTTTCTCAGTATGTGCAAGATGATTTCACAGCCGACATGGAAAACAGCTTGGACGCCATTGCGCAAAATAAAGAAGATTGGCTTAAACTTTTGCACACCTTTTGGGACGAGCTCAAACAAAACATTGAGACAGCAACACAATCAGATATCAAACAAACGTTTACAGATGCCATGCAAACGCTTGAGCACCTTTTGTTAACGCCGCACAAGCTCTCTCATGACAACAACACGTGCACTAAGTGCAAAGCACCCATGGAAATGAAAGCTAGCCGCTTTGGCTTCTTTTTGGGATGCTCTCACTATCCTGAATGCAAGCACACATTGCCTTTATCAAGTAATATTGAATCTCTTTCTGCAGAAAGAAAAGAAGCTGAAATGTTTGGCAAGGATCCCAAAACGGGTTTTGATATTTTTTCTAAAACAGGACCATACGGACCGTACTTGGAACTATCATCAACGCCGGTTAAAAGAATATCTCTTACCCCGCAAATGCAAAAAAATCCCACCTCTATGGAGATGGCTTCCCTTTTGTTTTCTTTGCCAAAACCACTAGGAACATTGCCAAATGGCGAAGAAGCTGTACTTATGAATGGTCGTTTTGGTCCTTACGTCAAAGCAGGAAAAACCCTTGTGACCGTACCGATTGATCAACTTACATCCATCACAGTTAATGATGTACCAGCGCTCATAGAGGCCAAGGAAGCCAAAGCCAAGAAAAAAGCAAAGAAAACCTAAATATTTCAAATCATCATACTCACAAGGAAGGCTTATTATGACAGAAAACATTCGCATTGCAGCACAACACCCACGTTACATGCCCACCTACGCCACACCCGGCAGCGTAGGTTTGGATATTGTGGCATCTCTCACAGAGTGCGTGACCATTGCACAACATGAAACGGTTAAGATTCCTTGTGGATTTTCCATGGAATTACCCGCACATCTCGAAGCGCAAATTCGCCCACGGTCGGGATTGTCGGCCAAACACGGCCTCACCGTACTCAACTCACCAGGCACCATTGATCCTGATTACCGAGGCGAAGTGTGCGTTCTTTTGCACAACACTTCCCAGCAGGTGTTTTCTGTTGAAGACGGTATGCGTATTGCACAAATGGTTATAGCACCTATTGTGCGCGTCTCTGTCGTACCAACCACACAAGATACTTTATCCATCTCTGAAAGAAATGAAAAAGGGTTTGGCTCGTCAGGGATTTAGGATACCAAATCGTATTGCCATCTTAAGAGAAAAAAGCTAGAATCAAACAGGGGTTTAAATGAACTGTATAAACAAAGCCGTCCTGCTGGGCAACTTGGGCCGTGATCCAGAAATTCGTACAACAACTGATGGAAAGCCTATAGCGCAATTCACACTCGCAACCTCTGAAACATGGTCAGGTGGACCTGATCAAGAGCGCCAAACACGCACAGAGTGGCACAGAGTTGTGATTTTTAACGAACATTTTGTTTCTTTAGCTGAACGTTTTCTCAAAAAAGGCCAACGTGTATACATAGAAGGCCAAATTCGGACACGTAAATGGACCGATCAAAACGGACAAGAAAACAACATGAGAGAAATTGTTCTCAGTCGATTTCGTGGAGAGCTGGTTATTCTTGGAGATCGTAATGGTACACCAGAAAGCACAGAAGAACCTTCTAGTCACGCACCCGCATCTTCTAAACCAAATGAAGCACTAGAAGAGCTCAACGACGATATTCCTTTTTAAGAAACTTTGTAACTATCCATGGATACAGAAGAAAAAAAACATAATCAATCCATTCCCACCCTGCTAAAGCAGGAAATGGAAACATCCTACCTCAGCTATGCAATGAGCGTCATTGTCAGCCGTGCACTTCCTGATGTGCGTGATGGGTTAAAGCCTGTACATCGACGCATTATGTACGCCATGCGTGAGGCAAACCTTGATTATAACAAACCACACCGTAAATCTGCACGTGTAGTCGGTGATGTGATGGGTAAATATCACCCACACGGCGATTCTGCTATTTATCAGTCCATGGCACGTATGGCGCAAACATTCTCAATGCGCTTACCATTAGTCGATGGACAAGGAAATTTCGGTTCGATGGACGGCGATGCACCAGCCGCCATGAGGTACACAGAAGCACGTCTGGCAGAGGCAGCTCACTACCTTTTGAACGACATAAACAAAGATACCGTCGCATTCACACCCAACTACGATGAATCCACAAAAGAGCCTGTGGTTTTACCAGCAGCTTTTCCTAACCTTCTGGTCAACGGCGCTGGTGGTATTGCCGTTGGTTTAGCAACCAACATCCCTCCTCACAACCTTGTGGAAGTGTTAGATGCTTGTTGTGCCCTCATTGAGGACCCTGACACAACACTTGAGACCATTTTAACCATTGTGAAAGGGCCAGACTTCCCAACAGGCGGACAAATTCTTGGCGAAGGACTCATTCAATTGGCCCTAACCAAAGGACATGGCTCCATCCCAATGCGCGGAAAAGCCATGGTTGAAGAAACGGATAACTCTTCCAGTATCATCATTACAGAGATTCCCTTCCAAGTGAACAAGGCTCGCTTGGTTGAACAAATTGCCCTTATGGCAAAAAATCAAATCACTACCCATATTGCTGATTTGCGTGATGAATCTGATCGCTCTGGCGTAAGAGTCGTTGTAGACCTTAAGCGCACCGGCGACCCTCACGTGCTGCTTAACCTCATATATAAGCACACATCGCTCCAAACGTCGTTTGGTGTCAACATGGTAGCTCTTCACGAAAAGAAACCCCAAGTTATGCCTCTTATGGCTATGCTGAAAGCTTTCTTGGTGTTTCGTGAAGAAGTGGTCCGCAACCGTATTCAATTTGATCTGCACAAAGCCAAAGAGCGTGCTCATATTATTATTGGACTTATGGTATCAGTCGCTCACATCGATCGCATTATTGCCATTATACGTGGCGCCGAAGACCCGAAATCAGCTCGCGCATCCTTAATGAGTGAACTGTTTGTGCTCACAGACGACTTACGCTCTATTTTAAGCAGCGAAATTCCAGAAGGCGCTCAAACACACTCACTCTCAGAAGCACAAGCACAGGCTATCCTGGATTTACGTCTTCACCGCTTAACAGGTCTTGAGCAACAAAAATTATTAGCTGAATGGCAAGAGCTATGCCAACATATCACGGATCTTTTGTACCTTCTGAGCAACCGCAGCGCACTCATGGATCTCATAAAAACAGATCTCATTGCCTTTAAAGAAAAGTTTGGGACACCACGACGTACAGAAGTGCTCCCTCATCTCACCAACACTACAGAAGAAGACCTCATTAAAGATGAGCTCATGGTGGTAACCCTTTCTTACGAAGGATACATCAAACGCGTTCCGCTTGAGCAATACAGATTGCAACGTCGCGGTGGAAAAGGCCGCGCTGGTATGGCGACTTACGAAGACGATTTTGTAAAACACGTTTTTGTTGAAAGCACACACACACGAATTTTGTGCTTTTCCACACGAGGCATTGTTTACTCCCTCAAGGTGTATCAAATTCCTCAAGGGTCCCCTACTTCAAAAGGCAAAGCCTTTATTAATTTACTACCACTTGAAAAAGGTGAAAGCATCGCCACAGTTATGCCTTTGAAAAACGATGAAAGCTTGCCATTTATCGCTTTCGCCACAAAACAAGGCTTTACGCGACGCAACGCCATCACAGATTTTCATAACATTCGCACAAGCGGCAAAATCGCCATTAAATTAAATGAAGGCGATGAACTGCTCTGGGTAGCTCCCTGTAACGACAAACAAGATCTCTTTTTGTCTACACGCAACGGACGCTGCGTGCGATTCAACACCACCAATATTCGTTTGTTTCAAGGAAGAAACTCAACGGGAGTGCGAGGCATTCAGCTGGCTGCTGGTGATATGGTCATATCTGCCGCAACATTGCAAAGTGCACCGTTTTCTACAGAAGAAAACACCACTTATCTTGCAAAACATATTGTTAAACCACTGGAAGAATCCAGCGAGTTTTACAATATGCAACAGTACGAAGACTTTATCTTATCAATATCTGAAAACGGATTTGGTAAACGCACCTCTTCCTTTGCTTACCGTTGCACAAGCCGAAACTGTAAAGGTATCGCTAATATGAATACCACAACAAAAACAGGACCGCTTATTGCCTCTTTCCCTGTGCAACATTCAAGCCAACTTGTACTTATCACAAGTCAAGGACAAATTATTCGCTCCAATGTGGAATCCATCCGCATTGCAGCACGCAGCACACAAGGTGTGAAACTCTTTTCAATACCATCAGGTGAAAGAGTCGTTTCCGCTGTTTCTTTCTCCTTAGAGGATGCCGACGAGCAGATTTCTGATGATCAAGAAGTAGGAGAAAACACTCCACCTTCTGAGGAATAAACGTGGTGTGGACCAAGCTACTTATTTTATCATCATGGATTCTTGGTATCCTGGCTATGCTAATGCTGCCCCCCGCTTTTACAGACACATTAGCCGTTTATGGTTTATGGGGGATGACAATCTTACAAGCCATATTAGGCGTTTTTATGCTGGGATGGGGTTACTATAGAGCCATTACATGGCCTCAAAACACTCCACAATCTTGGAAAAAAAGCTTATTTTCTCTTCTTTTTTACTCATCAATTGCCCTCATATGCGGTGCTCTTTTTGCTATGTTCACGCAAGATTTATTCTTGCCGCTCATTATGGATAAACCTCCGTTTCACACAAAATGGGGCCCTCCCGCTATACCTGTCTACATACTCGCCATAAACTACTCTATGGTATTAGTGGGTATTGCTATTGGCGTCATTCACGCACGCAAAAATTTGGTTTATCCTTTCGTCATGCATATCATTAATAAAGCCACAAACTCCTTTTTCTTGCCATCTCTTTCAATGAGCCTGTCCGCTATTATTATAGCCACACACAACAACACCGCCTCTCTTCCTATACATGAAAATGTATGGATGCTATTTAAACTTCTGGCTCTTTTAGCATTGTTATATTTGTGCGCAACCATCATAGCCTGCAAACGCTACACTAGCTACACAATCAAAGAACTCATTATGTTGCTCCTATCTCCACTTATAGTCACACGATCCTTTGTGCTACCCCCAACAGCTTCTGTGATCAATGAGTATTTGCCTCAGTTTAGGCATACGTCTCTTTTGCTCAATTACAACCTCACCATGGAGATTATCTCTATGCCGCTTGTGTTAGCAACAGCCTTTTTATGTCATCAAAGCGCACACTTTTCCCTCCTTCTTTACAGCACACCGCTTTTTATTTTGTTTAGATTTTTACTGCCACTTTCGCCTTTAATGGGCCAAGCCATAGGAGCTCTCACACTTTCTTTATGGGGACTTCCTCTCGAATACAGCTGCATTACAATTTGG
The DNA here is from genome assembly GCA_002238905.1 of Alphaproteobacteria bacterium bin98. Classification (GTDB taxonomy): domain Bacteria; phylum Pseudomonadota; class Alphaproteobacteria; order Bin98; family Bin98; genus Bin98. The sequence continues at coordinate 80,818 of MPNG01000004.1, read as the reverse complement.
GCACTTTCTTTATGCGATGTTGTAATCAACCTTGCGCAAATATTCACAAGCTATGCGGGCATTATGTTCTTTCTGTCACCTGAGCAACGTATTGGTAAGCCTATACCAATATTTGTGACGCACTAAATATCAAGGCCTTTAACACTCAAAGCGTTAGCTTGAATAAACTGACGACGTGGCTCCACAACATCACCCATCAGACGGCTAAAGGTAGCTTCAGTTTCTTCCACTAGATCACCAATTTTCACTTGTAAAAGAGTTCGTATCTCAGGGTTGAGTGTTGTATCCCAAAGCTGATCTGGGTTCATTTCACCAAGACCTTTGTAGCGTTGCATGGACATAATACTCTTCAATCCACTTGTAATAGCAGTCACAAATTCTGTCATTGTATGCACAGGAACTTTTTTGTTGGAAGTGCAAACCACAACGGATGAGTGACGAAGAACAGCAAAGAGATTTTCAAATCGCGTCATATCAATGCGCAAACGACCCAATACCTCGTATTTCAGCGTTTGCGTAACGCTAGCGCCATACATATTGCGTGTAATAACGACACCTACTTCAGAGTCTGTAACGGAACGCACAGAAGGGTCGGTTTTTTGCAAAAATTCTGCAAACTTTTGGCACAACGCTTCATCAGCGCGCAGCATACTAGAAAGCCCTTGAGGTACACCACCAAGAACCGCTTGCTCATAAGCTGCAACATCGCTGTGGCAGTTAACTGCTTGCAGCGTATGCTGCCAAGCCAAGCCATCTCGCAGCAAAGCGCTCATATCGTTTTCTGAAGGAATACCATCAAGCTCTAGTGAAAAATCTTGTGCGTGCTCAACCAAAAAATCTTCAAAAGCTTCATCATTCTTGATATACCACTCTTGTTTTCCTTTGCGTACACGATAAAGCGGTGGCTGCGCTACATACAAATAACCACCATCAATGACTTCAGGCATGTGACGATAGAAAAACGTTAAAAGCAGTGTGCGAATGTGGCATCCATCCACATCTGCGTCTGTCATTAAAACAATCTTGTGGTAACGTAATTTAGCAATATCAAAATCATCTTTTCCAATACCTGCGCCAAGCGCGGTAATCAGCGTTCCTATTTCTGCGGATCCCAAAATACGGTCAAAGCGCGCTCTTTCCACATTTAAAATCTTTCCTTTCATAGGTAAAATGGCTTGATATTTACGGTCACGCCCTTCTTTTGCAGTTGAGCCCGCGCTGTCTCCCTCCACTAAGTAGAGCTCTCTGAGTGCAGGATCTTTCACTTGACAGTCTGCCAGTTTTCCAGAAAGCGTACTGATCTCAAAAGATCCTTTTTTGCGTGTAAGTTCTCGCGCACGCCTGGCCGCTTCACGCGCAGCCGCAGCTTGCAAAGATTTTTCCAAAATCTTCTTTAAGATATCAGGATTTTCTTCAAAAATACGAGACATCTGTTCCACAACAGCTGACTCAACTACCACACGCACTTCTGAAGATACTAATTTTGATTTGGTTTGAGCAGAAAATTTCGGATCAGGAACCTTCACAGAAACAATCGCCGTAAGGCCTTCACGTACATCATCGCCCACTAACGATATTTTAGCTTTCTTTTCATGCTTTTCAAAAAGCGCACCTATAACACGGGTTAATCCTGACCTAAATCCTGACAAATGCGTACCACCATCTTTTTGCGGAATGTTATTAGTAAAACACATTACCGATTCGTGGTAGCTGTCAGTCCATTGCAAAGCAACAGACACTTCAACCAAACCATTTTGTGCGTTAAAGGTCACCACATCAGGATGCAAGGGTGTCTTAGTTCTGTTGGCGTATTTAACAAATTCTTTCAAGCCTCCATCGTACTTAAACACTTCTTCTTTGTGCTCTTCCGTACGCTCATCGCGCAGCACAAAACCAATCCCTTCATTCAAAAAGGCAAGCTCTCGAAAGCGATTTTCTAAGATACTAAAATCAATATCGCAGTGCGTAAAAACTTCTGTAGAAGGTTTGAAAGCCACGTAGGTTCCACGCTTCGTAGCGGGTCCAACTTTTTCAAGTGGAGCGATGGCCTTTCCGTCAGCAAAAGACATTCTGTACTCATGAAGCTCACGCCACACAATCAAATCCAAACGCGAAGATAAAGCATTCACAACCGAAACACCCACACCGTGCAAGCCACCAGAAACTTTATAACTGTTTTGATCGAATTTACCACCAGCGTGTAGCTGGGTCATAATAACCTCTGCCGCCGATATTCCCTGCTCTTTGTGCATTTCCACGGGAATACCACGTCCGTTATCTTCTACGGCAATCATACCATCACTGCGCAGAGTAATAATAATATCGGTACAGTATCCTGCTAACGACTCATCCACAGAGTTATCGACAACCTCAAAGACCATATGGTGCAAACCAGATCCATCATCGGTGTCACCGATGTACATCCCAGGACGTTTGCGTACCGCCTCAAGACCTTTTAATACTTTAATCGAATCAGCGCCGTAATTGTTATTTGACATAACCAACCTATATATCTATTTTACGTTCATTTGGCGCAAAACCAAAGCGTTTTAATCAAAAAATCACACCGCTTACCTTTGACAGGCTAGATTTACACGCTATTATACAGTTAGATATGATCGTTTCTGTTCAAAAAGCCGACATTGCACGCATTTTGGGATGGGCGCAAGGCATCTGCCCGACCCGCTCAGCAACCCCAGCACTCTCACACGTCTTATTAAAAACAAAAGACACAAACTGTTTAGAGATTACAGCTACAGACCTTGATATGCTGCTGCAATGCACCATTCCTGCCACATGCAGCCAGCAAGGTGAAGCGGTAGTTCCTGCAAAACTTTTGGCCGACGTTGTACGCAAAATGCCTGATGATCACGCCATTACATTTTCCGCGAATGCAAAAAATACACGCCTTGAAGTTAACTCTGATCAAGCGCAGTTCACTTTGCCGCTTTTTTCAGAAAAATTTCTTCTTCCTAAATCTTCAGAATTACCACACAAGCTCTCCATGCCTCTTGCAGATTGTTTACACCTTCTGCAGCGCACAGCGTTTGCCATGTCTACAAACAGCGCCGATTATGTACTCAGCGGAGTTTGTATCAGCCCACATCTAGAAGATAACACCCCCACACTGCAAAGCATGGCATCTGATCGCCGTAAGTTTGCACTGGCAGACGTTCCTCTTCCCGACCAAGCGGACACTTTACCTTCGATTATTATTCCACGACGCGCCGTATTGGAAATGATTAAAATTCTTGAGTCTGCACCAGAAACAACCATTTCTTTTGCTTGCTCTCTGGTACAAATTGCCATTTCCACACTTTCGATGCACTTTTCATCACGCCTTGTCAGCGGAACATTTCCTCCCTACGACGTTAGCGTGCCGAAAAGCAGCCCATACCGCATCGTACTAGACACAAAAAAATATCTTTCAATTTTAGATCGTGTTTCTACCATCTACTATCAAGACGCTACACCATGGGTAGAGCTTGCCATCACGCAAGAAAAACTCACCCTTCTTTGCGAAAGCACCAACAGCGGAAAATCGGAAGAAACGCTTCCCATACAGTATGATGGACCGCCCATCACACTGTGCTACAACGTAAGATTTTTATTGGAAATTGTGCAAAACATTCGCTCAGAAAACATAGAAATATTAATAGCAACCAACGCTAATGTTCCAATATTGATTCAAGGACAAGGAGAACACTCTCTTTACCTTCTTATGCCGCTTTTACGCAACAAACTTATTAATACATGACCTTAGGCATTTCAACCATTGCCTTAGACAACTTTCGCTCTCATACCGCTTTGTGCCTCTCAACCAACGCAACCCATGTTGCCATCGTAGGGCCCAATGGTAGCGGTAAAACCAATATTTTGGAAGCATGCTCTCTTTTTTCACCAGGAAAAGGTTTGCGCCATAAAAATGCCTCCTGCATGTCGCCTCACAATCAACCTCATAAAAATTGGAAAATAAGCGCCGATCTGGCACACATTCCCAACGCTTCCCTTTCCGTATCCTTTGACGGAAAAAAAATGAACAGATCCTTCGCAGATTCACCTATGACACAGCTAGAACTTCTGCGCACTTTGCATGTGTGGTGGCATACCCCCACCATGGATCATTTGCTTACCACACCATCCGCACGTCGCCATCTTTTAGATCGCTCTGCGTCTCGCATGATTCCCGAGCATCTACACGCTCTCGCACATTACACCCATTACACAAAAGAAAGACTGCTCACACTTAGAAACGCACCACAGCACACCGCCCTTCTGAACACTCTCGAAGAAAGCATGGTAACCTACGGCACAACCATTATTCAAAACCGCTACGCCACCATTGACGCTCTCAGCAAAGAACTCAGGCAAGAGCTCCTTGGAGAATGCTCTTTACGCATCACCTGCACAAACACATTAGAGCAAAACTGGCTAGATAACCCTGAGAAAATAACGTCATTTTGGCTAGATCGCCTACAGAAAAACCGCACCCGTGATACCGAAATGCATCGCACTCATACCAGCGTTCATCTCACACGAGTTGAGTGGCATCACGTAAAAAACGGTATTCTTATGCCTTTTGATTCCTGCTCAACCGGACAAAGAAAAATTCTGTGTCTTTCTTTTCTTTTGGCCGCCATTCGCTACCATATCACACAACCAAAAAATCCACCCATTGTACTTCTGCTTGATGAAACGTTTGCACATCTCGATGCCCATATTGCTCAAAGCCTTAGCTTTATTATTAAAGATATGCCTATCCAAATTTGGTGCACAAGTTTTGATCACGCAACGCTTGATTTGCTCACAAATCCTTTGGTGGTAGATTTACCAAAAACATGAGAATCATAGATGGAAGAAAAATTATCAGCACTCAATAAAAATTGGAAACTTTTGCATGAATCGGTCATTACAAATTCAAAAACTTTATTACAGACTTTGCTCACCAATCGATCCATTCCTCAAAAACAGGCCAACTCCTTCATCACACCCCTCATGCGTGATGTCATGCCTGACCCATCAACAATTCCAAATATGCAAGGTGCCGTTAAGCGCGCAATACTCGCCTTCAAAAACAAGGAATCACTAGCTATATTTGGAGATTATGATGTGGACGGAGCCACCTCCTCCTCCCTGCTCTTCCATTACTTATATGCTTTAGGCATTACCGCGCCTATCACTATTCCAGACCGTATTAACGAGGGGTATGGACCAAAAAACACTCACATTGATAATTTCGCAAAAGCATCCGTTTCTTTATTGTTTATGGTGGATTGTGGCACAGCGTCAAACAGCGTCATTGCATACGCTCAAACTAAAGGCATCGATATTATTATTCTCGACCACCACACCCCTAGCGAACACGACATCATTCCTCCTTTGTGCGTCAATCCTCTTCTGGACAAAAAATGCAACCTGCATTTTTTGTGCGCCGCAGGCGTCACATTTATGTTTTTAGTAGCCTTACAAAGAGAATTGCGATCCCTCTCCTTAGGAAACCTCCCCGATTTACGATCGTTTCTTGATCTGGTTGCCATTGGTACAATTTGTGACATTGTTCCGCTCACACATTTAAACCGCGCATTCGTCAAACACGGCCTAACATTGCTACATCAATCACGTTTTCCTGGCGTAAAAGCACTTGCCATACAAACCAGCACTGTCAGCGAAGATGATGTGGGGTTTCGTATGGGCCCCGCTCTTAATGCCGGAAGCCGTATGGGCAAAAGTAACTGCGCAGCCACACTACTCTCTCTCACCTCTGAAGAAACCGCAAACACCTTGGCCACAACCCTCATTGAGTGCAACAATGAGCGTAAAAATGCGCTCGCAAACGCTATGGATATAGCGTTATATGAAGCTCAAAAACAAAAAGATCACAAAGGCGTTGTTTTGCATAATGACGAGTGGTCACCAGGTATTATTGGTCTCATCGCCGCGCGCATCGCCGATCAACTGCACAAACCAACATGGGTAATTGCAGTGCAAGGCGATACCGCCAAAGGTGCAGCACGCTCACCCGCACCCTCTCTACACCTGGCGCATCACATACAAAAGGCCGTACAACAAAACCTCATTCTTAATGGTGGGGGGCACAAAGCCGCTGCAGGATTTACCATCGAAACAACAAACATTGCATCATTTAAAGACTGGGTAGAACAAACACTACCAAAAGAAACATACCATCCAACTCTCATACTTGATGCGCCGCTTCCTCACATAGACTTGCCATCTGTTTGGGATACACTAGCAAAACTTAGGCCCTTTGGGCACTGCAACTCTGAACCAATTTTCTTTGCGTATTTAACCAACATCACTGTTCTTAAAGAGGGGCCTCGGCACATTTCTTTTACAGGAAAACACGAACAGTCATCCATCAATTGCATTGCCTTTGGAGACGAAAATAGCGCCTTACGCGCCACCATCAATCAATCTTCATCGCTGTTTGTGGCATGCAGTCTCAATTATTTTAATAAAAAGTTTTCCTTACGTATCAATGATGTTAAAAAATGCTAAATGTATTTATGTAATTATTTATGCTATTAAGAATAGTCGGAGGGGTTTTTATGTTTTTGTCGCTTTTTCTTCTATTTGGCACTTGCTTAGCCAATCAAGACGGTCTGCTCAAGGCCTTAGAAGAACAAATTATCGAAGAAATTCGTTTAACAGATAATGACTTGAATGAATACATAGAAGACCTGCAAAATTTTTATGTCGACTCTATAGAACCCAATTTACCAGCCATTGTCGCACAATCATCCGTCACTATGGTGTCTTTGGCAACACCAGATCAGCAAGAAGCTATTATTATCACAGGGCTTACACCACATAGTATAAGCACGCACCCTACACTTATCATCGCTACACAGAGCAATGGACGCTGGTCCATCGCTAAAACAGAGCGATTATCCTCTCCCATTGTTACAACAGATGAAGAGGCTCCCTCCCTTACAGAGGCCGCGCTCATGGAGCTTCCACCGCAGCAAACAAACACAAACGGCACTGCTTTTTTGCGATACAAAAGTTTAAAGCGCTCTGTGCATTGCTATACAAGCCATATTATTGACTGGAACGCTGAAAAAGAGCAATATACTGTCACGAAAAACACATCAGCGCTTCCTCTTGTGCCACAAATCCCCCAACCGCATGCACAAAAACCTCCAGCAGAGTCAGAAAAAGAAACACCTCCCGCAACTGCACCCACACCTTCATTCCCTATGCGCACACAAAGCAGCAGCCCAGCATCAAACCTGTTATCTGGCCTTGGAAACATCGCAAAAAATCTTTTAGGTGGCGCCACACATGCCGCAAGGAAAGTGGCTGAAGGCGCTACAGATATAGCGGGCAAAGTAGCGGGAGGCGCCACAGATATAGCGGGCAAAGTAGCGGAGGGCGCCACAAAGTCGCCTTCTGCCGGCACTGCCAATGGCGTCATACCTTCTCAGGCAACACCAAGCGACGCCATACCTTCTCAAGCAACACCAGGACTTGCACCACCTGCAGAAAGTCTTCCAGAGGGGTCAGGCCCATTACCAGAATCACCTACGGCTGCACCGCCGATTCCCGCCACAACACCCAGTGAGCCTTTTAACATACTGAACCCAGCACCAAAAGACCCTCTTAGCATGACGCCAGAGGGTCTTTTTTACGGCGATGGATTGTTACCAGCACAACAATCCACGTTAGTAGATCTCACAACACTGGCGCAAGCTGCCGCGCTTTAATCTTTAAGGTCTTTAACCGATCCACGCACAGCGCGCAAACCAACAACGTGGTAACCTGCATCTACGTGGTGCGTTTCACCTGTTACAGCGGATGATAAGTCACTAAACAAATATATAGCCGAACTTCCAACATCCTTCATAGTGATGTTTCTATTAAGCGGAGCGTTGTTTTTGTTCCAATCCAAAATATAAGGGAAATCTCCAATCGTAAAAGCAGCAACCGTACGCATAGGACCTGCAGATAAAGCGTTAACTCGTACGCCATCAATCCCTAAATCCATAGCCAAATAACGCACACTAGCTTCCAAAGCAGCCTTGGCAACACCCATCACGTTATAGTTTGGAACAACTTTTTCTGCACCGTAGTAAGATAAAGTCACCACAGACGCTTGCGGAGCCAAAAGCTTCGCGTTGTGCAGATGCTGACACAATGATGTCAGCGAGTACGCAGAGATGTTCAGCGTATCTTGAAAATTCTTACGCGTTGTATCTACATAACGACCACGCAAAGCTTCTTTTTCTGTGTATGCAACACTGTGTAGAACAAAATCAAAAGGACCGTCTTTTTCTAGCGCATTCATTACAGATTGCATATCGTCATCGCTGCCCAAATCGCAACTATAAACCGATGATGATCCAAGCTGTTCTGCTAAAGGTTTAATGCGCCGCAAAATTGGCTCTCCATAGTATGTGAACGCTAATTGCGCACCCGCTGCATGTGCGTCTTTCGCAATACCCCATGCAATCGATTTATCGTTAGCCACACCTGTGATCAGACCTTTTTTTCCTTTTAGTAAATCCACTTGCTTACCTCTATTACGGTTGTATTGTACTACAAAAACTTAAAGATTGTCTGCAAAATAATGTTATTGCATATGCTACAACATGCTTGATAAGCAAAAATACAACAAACCACCGCTCACAACTCTTAAACCTAGTATCATACCAATATTTCTTGTATTATAATATTGGCGTATGTTTTTTCAAGATATGATCAGCCGTCTAAAATCGTTTTGGGCTCAACAGCAATGTGTGATCCTTCCGTCATTTGATTTGCCAGTTGGCGCAGGAACATTAGCACCTCCCACAGCGCTACGTTGCCTCACATCTACGCCGTGGTCCGCTTGTTACGTACAAGGGTGCCGCCGCCCCAACGACGGTCGCTATGGTCACAATCCTAACCGTCTATCACATTACTATCAAATGCAAGTGGTGATACAACCCAGCCCCCTTAACGCACAACTTTTGTTTGAACAATCGCTGGCATCACTTGATATTAATATGCACACTAATGAATTAAGGTTTTTAGAGGACGACTGGGAAAACCCTTCCATTGGAGCCGCCGGGCTTGGCTGGGAAATCTGGCTCAACGGATCAGAAATCGCCCAGTGCACTTTTTTCCAGCAAATAGCAAGCGTTTCTTCAGAACTCGTCACTCTGGAGTTCACTTACGGCCTTGAGCGATTAGCAATGTTTTTGCAAGGCGTATCTTCTATTTTTGATATCAAGTGGAACGACACTTATACATACGGCGATATTTTTCAAGATCAAGAACAAGACCTTTCACGCTATTCTTTCGATGCAGCCAATATCTCATTTTTACAGTCCTCATTTCAAGGACATATCAAGGAGGCAGAAGATCTTCTGAAACAAGGCGTCCTTATACCTGCTTATGAACAGTGTCTTTTTGCATCGCACACATTTAATTTGCTACACGCACGAGGTGTCTTAAGTGTGGCCGAGCGTGAATCTATTATTGCTTCTATTCGCACACTCACACGCACTATTGCACAAGCCTATATTAAGCGGAGTCAATCATGACCCAAACAGCAACCATTATCATTGAACACGGGTTGCTCTCGGAGCGTTTCCAAAGAACCCTCGCAGAACATATACCAACTCATTTAAAACGGCTTCTGGCAAAAAATAGTTTAGAATTTGGGCAAATCAGCGTTTTCACCACCCCTCACAATCTTGTCATCCGCATCACGCAATGCCCTACTGAAATCATTATCAAGCAAAAAAAACTAAAAGGACCATCCGTCAAAGAAGGAGAGGAGGCGCTAAACGAATTTATTAAAACAACAAATTGCTCTAGGGACAGTCTCATTCAAAAAGATTTGCCGCACGGATCTTTTTGGTTCGCAGACCAGAAAGAAAGTGCTCAAAGCACATGGCCCATACTAGCGGATGCACTCGTTAACACCATTGTTACTGTTCCTTTTCATAAGCGCATGCACTGGATCCCAAACAATCCGTTCACATGGGCACGACCTATTCTTTCCTACACAGCTTTATGGGGACAAGTACATCAAACACTAGCGCTTCCAAAAGCGATTCCTTATGATAAAAGTGTATCGGGAAACCATATCACGCACCCTACCCGCACAGAAATCACCAGAAAAGATATAGAAGAGCATTATGAACAACAAGGCGTCATACTCTCATCAACAAAGCGTTTGGAATTTTTAGAAAAACAAATTTCGAAGATTTTAATTAAAGAACAACTTACCGTCCCATCACACGCAAAGCATCTCCTGGAAAAACATGCCTTTAATACGCAAAAACCTTACATGGTACTCAGCCCCATTCACTGCGATTTTCGCAAAGTAGATACACACATTTTGCAGCACATCATCACAGAAAAAGTCCATGGCATTCCCTTGATACATCATAAAACAGAGCAGTTAACACATTTTGCAGTCATTACAAATTATCCCCTCTCTCCTTCTTTGGAGCACAACATTATTGCAGGATTCACAGGCGTTCTGAATGCAGCTTTGAACGATGGTTTGTTTTTTATGGACAAAGATACAGAGAAGCCTTTGGAAGAATACAGCGCACACCTCAAGAAGAAAATCATGCACATTGACCTTGGATCTGTTTGGGATCATGTTGATCGTTTAAAGGCATGTGTTGAATCCGGCTACACATTAGGTGAAAGAACTCAAAGCCTCACAGAAGCCCTCTCGCTTATGAAATGCGATATGGAAACGCAAATGGTGCATGAATATGCAGCATTACAAGGATACATTGGACATCTTTACGCAATAAAGCAAAAACATTCCTTTGAGGTTTGTGAAGCTATCAAAGAGCACCTTCTTCCGCTCGGACCACATTCACCAACACCCTCATCTCGCCTGGGCGCAGCGTGCGCTCTTCTCGACAAAATAGGAATGCTCACATCATCGGTGAGTGTAGGAAGAACACCCACAAGCTCCAAAGACCCGTTTGGATTAAGGCGATTGGCGTTAGGCATTATCCGCATCTTAGACAAACATGATATACACATTTCTCTTCACAGAATTGCTGAGACGTATATTGATCTTTTAGGTTTCACAAAAAAGAAAGATGATATTTTAAGGTTTTTACACACATTTCTGCAAAGCCGATTAGCGCAATTTGCAAAACCCTACTATCCACACACAATTATTGAAGCATCGCTGCATCACCCATCGTTTGCCGATTTGGATATCATGCGCTCACTGACCTTGATTCGCACACTCGCTCAACACCCGCAAACACCCTCTATTATCCAGGCCTACAAACGCGCGCATAATATGCAATGCAAAAATGCTCCATCGGCGCATTTTTCGCCAAAAAATCCAGCGGACATAGCATTCGAACAATCCCTGGATTCTCATAAAGAATCAGATGATTTAAGCGCCAAAATTGATGCAATTGCTCTTGTTGCAGATCACATTGAAACATTCTGCAACAGCACTCTCATTGAGTCAGCAAACCCCGAGGAACGCGCTTGGCGCAAGCACATGTTGTACAAAAGTTGTGTTTTGCTTGAAAAAACAGCATCTTTCTCTTATTGCACCTAAAAACTCTTGTAGATTATCGCAAAATCAAGTAGAATACATATTGGGGAAAATAATGAAGCACAAAGGTACGTTTGTCGTTATTGTACTGTGGGTGATCGCCCTTTGCGGTGGCGCAGTTACCATGGATCACCTACCTTGGTATAACCTTTTAAACAAGCCATCTTTCACGCCTCCAAATTATATTTTTGGCATCGTTTGGCCACTTCTTTACACACTCATTGCTTTTTCAGCTATTTTGATTTTACGAAAAGGCCCCGACACACGCAAAAAAAAACAAGCCCTTACCCTGTTCATACTACAGTATATTTTCAACATTCTATGGGGACCTCTGACCTTTGGGTGTGAAAGCGTATCCTTAGGGCTTTATTGGATTCTTATATTGGATTTTTTGAGCGTTGTAACCCTTCTTCTCTTCACACGCCTACATATTTTGAGCGGCATCTTGTTTTTGCCCTATATTATCTGGCTATTCTTCGCCACCATCTTAATGCAAAGCATTTGGTCACTTAATACGCTATAACGCCATATCACGACCCAGAATCACACGAAGGATTTCACCCAAACGGTCACGCACTTCCTTAAATCCTTTTTGAGAAAAACCTTCCGCGCGAACACTCACCACATCTTCGGTACGAGAGCTGCGCAAGAATATCAAACCATCACGGAACATATAGCGCTCCGCCCCCCCTGCAACCTCTTCACATCGATGAGCACCACGATTCAATGCAGACCGCACTTCCGCTTTCTCTTTTTCTGTCACAAAAATTCTGATCTCTTCTGTAATCCATAAAGGCGCAGATTCTTCACAAACAGCTTCCCATGTACACGCCCCTATTTTATTAATGATTTGAATAGCAGCATACACGCCATCATCAAAAGCGTATCCTCCGCCATAGCAAAAGAAATAATGACCACTCATCTCAGCGCCAAGCACAGCGTTGCTAGTACGCATGGCGGCTTTAATATTAGTATGCCCTGTCGGCACACTAATCAATCGCCCCCCTCCATTCTGCACAATTGCCTCAAGAGAAAAAGCAATCTTACTGTCCACAACAAAAACAGAACCTGGGGTGGTTTTGAGAAACTCGTTCGCTAAAAAAAGAAAGATCTTATCGGCTAATACCGAATTACCCTGAGAGTCAAACATCACACACCGATCACCATCACCATCAAATGCAAATGCCAAATCAGCTTTAACATCCGTTAAAGCCGCCTTGATATACTCTCTGTTTTCTGCGCCAAGCGGATCCGGGGCGCGGCTATCTTTTGGAGGAATCAGCAGTTCATGGCGCCCCGGCATTTCAGGGATAAGGTTGCGCAATACTTCTTCCGTCACACCACCTGCAGTACACCACAAAATACTTTTTTGAGAAAACGCATCATAGTCCAAATGCCTTTGTAAAAAGGATGTATATTCACCTAATACGCTATACTGCCTCTCTTGCCCCTCAACGGCCATGGATTCTGGCAGCGCATGCGCAACATCAAAAAAAGCACTCAAAGCACTACCGCTAATTTCGCGATCGCGCAGAAGCATCTTAAAACCATTGTACTCAAGTGGATTGTGTGATCCTGTAATCATCACACCTCCCGCAAACTCACTATGCGTACGCACCGCATAGTAAACAGCAGGAGTCGGCACTATTCCCAAAATAACAACATTCACATTCATAGAGCGAATGCCTGCAGACATTCTCTCCAGCAGTATCTTTCCGCTTCCTCTATAATCATACCCTATAGCAATAGTATCCCCAGCATTAACACAAGACGCTAAACAACGCCCCGCTTGATAAGCGTCTTCATTGTGAAGCGTTTTACCATAAATACCTCGAACATCATAACCACGCAAAATACTTTTATCGAAGCTATAAGTCATACATCTTTACTCACCAGCTGTTGCAACTCTTCCAATTTAATAGCACGCAACAAAGCATAGAGCTCTGCCTTCGCTGCAATATGAGATATACGCGTAGGGTACCCCATAACTTTAAGATCAAACAACGTTAAACCTTGTAAAAAGAACTCTTTAAAAATAACCCTCTCAGAAAAACCTTCCACCACACGGAACCCTAATCGCTTGGAAAGAGATTGTAAAGCTTTGCCCATAGCACCCTTGTTACGATCATAAAGAGTTGAAAGTCGGTTACGCATCACTACCCAATCCAACATTTTTCCTGTACGAACGGCGCATTGCTTTTTCATTTCCCACACCCACCCAGCGTACGCACTTGGCTGCGTCATATCCAAAGTTTTTCGGTCAATGCGAGCAATAACATCCATATCAACAAAACTATCGTTAAGCGGCGTAATTAACGTATCTGCCCACTTGTGTACAATACGCGAAAGGTGTTGGTTATAACCTGGCGTATCAATCACAACAAAGTCATATTTCTTGAGGGTATCATTCATAAAGGATTCTGCAGTTCTTTCCTCTTCCTCATGCGCCTTTGACACCATATCTGCCTTAGACGTTTCAAGAATATAGGAAGAAGGCATAAGCAAAGGTTGGCCGTTTTTGTCTTTTGTTTTGGATCTGTTTTCTATATAGCGCGTCAGGGTACCCTGCTGCGCATCCACATCCACACACGCCACTTTATACTTTAAGGATAAAAGTGCTACCGCAACATGCATAGCTGTTGTTGATTTTCCTGATCCACCTTTTTCATTTCCAATTACAATACAGTACGTCATCCTTCCCCCTCAGTAGATATGATCCACTTTAACAAAATATCTCTATTATGAATAGCTTTTGTAACCTGATGGCGATGACAGCGCTTCAATAAGTCACCAATATATGGACCTTCTTTCATACCCAACGCTAACAAATCTTTGCCCTCAATGATGGGCCTACTTTGCTCTCTTGCTTGCTCCCATTCCTCAACACAATCATGCCATCCATCAACCTCTTCTTCCACCAATACAGCCATAATATCGGCAAGAGCGCATAATGTGGTGTGCGTCATTCCCAATTCTTCCACTTTGATAAGCTGTACGGTCAGATCATAATCAAGAGAGCGCACCGCACTCCACACACTCCACAACGTATAAATCGCTTGTATCCGTTTTTGCTCTGCCATAGGAACGCTCAATCCATGCAAAACCTTGATCAGCTTCGGACATAAAAACGTCACAATAAATAATCCTAATGTTACACGATCGATTTCATCGATATCTTGATCTTGCAGCACGCACAAAGCATTTTGCACATCATCAATATGGTGGTTGTTTTTATGCAGAAACTCCTGAAAAATAGGTATATAGCGATCCAATTTCGCCTTGATCAGAAAAACCCACCCCGCTCTCAAGTCCACTCCTGCACTCAGCCATTTTCGACATTCTCCGTAAACACGATCTCCGGATATATCCAGCACAACAGAACGTGAAAGCTCTATCAACTCGGAATCCGGATTCATTTGCAGTCTGGATGCAAACTGCATAACTCTCCATGGGCGAAGCGGATCTTCAGCAAAGGTATCTTTATCAACACAACGCAATATTTTATTCTCTATATCACGGCGACCATGGTAAGGGTCCATAATCGTCTCGTTTTGCACATCATATCCTATGCTATTAACAGTGAGGTCGCGACGCTTTGAGGCTTGCTTAAAGTTTGCATTTGGCAAAATTTTAACGGAAAAGTCCTGGTGTTTTGGTCCTGTTTTGCAATCTTGACGCGGCAAAGAAACCTCAAGGTTTTCACTAACCTTAAAAACACCATAACTTTTGCCGACAAAAGAAACTTTTGGGAAAAGCTCTTGCATGAAAGCAGCAAAATCCTCTATATCAAAGCAACCATGCACTTCAACATCAAAGTCATACGGCATGCGATCAAGCAAAGCATCTCGCACACAGCCGCCCACAAGCAACGGTTTCCAGCCTTTTGCTTCTGATTCCTTCAGCAATTTCTGCAAATTTTTTGGTAAATTATCTAAAGAAAGTATATATTTTATATCTTGCAACACAGTTCATTTTAACGAATATAAATTTAGAGGTACAGTGCCTAACTAGTTCATATCAAATTATTTATACAAACTTTGCAGCATTACCATCTTGCTTTTTAACAGTAGCCCTGGTAGATATAGTGAGGGGAGGAGAAAAGTAATGGCTTTACTTTTTTTATTTATTTTGATAGCCTGTCATTCATCTGTGCTCATGTCTACTGATCAGTATCAGCAGCAGTATGAGTATCAGCAGCAGTATGGGAATGGCAGCGAAGATGGACAGGGCTTCTCCCAAGAAATACAAGGAGCAGCACAAGGAGCATATAGTGGCACCCGATATGCAGGAATTGCGGTGGCAAACAAAGCCAAGCATCGCCTCACACGCTCTTTGAGTTTTTTCAAAAACAAAGCTAAACGTGCTGCACAAAAATTCGGACAGGCCACTATGGGGCCCTGTATTTCAACAGGTGATCCTATTCTCGGTCTTATGCGTTGTTTTTTACACCATGGTGGCGGTATATTAACTCAAGCTGGTCAAATTCGACAACTTCTTAGGGCACTGGGGACAGCACACCCTGGTTGGGCGGGGGCTAAGTGTACACAGCTTTGCATGCAGGGACCTCGAAGTATAGGAATGGATATGCGTATTGACTCACCATTGCGGGCCCAGTGGAATCAGGCTACAAAACTGTATAATGGGCATAAATTCGCTTTTCCGCGATCTGCGGAAAATACAGAGGCTTTTGAAAACCAAGTGGATGGTTCCCAGCCATTAAAAGACGCAAGAGAGAAGAAAGCGCTTATCTGTGCTTTGGCTACAGACAAGGAAGCCCAACCAGTCGAAGACTGGGACCCTGTACAAGCGCTTACATCCAAGCTAGCGCTTCTTGTAAACCCAATGGCATTTTCCCGATATCCTGGTAATTTCCCGGGTAGCGAAAACCAAGCGCAAGAGGGAAGCGCCAAAGATGATTTTGCGAAAGATGTTGCAGAAATCATTGTCGCTTTCTGCAACACTGTTTGTCTCTCAGGTCGTATTTTTCACCCTAACAACGGTGAAAGGATGCAAATAATAGCGGAGCATGAAATTGTGCCAGCTTGTCTAATAGGTGATGCACAATTGGGCGACATCACTCTTTCCAAGGCCTGGTTTACACCACGCAAAGGATCACAGCAAGCCTTTATGAAAATGGTAAGTCAAGGCCAACAAGCCCAAGGCGTAGGCACAACAGGCGGATTTGGATTTGGATCGACAGGAAGTGGTGGGTACGGACCAGCAGGCATACAACCTGGTGCCTTCGGTGGAGGAGGTGGATTCCTCCCTCCCCCTAACTTCGCTCCAGGCGGATTTCCTCCTCCTAACAATCCATTTGCTGGTATTGGAAACAATTTCCAAATCGCACAACAAGGGTATTAAGATTGCGCTGATCTCTTCAACATAAACGCTAGAAACTCCCTTGGAGTCAGGGGAGTTTCGTCAGCAAGGGACTGATGGTACAACACTGTTGATGGCGTCAATCCCGGCAAAGCATTTACCTCAATGATACACATTTCTTTGCGCTCACGATGGTAAAAAAGATCAATGCGCGCATAATCACCAACTCCTAGCTTACTTGCTAGATCAGATAGCCTTTTCCGCATTACTATAATGTCATCTTCTGACATCACAAGCACAGGCGGAGGTGTAATATTAATGCCTGTTCCTCCTTGGAATTTTTCTTCTAAACTTAAAACGGATCCATCCGCTATCGTCATGCTTGGATGAAATGCGTGATGCCTCTGCTGACCACTTGCACGCACAACCCCTACCGTAAGCTCCACCCAACCTGTTTTTTTCTTAAGAGTAAGCTCTTGATTGCGAATACAAATCTCGTCACACTCAATGAATGGCTCACAAATAAGCTCTTCTGCATGCGGCAACACAATAACGCTTTCTTGCGCTTCAAAGGTATGTGGAGGAATTTCCACAGCTTCCTGACCAAGCAAAGAAAAGTATATTTTCAAATCATGCGCTCTCGTTAATAACACCACACCCGCAGAACAACCATCAAAGTTTGGCTTAATAATAATTTTTTTTGAACCCAAATCAGAAACCAAACGTTTCCATAAATTGTCAAAAGAGCTCACTCCCTCTTTAGCAGAAAGCAAAATCTTAGGAAGAGCTGATATATGCGACATATGCAAGGAGTTAATATACTCTCCTGTGCGCTTCTTATCCATAAACAAAGCGCTTGGCTCAGAAAGTGATCCATTATATTGACAGCCACTTTGCGTTAAAAGCGCTTGTATGCTTCCATCTTCCCCTATACCGCCATGAAGCCCCAAAAACACATAGGCATTATCAGATTTTGCCTGAGCGATAAATTCTGTCAACGATGTACGTGTAGGCATCTCAAAATCTTCCATGGGCGCCAGATGCAGCCGATCACGCAAGTCAGCTCGCAGCGACAACACCGATTTTCGCACAGCAAGAGCACTTTGGCATTGTTCTAAAATTTCTTCCACTGTATGAAACAACGCAAATGCATACGGTATTTGCCACACATCATTGCCTGACAATAAATAAGGCGTAACCACATAATTGCGGGTGTGCATCAACTGCAACCAAACATTCAATCCACTCATCAGTGATACCTGCCTTTCAGCCGTATCTCCACCAAACAGCACCCTCACGCTGCGACCAGACACCTCAGGGTCATATTCCACACCAAGTGGCAGCGCTTTATCAACACGCTGCAAAGCGTTATTAAGAATATAGCGCAGCACGTGTTGATGGGTCATGCCTGTTCGTACACCTTGCAAAAATATAAAACTGTTTTGTTCAAAACCGCTAATAGGGTTAAAGTCCGACCATACAATACGGCCATCCACAACCCATCCATCAAATCGTACAAAATCACGACACCCCAAACTCTCAAAAAGACACTCCGCTTCTTTTTGAATGCTTTCTAACATATGGTTTTCTTCAAACGATGGACACGTCCACAGTGTATTCGCGGTTGGTAAATATTTTCGTCGGTAAGAAAACATTGGAAATCTCTCTTCCGTCAAAAGACTTATTTCTGTAGGAAGAAGTGCCACTGGCGAGCCTGTTTCATGGTCCTGTAACACAATAACGGTAAATTCACGACCATGCACAAACGGCTCCAAGATGACCTCTTTTTCACCCCGATCATGCAAATCTGACACACAGCGCATGGCTTCATCCACACTCGTAACCATGGAAACGCCAATGGATGATCCACCCCTATTGGGTTTCACAACCGCTGCATTCTGGACAGATTCATCCCAAAATTTTTGAACCATCCATGCCAACCCTGACTCACCTTGATACAAAACCTGCAACGACTCTAAATGACCCAGTTTCTTCTTTTTCAAAAACATACGCATAGATTTTTTATCTACCATTTGACGGCAGCAAGAAGCGTCCGCGCCCACAAACGGAATACCAGCTTCGTTTAGCAATCTCTGCAACGTTCCATCTTCGCCAAACGCACCATGAATCACAGGAAAAACAATATCCAAATCTCGCATATGCTCTACACATTTCTCCCATGGTAATAGATCTTTTTTTGTTAGTTTAAAATCAAAATCTGATGGGGTGTTAGAGTAAAGCTGAGCACAGGTAATACGGTAAAATCGCTCCTTTACATCTACATAAAAAGGCACAATCTCTATGTCGTCCGAAGCGCCTAAGTGGTCCAAAAGCGTGCGTGCTGAATTTAAAGAAATACCACGCTCCAAAGAAGGGCCACCACATACCAAACCAACTGCTATCTTTTCTGTCATGCACTCTCCATATACAACAAAGACTAACATTTTTTCTTAATGTTCTAATCCCTTTTTTTATTTTTTGTAAGCGTGTATTATGTAATGTGAACGACAAACAACAAAAAATACCTCAAACGTTTTGGCCTTTTTTACACTGGTGTTACAAAGACTACCCCGTTCGTGTTGTACTATTCTTTATAGCCTTAATTGGCGCCAGCAGCTATTCGACAGTCAGTTCATTCACCCTTAAAAAAATTATCGACTCCCTCAACATATCTCCTGCATTAGCGTTTGATAGCGCTTTTGCAAGCGTCATTGTTTATATTCTTGTGCATCAAGGCAACCAGCTGCTTTGGCGCTGCATTGGTATTATTCGTATTCATACGGCGCCAATGATAAAAACAAAAATCATGAGCCACCTGTTCAACTATATTGGTCAACATTCTCATGCGTTTTTTCAAAATAATCTGAAAGGATCTTTATCCGCAAAAATTAATATTGTAGCGCTCTTTGCTGAAAGCACATGCTACGGCGCCATGGCGTGCGTCTTACATGCGGTAGCGCAAATCTTCATCTCCTCAGTCGCAATCGCCTTTATCCATCCCCTTTTTGCCACATTTTTTGCTCTTTGGGTATGCGTGTTTTTTGTGATCATTGCCCTCTTTCAACGCCGCATCATGCGCAACGGAGCGCTTTATGCTCAAGAACTAGCGAATGTTTCTGGCCGCATTGTAGACAGCACTGCTAATATAGATACTGTGCGCCTTTTTTCACGATTGGACTTTGAAACCCAATACATTCGCTCATTTACATCACAGCTTTTTCTCGCTTATCAGCGTAAAGAATGGACCATTTTCGTTATGAATATTTTGCAGGGGATTTGCATGTCATCTCTTTTGGCATGTGGCGCTTTTGGCCTTCTGCTTATGTATGAACACAGCAAACTTTCTCTTGGTGATGCGGTTTTTATCCTCGGAAGCTCTGCGTATATTGCAGACAACCTATGGAACCTGGTACACCGTGTGCACGACCTTCAAGACGCAACTGGGCAAGTAAACAGTGCTCTTTCAGATCTTCTTGCACCCATAGGAACAAAGGACTCGCCAGAAGCAGAGCCTTTGAAAAAAACCCGTGGAGCAATCACTTTTCACAACGTTACATTCTCCTACAACAAAGAAGAAGAGCCTCTTTTTGAAAACCTCTCCTTAACCATTCCACATGGACAGAAGGTAGGCATTGTGGGTGAGTCAGGAAGTGGTAAATCCTCTTTTCTAAACCTGTTTTTACGACTCTATGATGTTGACTCTGGCTCAATCACCTTAGATGGACAAGATATACGCAACATTCAAATCTCATCGCTGCATCAAGCTGTTGGATGCATTCCGCAGCATGCACAGCTATTTCATCGCTCTTTAAAAGAAAATATCCTTTATGGAAAACCCAATGCTTCTATGGAAGAAGTTACACGCGCTGCACAACTAGCAGACGCTGACTCCTTTATTAAAACAAAGCCTGAAGGATACGACTCTATCGTTGGTGAACAAGGATTAAAACTTTCTGGCGGCCAAAAACAACGAGTTACTATTGCAAGAGTTATTTTAAAAAACGCACCTATCCTTGTTCTAGATGAAGCAGCTTCTCAGCTGGACCCCTTAACAGAGCAAAAAATCCAAGAGACGATTACCGATCTTATGGATGGAAAAACTGCTCTCATCGCCACACACCGCGTTGCATCTCTTCGCGCAATGGACACTATTCTTGTGTTTTCAGAAGGAAAGATCATTGAACAAGGGCAATTTGATGAACTGCTCGCA
The DNA here is from genome assembly GCA_002238905.1 of Alphaproteobacteria bacterium bin98. GTDB lineage: Bacteria > Pseudomonadota > Alphaproteobacteria > Bin98 > Bin98 > Bin98. The sequence goes on along the minus strand of MPNG01000004.1, from coordinate 59,738 downwards.
CAACAAGGTACATTTTACAGTCTTTACAAAGCACAAACAGAAGCGATGCGTTTAACTTAGAGCTACCATGGCTTTCCACGTAAAAGGGTAGATACGCTTGAGTGCAATTTTTATCAAAATATCTGGTAAGTTAAAAAAATGGCGGAGGGAAAGGGATTCGAACCCTTGATACATCTTGCAACATATACACGCGTTCCAGGCGTGCGCCTTCAACCGCTCGGCCACCCCTCCTAAATCAAGGAATGGTAGCGGAGGAGGGATTCGAACCCCCGACACATGGATTATGATTCCACCGCTCTAACCAACTGAGCTACTCCGCCAAACCACTAGGATTCTAACATGATTTTTCCACTGTGTTAAGTTGCCAACAAGACTACTACTCGATTATAATCAATTATGCGCAAATTTATACCAAAAATCTTACAATACATCATCGAGTTCTTCTTTGCGGTCTCTGTATTGTCTATCACCATTATGGGTTACATCATATGTTTTGTTCCTTTCCTCAAAAAAGAACAATTCCTACATGCCCCCGCCTGGATTGTTTACTTTTTCACAAAATATATCGCTCGCATTCGGTGCGATTATCCCACATTCCCCAAGCATACTATCTTTGCGCCGCTACACCACACGCTCACAGAAACAGCGCTATTATTCTATCACTACAACCCTATTTTTGTTATAAAAGCAGACGCTCTTTTTTATCCATTCTTTGGATTTTTCTTTTACCACTGCCCATCCGCCATCATCGTCCGCAGAGATCGCATGACCTTTAACGCATTACACTCCTTAATTGAAGAGCGTTCACAGGATGGCAGACCTATCATGCTTTTTCCTGAAGGAACGCGCACACTTCCCAATCAACCCACGAAATGCAAAGCGCTCACCTACACCCTTTTGCGCAGCCTACCGCACAAAACCCTTGTGCCGCTGATTCATAACTGGAGAGATTTTGCAAGCGCAAAAAGAATAACGTTTCATGCTACCGGGTATTGCACAATGTACACACTGCCACCTATGAAATATCAAGGCGAGCGAGGAAGAGATTTTTTAGAAAATCTCAATGATCTTTTTAATAAAGAAAAAAAGAAATGCTACCATCAATAAAATCAATCACAGTACATGAACTGTTCGAACGCCTAAACAATGATGCACCTTTGGTGATTGATATTCGCGCACCATGGGAAATTAAAAAAGCACATTTAGATTTTGCGCATTTAGTGGCGCCAGAAGATCTCTTGGATTTTTGCCAACGCAAAAATCAAGAAAAAAATTACGATTTTGCAATCTTATGCCACTACGGCATACGCAGCACTATTGCTGTGCAATTTTTAACACAAAAAGGTTTCAATGCACTTAATATCACAGGCGGCATACATGCATGGAGTTGCCATATCAACTCAGTTATTCCACAATATTAAAAAAAAATTCTAAACGTTCAAAAATTTCATTCCTCATAAAGCCGTCTCTCTGCTATACTGTATGAGAGAGTTCTAAATTATGATTTGTTGGCTGATATATCTTATTCCATTCGTTATTTACTCAAAAAAAGTAGGGTTGGTCGACTCTATTGTGACAGACAAAAATGCCCATTGGGAAAAAACTGCTGAAGATGTAAGACCTCCAGAGGCGCCGCTTCTCACTCGCAATGAACACTCCACAGAGCTAGATGACCAAAACTCAATCGTCCGCGAAGGATTCGATATACCCGCAGAAGACGATTATGATGATGATTACGACGCTGACATTGAGGGCGTTGATCTCGCTGCAGTTGTGGATATTGATGAAAACATAGAAAAGCTAAGTGCAAAAATTGAATCGTCAACACGTCCTCAAGACAGATCAAAAATCCTTTCTTTAGAAGACACACTGAAAAGCGTCCTTACCAGCAGTAAGGTTGCAAATCTTCACACACAACTGGGGGAAGCTGATGCACGCGCTGCAATGTCTCGCGTATCACTATTTCCTGATTTGTCCGCAACCTACAAGAGCACAAGAAGCACTTCTGATGATACAACCAAAGATTCTCCTCAGCGCCAATTCCCTGCACGACGTCAACACGACGACACTATGGGTATTAACGCTTCTTACACTCTCTTCAAAGGGTTTTCTACGTTTCATGATTTCAAGAGCAGTCATGCTCGCTTAGACGCCTCCCGCTTTGAAGCAAAAGAAGGTCTTTCCAGCGTATTCTTAGAAGCTATCAACGCTTATTCTGCTGCCATCGAAGCACAAAACCTTCTTTTAGTGCGCCGCCGAAGCTGCATGCTTGCTAACGAGGCCCTCAAAGTCGCACAGGATAGATTAAAGCACGGTGACATAACACGAGCAGAAATGAAGGGTGCACGCGCAGGGCTCTCACAAGCGCGGACAGAATTAGACAAAGCAGAAATTGCTACCGCCAAAACACGCTCAAATTTAGAAAAGATTATGAACGAAGAAATCGACGGTAAGCATTTGTTGCCTCTCACACTTCCTCCTTACTTCCCTGTCTCTCTGGAAGAAGCCAAAGAGCGTGCATTGCAAAATAACTACAGCATCAAACGCGCTGATAAAGAAACGCGCGCCTTAAAATATCAAGCTCTTTCTGCACGTGGTGGCTATTCTCCTACCGTTTCTGTATCAGCGGGTGTTGATTACGGTCTTAGACGATCTTTTTACACAGAGAAAGACAGGCCTGATCACCCTCAAAAACGTACAGATATGTATGCACAATTGCAAGTTTCTATTCCCATTGACTACAAAGGACAAACACGCCACAACGTTCGCATCAGTGATTATAGATTGGAACAAGAAAGAGCCAAAAAGCGCTACACACGACTCGATGTTCTCATTCAAGTGAAACAGGCTTGGGATGAATTTAAAGGGCTTGAACGATCTGTGCGGCACTTGCAATCACGCGTAAAAGCTACCGCTTCATCCTGGAAATCTTTCCGTGAAGGTTTTGCGCAAGGATCAAGAATTGCAGTAGAACTTTTACAATCCGAAAAAGATTATGTATCTGCAGAAGTTGATCTCATTAAAGCAAAGCAGGACTACATTGTTCAAGGGTTCAAGTTGCTGCTTCTCGTAGGAGAACTAAAAGCGGAAAACATTGCAAGCAAGGCATGTCCTTTTACAGACAGGCCTCTTGATTGTGCCCAAATTGAAAAACTGGGGGGTATTTCTTTATGAGCGATTTAAAAAAAGATATGAATAATGATGCAACATTAGCAAATGGTGCATCTATGGAAGACATTCTTTCTTCTATCCGTCAGGCAATGCATGAGACCCCTGAAACACCTGCACAAACTCCTCCCAACACTGAGGATATTTTAGATTTACACAAAACAGCTCCAACGCCACCTCAGTATGATCGCTGGGAAAACGCCAACGAGCCTGAACCTGTATGCTCTGCAGAAACACTCTTGTCTGCGGAAGCAGAAATACAAACACGACAAGCACTTTCATCGTTAAATGAGGAAATTCAACGCAAACAACGATCAGAAGTAGAACAAGCTTATTTTGCCATTGAGCGCATGCTGCGCCCTATCCTCACAGAGTGGTGCAATAAGAATCTTCCTGATATTGTTACGCGGTCCGTTCAAAAAGAAATCAAAGCGCTTGTGCAATCACTAACACAAAAGCGCAATGGATAAAAAGTATCACGCGCCAACCGTTGAACAAAAAAGCCGTGATGTTTGGAAAAAACACCGCATTGAGCATTATCAAGAGCCACAAAAAGAAAAAGGCACCTTTACCATTATGATGCCACCGGCTAATGTCACCGGATCATTGCACGTAGGCCACGCACTCACTTTCTCTTTACAGGACGCACTCATGCGATTTCACCGCATGCAGCAAAAAAATATTCTTTGGCAACCAGGCACAGATCATGCAGGAATCGCAACCCAAACACGTGTGATCCAAGACCTCACAGAAAAAGGTATTAACGCACACACACTCTCGCGCGAAGAATTACTAAAGCATATATGGGAATGGAAGCACCTTTATAACGACACCATTCTGAACCAGCTCAAAACACTTGGCACAAGTGCCCATTGGGAGCGTACCCGCTTTACAATGGATACAGGCCTCTCTCACGCAGTAACCACCGCTTTTGTACGCCTACACCAGCAAGGTCTTATTTTTAGAAAAAAAACGTTAGTAAATTGGGACACAAAACTACAAACAGCCATTTCTGATCTTGAAATCCTCCAAAAAGAACAAAAAGGCACACTCTATCATATTACTTATGAAACAGAGATCACTCCCTTAACAGTCGCCACAACACGTCCAGAAACTTTGTTTGGTGACACAGCTCTTGCAGTACACCCCAGCGACGAGCGCTATCAAAACTTTATTGGAAAAAAAGCGTTTATTCCCATTATCAATAAAGAAATTCCCATCATAGCAGATCATCACGCCCAACCAGATAAGGGATCTGGTGTGGTTAAAATTACTCCTGCACACGATTTTAATGATCACGCTGTTGGAAAACGTCATAATCTTGATAGTGTCAATATTTTAAACAAAGATGGTTCTCTCAACGAACGCACACCTGCTCACTACCACAACCTTTCTGTATTCAAAGCGCGCAAACAAATTCTGCAAGAACTCGCCTCAAAAAATCACATTGTGCAAGAGGAATCTTGTAATCACACAGTGCCTTACGGAGACCGTTCTAACACAGTCATAGAGCCATTTCTGACCGATCAGTGGTTTGTAGACACCAAACCAATGGCTGAAAAATCTCTGATCGCTTTTAAAAAGGGCGATGTACAATTTTTTCCATCGCGTTGGGGGAAAGTGTTTCAGCAATGGCTAGATAATATTGAGCCTTGGTGTATTTCACGTCAAATTTATTGGGGCCATCGCATTCCTGTATGGTGGGGTCCTGACAACCATTACTTTGTGGCTCATTCAGAACAAGAAGCACAAGAACAAGCCTTCACACATTATGGAAAACCCACAACACTACAGCAAGACAACGATGTGTTAGATACATGGTTTTCTTCTGGCCTATGGCCGTTTGCCACACTCGACTGGCCCACAAAAACACCACACCCGGAACATTTTCCTTCCAGCGTTTTGGTCACAGGTTTTGATATTATTTTCTTTTGGGTTGCACGAATGATGATGATGTCCCTGCAACTCACAAACACTGTTCCTTTTCGTCATGTGTTAATTCATGGACTTATTCGTGATGAAAAAGGCCAAAAAATGTCTAAATCTAAAGGAAACGTTGTCAATCCTCTTTCTATTTTGGAAGAATACGGTGCCGATAGCCTGCGCTTAACGCTCATGTACAGCGCCTCTCCTGGACAAGATGTGCGACTATCACCACAAACCATCGTTTCTATGCGTAACTTTTGCACTAAAATATGGAATACCGCACGTTACGCACACATGAACAACGTCTCGCTTATACACGCAGAGCCTACACCAGCACACCCCCTGAATCAATGGGTGCTACACATCATTAATGAAACCACCACAGCGATTACAAAATCGTTAAACACTTACGGATTTCAAGAAGCAGCGCTCACATTATATAAAGCGTTTTGGCACTTCTTTTGTGATTGGTATATCGAGGGCACAAAACCGCTGTTCGCAGAAGAAGAATACGCTCCCGAAACATATGCAACATTTGGATTCTGTTTACAAAGGTTTTTGATATTACTTCATCCTTACGCACCACATATCACAGAAGAAATCTGGCAGTCCTTTGAGCAACAAAATGCTTTAGCGCTTCATCCATGGCCAACAGCGCAAAACAGCACATCGGAACCTGCCTCTATGCAGTGGTTTCAAGATGTGGTTAATCAAGTGAGATCCTACCATAAGCACCTTCCCAGCACAGACATGGTCTGCGCCTTATGGAGCGAAGATTCAGAGGTCAAAAAGCAGTTTTCACTGTTTTCATCACTCTTTTCTCATATGTGCCCACTTGATGTGATATGGTGCGATCGATCAAAGGCGCCTCTAACCTTACGCGTTGCTGTTGGAAAAACCTCCCTCTTTATCACTGCGCCGCACATGGATATTAACAATGAACAAGATCTGCTGCACAAAAAAATCAAAGAAATACAAGCGCATACTGAATCTCTTCAGAATAAAATCAACAAGCAAATAAAAGCCCCTGCAGAAACAAAAGATCTTTGGCGCAATAAGGTGGTTTCTTTACAAGAAAGCATCAAAGCTGCGCAAGAGTCTCTTGCGCGCTTTGATGCTGTACGGTCTTAGTGATTTTGAGCAGTTAACTGCACACACTTTTTCAATTCTTCTTGAGTAATCACTTTTGTTTCCTCAAGAATTTTTGCTCCCCCTGCAGGAAGCGGTTGTGGACGTTGAGCATCTTGATCATACACCCTAATGGTTGCGTGTGGCATTTCTGTTGCAAGAGCCTTCTTCATGTCTTCGCTTGTAAAGGATAGGTATGCCGGTAGCTTCTTTGGTACATAAACCAGCACCTTCCGATAATTACCCTTAACGTTTTGCATGAATGATTTTCCATGCACATAAATCGGCGACTGACACTGCATAGGAGACTTCATACCAATCGAATCAGCCCATTCCTCCGCTTCATTACTATAATTAGCACCTGTATCATACACATGTCTACCATCAGAAGCCATAGGGAACAATACCAAATTATACTGTGACAAGTCGGCCTGTACAATATCCAGCATAGATCCTTTGGCGTAAGAGTTTACCGTTACTTGATGCAAAGCAATCCAAAGATTGTCCACACAATCTTTTGTTGTCCATCCTTGATCAACAAACGTATTAACAGCAAGAGCTTTTGTTACACTACGATCCAGATGAGATCCGTAAAGATTATACGCTGCATCTTCAATCGCTTTTTTGTGTGCTGTATAAAACTCTTCAGCTAACTTCTGACGCATTGCTGGTTGTGCGATTTCATTCAATTTTTTCAAAAAATCTGCATCCTTTTGCATCATATTTTCCCATATAGCTTTGTTAAAGAAGAAATCAATTCTTTCATCAACAGTGCCACGCAGTTTCTTTTGCAAAAGTTTAACAGGTACATCACCACACTTTAAAGAAACGTCTTCTTGGCGCCCATTTTTCACACATCCTACTGCTAGCGCAATAGGTTTCTCTAAAATAACGCCTCTTGCCTGCAAAGTATCAAGAATATACATTATAGTGCGCGCTTGCGTACTAAACGTATCCGCAAGATCGTCACAAACAATAAGTTGTTTTTCAGCGGTTACAGTGCTTAAATCTCCCAATCGCATATCCTGCTGAACTTGACGACCTACCAAACTTTGTATCGTTAATGGCAACATAGGAAGATGGCGAATGCGTTCAAAATTTTCCTTAAGAAAGTCTAGGATATCCTTACTCACACCTAGCTCTGTAAGAGCTGCAATGCATTCATCACGGCTGTCGATATCCATACCCTTATCCATTGCAATTGTGCCACCACGCATTGGCAAAACAAGCATTATATCTTCCCACGCACCACCTTCTGTTATAATCTGCTGACATTTTTCAGCCAATGCCACTATCACAAAAAGTTTTGTGAGGCGCTCAGAAGGCGCGAGCATAAGCGTATATTGATCCTTATCATCATGCTTAAACCAAAATAACTGCGCACCTCTATCAATAGGTCCAAGCATTTTTGTCATATGATCAAAAGAGACAGGTGCACTTTGTTGGACTTGATCTGGATCAGAAGTGTGATAGTGCGGTGTCCTTATGTACGATACTTCTCTTGATGGTGTTTTATTAAAAAAAAGAGGCTCTTTAGCCCCGATGTTTTCACTTTGAATATTTGAAATTGCTAAAAACATTAGCAAAATACACTTTGGCGTCAACATTATATCTCCTTTTGTTATGGGCTCTACAGTTGCCCTCGCTAGAAGGATTATAGCACAGTAAAACTAAAAAAAAACGTTAGAAGAAACAATAATCAAAGAAAAAAGAGTGATCTTTGCGATTTTATTAAATATTTTGCGATAACATTTAAAGCTCTTGGCTTGTGAACTTTCATACACTCTGCAGGTCCCAAAGGCACTGGGTTTGTTGGATAAGGGATTTGGTCACACAACGCTGGCAATCCAATGCAATAATCGCTAAAAACATGATCCTGATGATCTTGTAATAATTGCATAGTGAAGCCATATACATTATCACGGTTTGCAGGTGTTGTATCTTGTACAAAAACCTCTTCCATTTTTCCAGATTCATGCTCAGCAGGATAGTCACAAATGCCATAGCTCACTCTGCTTTTAAAGCATGCAATCTCACTCATGTAGTTCAATAACTTTAGCAATACTTGATTTGCTTCATAGTCACTCGCATCAGAAGAAAAACAAACATAACAGTGCCTATTATGGGTTACATGTTTTAGGTGCTCTATCAGAGATAGTGAGCATTGAGATTCTATAGGGTTTCCGCCTTCTCCAGGAAGGATCAACCAACCGGACATATCACACCTGCTTGGACATGATGCTGCATAAAAGCTTAAGATATGTTCTTGAATCCAAGAATAATTTTTCTTTATTTGTGCCTCCTCTGGCATATGAAGCTCAATATGTGCCATTCGTGTTGCCAATATCCATCGAGCATTTATAGGGGTATGGCGTGCAGATGCAGTCACATTGAGTGCATAATAATCTTCTTTTAAGTACTGAAAAGCAAGATAGTATTTTCTGTGCGGTTGTTGATTTCTCAATACAAGCAAAATCTTTGCACACTTCTCTCCAGTATCTAAAATAGAATCACAGATAATGATGTTTCCTGGGTGATTTGCAAATCTCTCAAGACCAGATTCAGAGGCTGCAATGACTGGTATCGCCATACTTGAAATCTTAGCATCTTTCAACGCTTCACCATAATAATAACCATCAGGCACCACTTGGAAAATTACAGGAGAGGGCTCACAATTTTTCTCTACTGAACCTAAAGTATAACGCAAAGCTTCTGCGGCCAATTCATCAGAAACTTTTTGACTTACGGCAATAGTGGGAAGAACCTTTCTGACTCCTGCACAGATACCACAACGCTTCACTATTTGCTCTCCATCTTTGCACACAAATAGCGTTTGATCGGAGTCAGCATTCTCTTTCACAAAAACGCCATTTCTATTTTTTTTAACAAGCATGTAACCTGGTTTACGTGCCAAAGCTTGCAAGCGCCCCCACTCTTTCAAAGAGTCTCTCAAAACGCAACTAGAGTCAAAAGCACTATATTCACTTCAGCAATAGATTTGTAAAAAAAATACTTAATATTATAAACATCTTCACTCTTACGCCGCCAATATAATCCTTAATAGCATCATCATAATGAATTGTATATCGTAGATACGACATTGCCCTTGATGGTTTTGTTTAAAAAAAAAGAGACTCTCTAGCCACGATGTTTACACTTTAAGTCTTTAAAATTGCAAAATACACTTTGGCGTCAAGAGTTTATCTCCTTTTGTTATGTGCATATTTACAGTTCGCGAGAATGATTTTAGCACAATCCACTAGAAAAAAACGACTGATGTGACAAAAAAATACTAAAAGCGCAAAGAGTCATTTTTGCGCTTTTATTCAATATTTTTTAATTGGCTGGTTTTCGTTAATTAACAATCACACTGTCCATATAGCAAAGGAATTGGGTTGGGGTAACACAAATCTTTCAACCCCTCACTTCTAATGATATATTTTGTAAAATCAGTATAATCACCGAACACTTTTTGCGCAACAATGCCCAATACACGACCGCGGTTTTTAGGTCTTGTATCTTGTGCAAAAAAAACCTCTTTAACTTTTTCACCTTGTTTACTAGAAGGATAACCAATGCCATAGCTCACTCTGCCTTTAAGCAATGGATGCTCACTCATGTAGTTCAATAGATTACTCAATTCTTGATTTTCTTTATAATCATTCATCTCAGAAGAAAAACAAATCAAAACACTATATTTGCTCATACCTGCGCCAGAACTTGTTATGGATCTCACAAAATCTGTTAGGCATGATGAATCTATAGGGTTTCCGTCCTCTGCAGGCAGCACCAGCCTACCTGGCATATCACCGCTGCTTAGACATGATGCTGCATAAAAGCTTAAGATATGGTCTTTAATCCAACTCAAGTGTTGCTCGACTTGTGTATTAAAAGGGCGTTTACATGTCTGAGCAGATGCCATTGCTTCTGCCAATCTAGTGCGTGCATCTGCATAAATATCTTCTTCATCGCATAGACTTGATTTAAGGTACAGAAAAGCAAGATGATATTTTCTGTCCAGTTTTTGCTTTTTCAATACAAGCAAAATCTTTGCAATCGTCATGCCAGTATCGAAAACAGCATCACAAACAATGATGTTTCCTGGTTCATCTTGACAGATTTCCCGTTTCCTCTGATGGTATAACTCCATTGCGTTTTCTGGATCAAAAAATTCTGCAGAGATAGGAATGACTGACTTCACCATGCCTGCATCCTTAGCGCCTTTCAAAACTTGAGCATAATAATAACCATCAGGCACAACTTGCAAAACTACAGGAGGTAGAGAATCATTTTTGCTCACCTTAGATACAGTATCCCAAGCCTTTGTTGCCAATGCATCACAAACTTGTTGAGTTACAGAAATTGGAGGTTCAGATTGCTCCACAGCTCGCGTTGCAACGTCATTACCAACTTCTACCCCACCACAAACTTTTTGCTTTACAGTAATTCGCAGAACAGTTCGCTGCTTACCACCATTCAACGTCTCTCTATCGTCTGCTCCAATACTGCCTTCACTTCCAATCAATAGATTTGTAAAAAACATACTTAATACTATGAATCTCTTCATTCTTACTCCTTAATAATGATCCATAATACCATCATCATAATGAACGATCTATCGTAGAAGTGAAAAAGTTGTGGCTAAAAGAGATCTAACTAAAGATGGTATTGGTTTACGCCTTATCTTGCTTAAATACACACCTCCCATATATGGAGTAACAAGTGAGTAATAAAAAGGCTGTGGCGCTTCAGCGCCACAGCTCAGATATGTTTTTAGCAATCACAGCAAACACAAAACTGCATCTTTGCCGAGGTACTTGCGACAAACAGTTTCAGACATTCCTGTATCTTGCAGTGCGAGAATAGCTTTGTTAACCTCTTGAATGTACTGAGATGATTTTGGAAACGCAAAGGCAATTTCATCATTTTTCAGATTAAGTTGCGTCGAGCGCATTCCTGAATTCTCTGAGCGTAGAGATTTTAAAATCAAGAAGTCATCCACCATTCCAAAGACGGCATTCTCTTGAACAAGCTTCACAGCTTCCATACGTGTTTTAACACGCACAGGCGCAGCCCCTACTCGCAGAACTTCTTGATCGCTCACACTGCCTTTCACAACAGCTATTTTTTGCGATTCTAAATCAGAGCGTAGCACACGATAGGCTTTTTCAGCTTTTTCATCAAAAACAGTCAAAGATGACGTTACGGTTCCTATGAGAATCGACAAGAGACCAATAGAGGATATAAGCCACATTAATGTCAAGATTCGCTTACCAGTGTGTCGTGTGTCGTGCAATATCTCACCTTGTATCAGTATCAAAACAACTTCCCAAAAAGCATCAAAAAAGGAGTGTAGCTTGCTGTGTTGTTTCTTACGATTGGCAGCACTATCAAAGAAACAAAAGAAACAAGTCATCACAAGAATCACACAAAGCAAAATAGGAAGCACAAAGGATAATGGTTCCCACAAAGCGCTTGCAAGCATACGCCAACGACTTCCTGCTTCTGCTGCAGGAACAATCAAAGATAAGTGATTTAAAAAGTAAGGACGAGTGAAGTCATACTTTTTGTAACGTGCCTCTGTCACAGAAATAGGACCCACAAGAACATCTATTTCTTTGGCATCCAAAAGATTTAATGCCTGCTGAATATTTTGACCAGCAGAAACATATTCAAAACGATAATTATTTTTTTCTGCAATAGCCGACCATAAGTCTAAACTGGCACCATGAAACGACCCATCTTCCTTTTGCCATGCAAAAGGTGGTGATGATGTCATAACGCCCACACGCATCGGCGCTGCGTTACAGAATAATGATATAAAGAGCGCTACTAGCAGCGCTGTACGAAAGCCTCCCAACATTGTACAGCCTATTTACGGTCGCCCAAAAAATGCAAAAGCATAAGGAACAAGTTGACAAAATCCAAGTAAAGCGTCAGCGCGCCAAATATAGCTTTCTTTTTTTGAGTTTCATCAGACATATCACCAGCGTAGTAAAGCCCGCGGATACGTTGTGTATCATAAGCTGTTAAGAGTGTAAAAACCACAACACCAATACACGAAATAATAAAATACATCATGCCGCTTTGCAAAAAGATATTAACAACAGAAGCCAATACAATGCCTATCAAAGCCATGTATGCAAACGAACCCATAGAGGTTAAGTCTTTTTTCGTAATATATCCGTAAAGGCTCATAGAACCAAACATAGCGGAAGTCACTAAAAAGACACGTGCAATAGACATACCAGTATATCCTGCAACTATAGGCGCCATGCCGAGTCCCATAGCAGCCGCAAAAGCCCAAAATAATCCTTGTGCGCGAGCAAAGCTCATAGATGCAATACGCGCGCTAAAGTAGAACGCAATACCAATTTGCACAAAAAACAATACCCAGCTAAATCCACTAGGTGCAATGCCCATAGGCGTGCGCCTAAACAATAAAGATGCCAAAGGCTCAAAGGTCACACCTAGATATGCAAGAAGCCCAGAAACAAGCAGGGCTGTTGTCATATAATTGTAAACGCGCAGCATGTGGGCACGCAGGCCTTGATCTACCGATGCTGCATGAGAAAAGTTTTTAATATCAAACATACGAATCCTTTTTAAATTATCGCTTGGGCATGATAACATACACACCCCATTCTAGATACCATTACTCATGAACATTGTCCATACCATTACATAAATTTGGGAATTTCTAAGCCTAAAATATGGCACAATTCTTGCAGACATTTCATTGTTAAACGAGACAAAAATACACGATGACTTTGCACACTCTTTTCTTCAGATAAAATAGGGCAGTTTTGGTAAAACACATTATAAGCACCAGCAACCATAAACGCATACTGACAAACAATATGTGGCGCAAAATTCTTCGCTGCACGCAGAATAATGTCTGGATGCTGCAAAAGCAGAACAGCTAACGTCCGCTCTTCTGTGCACCACTTCTGATTCAGCGCAGGAGTAATATGCTCACATTTTGCAAGCAAAGATTTAATACGTGTACATACGTAAAGCAAATATGGACCTGTATTACCATCAAATTGTGTGAATTTCTCAACAGAAAATTCATAGTTATGGCGCATATCTTGTTGCATATCGCCTACCTTCAAAGCCGCAAGAGCGATAGAGTGCACAACTTCTTTGTTCAAAGAGCGCCCTTTCTCACGCATACAGTTTGAAACAGATTGCTCCATATCTTGCAAAAGTTCACGCAAACGATATGCTCCACCATCTCGCGTCTTGAATGGTCGTCCATCTGATCCGTTCACAGTACCAAAGCCTAAAAAAGAAAAATCTGCTTGCAAGCCCATTTTTTCAGCTAATCTAAAAATCTGCTCAAAGTGAAGATTCTGCCGTGTATCCACAACATATACAATAGCATCTGCTTGCAGCTCCTCAACACGCTCCTTAATGGTTGCCAAATCTGTTGTGGCGTATAAAAAACCACCATCTTTTTTGCGCAGCAGTACAGGCGGCACATCAGCGCTTTCACCTTCAATGGCCACAGGTGCAATTAAAGCGCCTTGATCAACATGCGCCAAACCTTTTTGTTCAAGGAGGTCACAAATTTGCGGCATTACTCTTTGATAACGACTTTCACCATACCAAAGATCAAACGATGCTCCTAGTTGATCATAAATTTCTTTGATTTCTGTAACAGACAGTGCGTGCACACGCCGCCATATGCGGCTGTAACGCGTATCTCCTGCCTGCAAGGAGCAGGTCATATCGCGCATAGTTTTGGCAGATTTTTCATCCTGAAAATGCTGGTTTGCAAGTGTGTAGCAAGCCTCTAAATCTTCAAAAGTAAAGGTTAGGGGCAGATCTTCGTTATAAAGATCTGAAAATGTCTGTTCAAGACCATACAAGACCTTACCCATTTGAGTGCCCCAGTCTCCCATATGCACATCAGCAATCACTTTGTGCCCAACGTGCTGCAAAATCCGCTTAACACTTTCGCCCAAAACCGCAGAACGTATATGGCCCACATGCAAAGGCTTAGCTACATTAGGGCCACCATAATCCATCACTATTGTTTTCTTTTGAGAGGCTTGCGCTACAAAAAAGTCTTCCTTTTGAAGAAGCGCACAAAGCCCCTGTTCACTCACAACAATATTTACAAACCCTGGCGGTGCAACGTTGACTTCAAAGGGAACATGCTGCTCTTTTTGCAGTACAAGGGCAATCTCTTTTGCTATATCTAAGGGCGCACGTCGAAGGACTTTTGCTAATTTAAGCGCAAGATTACACTGATAGTCCGATATATCAGGACGATCTGAAATCGTTACAGATTCATTGACGATGGCTGCGTTTTCAGGAAACGCACTGCGCAAACAAGCCCGCAGAGCATCAATAAACATTATCGAGAGTAATATTCTACGACAAGCCTGTAATCAAAGTGCACTGGATAAGGGACTTCCTCTACATCTGGCAAACGTAAAATCTTACCATGCCTCTTCTTGTCGTCTACTTCGATATAAGATGGCACATCTCTCTCTTCTAACTCACATGCCATTTGCACTGGAGGGATATTGCGAGAGCGCTCACGAAGCGCCACAACGTCATCTAGGGATACACGGTAAGAAGAAATGTTCACACGCTTCCCATTCACAAGAATGTGGCCGTGGTTAACCAACTGACGCGCAGCTTGCATAGTTACAGCCCACTTCATACGATAAACCACAACATCCAAACGTGTCTCCAAAGAGTGTACCATGAGCGCAATCGTATCACCTTTGCGACGGTGCGCGGTTTTATAGACAGAGGAGAATTGCCTCTCTGTTAAATTACTGTAGTAAAAACGCACTTTTTGCTTAGCTTGCAATTGCAATGCGTATTCTGTCAACTTTTTAGGCGCAGCTCCATGCTGACCTGGTCGAGAAGCCCTTTTATTAATAGGACTTTTTGGACGACCCCATAAATTAACACCTAAAGATCTATTTTTTTTATAACGAGAATTTAATCGTTTAGTCATTCATCACCAACTATCGGTAAATTGTATTGCAAAAAAGACGCTTTGTCAATCGTTATGCCTCACAGCACCCATAAACACTATCCATTCGTTAAGAACAAATCAAGGCAGCAAGCAAAGATCTCTAGTGATCATTTTTCTCACTGTAGCGCTTGTGCTTTAAGTGGAAGGCATGCACTATTAAACATCCCTAGAGATATTGTACCATAAAACTGCGAGCAGTGAACTATTAACTATGCATATCATTTACACCTTCCCTCAACTTATTGAAGCGCGCTTTTGCAAACGTTATAAGCGATTTTTTGTTGACGTTATCTACAACCACAGCGTGCAAACAGCACATTGTCCCAACACAGGCTCTATGAAAAACTTGCTGCAACCCGGCCAGCGAGTCTGGTTGAGCCAATCACAAAACCCCAAACGCAAACTTCTTTACACGCTTGAAGCAGTAGAATCAGAAGGGAACATCGTGGGCGTCAACACGATACGCACAAACGCTATTGTGTATAACGCGCTTCAGAAAGGACTCATCACACGCCATGTACCAAACATTCTCAGCATTCAAAAAGAGCATCAATTGATAAAGGGTGTACGCCTTGATTTTCTCATTCAAGGGCATTGCGGACCTTTGTTTATAGAAGTCAAAAATGTCACATTAAAAGAGGGATCCAAAGCTCTTTTCCCAGATGCTGTCACGACGCGTGGCACAAAACATGCCTTACATCTCACAAAACTTGCTCGAGAAGGTGAACGCTGTATGCTGATTTTTCTGGTGCAACGCAACGACTGCTCAGCCTTTGCCTGCGCAAACGATATTGATCCCACCTACACACAAGCGATTCAAGAGGCACAGGCTGCCGGCGTCATCATAGAAGCCTACCAGTGCAACATTGACCCTTCAAAAAATGTGCTTTATTTAGACACACATCCGCTAGATATGTCATGAAATTCGCGAGGTGAAAAATCCACATAAGTCAAGTATTCGTCGCTATCCACAGGTTCATGAAAAATCGGGAAAGACTGCATTTTCGTCAAGGTTTTGCGAGCATAAAAATTGGGCTCATTTTGCATAGAAAACACTGAGTATCCGTACCCTCTTAAATTTTGGGCAAGCGTATTGTAAATGTGCGTTTTTTCTCTTTCAGGAACACCTTCTCCTTCCAAAGTATTGGCCAAAATCACAAGCGTGTTAGAAGGCGTCACCTCCACATCAAGCGCCAGATTGGTTCTAATAGCCGCACGTTCACCTGACAACAAATCGCCTTCTGGCAAAAAGCACTCCCCATTTTGGTAATCCACTCTTATAAACGGAGAACAAATGGTGCCAGGCGCTTCTGCCAATTTCTTCGGAAAGTGTGCCTGCACTTTAGCAAGCCTAGTGTCCTGAGAGGCATAGCGCATCACATCTCCTGCGGCATTAGAGATAAAGAAACTTTTACGATAAATGCCATACACCTTTTGAGAATCATGATTAAACACACCCAGCGCCGGAATCATAACACAAACCATTTTGTCGTAAGAAATATGTGGCCCAAAGTTTGCAAAACTCTTCACTGTTTGAAGCACTTCACCCAAATGGTCTTTTGTATCCTCCAGACTTAATCCAGGCATACCCGCCTCAAAAGGAGAAACCAGCCAGAATTTCTTTCCACCTGAAATATGCACAGCACTCCACGCCATAAGGTCAATCTTTCTTTGACCTTCTGCAAAAAACTCTTTAAGACTCTCAAACAATCCGTGTAGCTTCACAGCAGGATCTGCGGCACCAGCAAGCTGCGCTACTTTTTCACAGCCAGGAAGTATACGCGAATATTTATAAGTCGCACCTTTCCCCTCCGCAGCAAACATCGTAAACGCTCTCACACAACGAATACCTTGCATCTGCGCAATAACATTGAGCATATCATCAGCAATCGTACCACCTGACTTCACAATATCATCCACAATGTATGCTGCCGCAACATGATTACGGCCCTGAAGACTTTGGTGCAACGGCACTTTAAATTGTCCTTCATTGACCGCGTACGTTTTGCGCCTTTCTTGGAGCGTTGGAATAAAGATGGGCATCCCGCTCAAACCAAGTTTTGGCGCCTCTTTTTGGAGCAAAGAAGCTATAGCAATCATGAGAGGCATGCCTCCACGCATGGGCGTCACAACCACCATATCCCTCAGAGAAATTCCTTGCGCCAAATCAACTTGCATCTGCTCCCAAACGGCTCTTGCAACTTTTTGGCACAAATGCACAAACGCCACATCAGGACACACAACAGCAACACCTGGCACTGGCTTTTCCAACAAACCATTCTGCTGCTTCAAACCATACAGCAGAGTAGCGTTAAAGCATGTTGGCTCTTGAGAAGCCAAAGCTTGACTAATAAATTCTTTGCGCTCCAGCTTTTCATCTCTGCTCATATCTTGTTCTTTTTTTCCTTTCCACTCAATATGCCTTCCTATATTTAGATTTTTAGAAAATCCAGTTACGCTCAAAAGAAATAAAATAACAATAAAAAAAGTAGACATCAAAACTCCTGCAGAATGGTATCACAACCTCGAAAATCATACAACAGATCAAATACTAACTCTTGACTGAATGTGTTAAAATAAACTATGTCAAAATCTCAGAAGCACTTTTTATCACCAGAAGATTTTCAAGGCATGCGCAAAGCCGGTACGCTTGCACGCCAAACGCTGGAGGCTGTTGCCCCCTTAATAAAACCAGGCATCACGAGCAATGCCTTAAATGACTTTTGTCATGATTTTATAGTCAAGCATAACGCTTACCCAGCACCACTAAATTACAAGGGGTTTCCTAAGTCTATTTGCACATCTATCAATCATGTGGTTTGTCACGGCATTCCTAACGATCGGATATTGAAAGAAGGCAGTATCTTAAACATTGATGTCACAGTTTGCCTAGATGGCTACTACGGGGACACCAGCATCACCTTTCTGGTAGGAGATGTTTCTGCGTCAACAAAAAAACTTGTGGACACTACCCATGACGCACTCATTGCTGGAATCAAAGCAGCCAGAGATTTTAGACGCTTGGGCGATATTGGGCATGCTATTGAATCCCTGGTTTTACCAAAGCGTTACTCTATAGTAGAAGATTATTGCGGCCATGGTATAGGCAAAGCGTTTCACACCTACCCAAGCGTTCTGCATTTTGGAAAACCCAACACAGGAGATACACTCGAAACAGGCATGTGCATTACAATTGAGCCAATGATTAACGCTGGAAAAGCTGACACCAAAGTATTATCTGATGACTGGACGGTTGTCACGCGTGACCGCTCTCTTTCAGCCCAATTTGAACACACTGTGGGATTCACAGAGTCTGGCATTGAAGTTTTCACTATGTCGGAAAGCGATAAAAAGCGCTACCAACTCTCTTAAAAGTGTGAGCCTGCACCTCATTTATATGCACTCATTATTTAAAAAAAATTTTAAATCTTGATATTTTTTGAGAAAAGTATAATAATTTAGTAGTATTGGGGTGTAGCCAAGTGGTAAGGCAGCGGGTTTTGGTCCCGCCATGCGTAGGTTCGAATCCTACCACCCCAGCCAGCGTGTTTAATTTTAGGAGAAAAATAATGAGAACCATACTGACTACTTTCCTGATCGGTATATTTTGCTCAAACTTAGTATTTGGTCGAGCGGTGGAAAAAGCCTGCGCGCCTGCTGCTGCGAAAATATCGGCCACTGTTGAATATAACGGAAAAAGAATCGACGTCCCCTATGACAGAGTCATAGAAACATTAATGGGATCTGAAAAACTATCTGGACAACCGTTTGAGGTGGGTTACGCCATTGCTCTAGAGCAACTTTGTCTTGACATCATTATTAGAGAAGCTGTAAGGCCTGAACTGTCTACCCTTCAAGCAACATCGAAATTCAAAGAATCATTGAGAAAGATGGAAGAAGATTTAACGCGCAGCCATTTCTTGCAAGGCCGTGTTTCGGCAAAAGCAACGGATGATGCTGTTGGAGAGGAGTATAATTCTCTGAAGGCAAGCTTTGAAAAGAACAACAAGTACGTTTACCACCTATCTTTGATCGTTGTAGATTCGCTTGAAAAAGCTGGCAAAGTTCGCTCACTCTTAAAGTCTGGAAATGACTTTGAAAACTTGGCAAGAATGCACTGCCTCGAGAAAGATTTGCGCGAAAAAGCCGGTCGTGTTGATACGCCTATTCCTGATGGTCAAATGGTTGATGGCATGCGCACTATGGTTGAAAGCCTTGTAGATGGTGGTCATAGCTCTGACTTTGTACAATCTGGACCACACTACGTATTTGTGAAGAGAAGACTCAGAGAGAAAGCGGTTATGCCTCCTCTTACTAAGATTCGCAAAGAAGTTGTTTCCGCGCTTGAATCTCGCGTATTACCACAGGTACTCTTAGACATCGTAGGACCAGCTAAGATTAAAGGATTTGACCCAACAGGAAAAGATCTTCCTATCAACCTTAAATCTGATTTGAACAAAGCGATTCAACAACAAAAAGAGCAAAAAGCAAAAGGCTAAGCCTTTTTGCTTATCGCAGCGCGGGCAAGTGCATCAGCACGTTCATTGCCCGCGTTTCCTGCATGCCCTTTAACCCAACACCATTCCACAGAACGCACGCGAGACAACGTGTCCAATTTTTGCCATAAATCTTTGTTTTTTACAGCAGAACCTGAGGCGGTTTTCCAATTTCTTTTTTTCCAACCACTTAACCACTCTTGCATACCTTTTTGCAAATACTGACTATCCGTATACACTGTCACATGACTGTTTTCTTCAGTTTCCAATAATCCCTTAATCACCGCCATCATCTCCATGCGATTATTAGTCGTAGAGGGATCATAACCATTTAACTCTTTTGTGCGAGAATTTATTTGCATAAATACCCCCCAACCGCCTGGTCCTGGATTCCCACTGCAAGCACCATCGGTGTATAAAATATAACTATATGACATAGGACATCGTAACATACAAATGTTGTACTAAAGTCACATGAAATATTGAGCATACGAAAAAAATAAGGGGAAAACTTTCTTTTGACGCTCTCAACAATGCTACAATTCGTCAGGAGAGGTTTATGTTCAAGTTATTTCTTGCATTATTATTTTTATGCGTTTCAGGGTCAGTCCATGCAAAACGCATAGCGGCCAAAGGTGCTACCTTACGCATAGGTGGTCAAATATCCCCCTGTTTTTCTTATCACAGTGGCAAAGATCTTGGTCAGAGCATGTTTGGGACTGTTGGGTCTTCCAACAGCCGCCTCTTTGTATGGCATAACACAAGATTGCCAAATGGCATGAGCGCTCGCGGTACATTAGAAATGGGATTTAATATTAACAGCACATCTCATGAAAGCCCCTGGAATCCAAAGGAAAATACTATAGATATACGCAAAGCATATGTATCACTTTTGTCAGAAAGACTCGGTGTTTTCTACTTTGGTAAACTTAAAACTGCTACAGATGACTCCGCTGAACAAGATTGCTCATACGCCGCAGCGTCCATACCTGCCCTTATAGAGGGCGTTTCTATGCACATAGCAAATCATAACGGTTTCATTAATTTTGGAAGTGTTCACAAAAACTTTGATGGAGATCGGGCTAATGGAGTACGTTATGACACCCCTATCTACAAAGGCATGGGGCTGCGTTTTGATCTTCACAACGCCATAGACCCTAACAGAAACAACAGCAGCGTAGTTGTTCCGGGTATAGCTTTATTTGGAAAAATGAAAATTTTGGGGCACCATTGCCAAAGAGATGGAGAAATAAGGTTTGCTTCTGGTTTCAGCAAAAAACACTCTCGCCTCAAGCACAGCACAGATCAATATCTTGACACCAATGCAATGGCATGGACAAACAGCTTCTCTTGTGTGTTGCCTTGTGAAGTTGGGTTCACAGTTGTATACTCTCGCCTCTTTTATGATCACGATGTACAAGGATCTGTAAATTTGAAAAAGCATGTTCCTTATTACCACTTCTCCAAGGTTACAAAGTGGTTCCGCTGTGGTCCAAATCCACTTTCATTATCTTTTGAATACGGAGCCAGCTACAACACGCTTCTTGCTGGTCCAGATGCCGCATCAACGCTTCCTGACTTTGTAGGAAAGGCTACATCAGCAGGTATTGTCTTAGGTTACTCAATACCTGCGTTAGGCATAGACGCTTTCTTAGCGTACAAGCGTCTTGCATACTCAGGAAGTTCGCAGTTATTGAATGATCAAGGATTGGAAAAGGTTCGTTTTGAACCCACAAACTTGTTTATGATTGGTATGCGCGTTATATTTTAGTGCTATGCGCACACTGCCTTTTATTACTTTATTAGCACTGACAGCATGCTCCGGCATTGTGCCTAGCGGATCACATGAGGGTATCAAGACACAATCTGTGCCTATGCAGGGGCTCTTTTCAGGGGAGAAAGGCCATTTTGAAATTGACCTTTCGCGCATAGGACAGTCATCTGATCAGATACCTCAATAATCTTCTGTGCCAGAGACGAAAGCGGAAGACGAGAGCGATCCAACTTAGCGCACCAAACCCCTTTTGTGTACAATCCACTAAACTTCTCCAGAGACTGTGCCACATAAACGTTCAAACAAAAGTGGGAAAACACATGCTTAAAAGAATGCTGAGTTTGCTCTTGCAGAAACACAGGCCACGCAGAACGTACTGCCTGAAATTGCTTATTAGATAACCACTCTGTTGAGGGCAAAATATACATTCCTTGTAACATTTTACCTTCAGGAACGCCTTGTACTAAAAAAATACTCTCCTCCTTACGCAAAACAAAAAAACAGGCGCTTTTCTCCTTTCTATTCTGAATCACCACCTTCGGCACATCCATCCCTTCTTGAAAAAATACACACATTTCCTTCAAAGGACACAAATCACAATCTGGTTGAGCTTTTTTACAAAACAAACGCCCAATATCCATCAAGCCTTGATAAAAGTCTCCAGGCGGTACCGACCACTGTGTTTCCTCTAAAATCTGCTTCACATCCCTGACATTCTCGCTATCATAACCATAAACACGTGCCATAATGCGTTTAACATTCGTATCCAAAGCAACCGCTGGTTTCTGCCATGCAATGCTCATCACAGCACCCGCTGTATACTCTCCTATACCAGAAAGAGCTTTAAGATCTCGAGCACATCTGGGAAGCTCACCTCCATATTGCTCCATCACTTCTTGTGCTGCCATATGCAAATTATGTGCCCGGCGATAATAACCCAATCCACGCCACATGTAGAGAACATCTTCGCGTGATGCAAGCGCTAACTCTTGTAAGGTGGGAAAACGTTCCATAAAACGCACATAATAATCTTGTACAAACGCAACAGTGGTTTGCTGCAGCATCACCTCACTCACCCAGACCTTATAGGGGTCATGCGCATTACCAGGACTCACACGCCACGGAAGCGGTGTATAAAACTCTTTGTACCACTTGACAACTTTTTTCAATAGAGTATTTTGTTTAGTCATAGGAGAGAGTGTGTGCATAAATTAGAGCGAAAACATTTGCCAAAAAGACTCATTCTGGATTAGCATATAGGTATGGTTACCACCATTCCTATTTTTATCACACTCACACGCATACTCATAACACCTTTTATTGTATGGGCAATACTGCAAAACCACACATACATTGCGCTATATCTTTTTATCTTCGCAGGAATCACAGACTTTTTGGATGGGTTATGTGCACGCGTTATGAAAAAATGCTCAGCTTTGGGTGCCTTACTGGACGCGTGCGCAGATAAAATATTGGTTCTCTCTATTATACTAGCGCTTGCTGCGCACCAAACCCTTTGCGGTATCACTCTCATTCCAGCGCTCATAATTTTATGGCGCGAATTATTTATTGCCACCATTAGACACCTACCTGTTAAAAAAACAAATCAACCAAATATGCTGTGTCGTATTAAAACCACCGCACAAATGTTTGCTTTACTTTTGTTTCTTTGCACACTTTGCTTTGAAACATGTATTGGTTACGCCAACCTCATGCTTTGGTTGGCCAGCATCATTACGCTACTCAGCTCTAAGCACCATATTCACAAACTCTCTTCTTTGCATAAACACTAAATGCCCATTGCTTTATATCAGCCTGAAATTCCTCAAAATGTAGGAACCACTTTGCGCACATGCGCTTGTTTTCAAACCAAAGCACACATTATTAATCCTTGTGGATTTGTTTTAAAAAGCCCACGCATGCAGCGCGCGTTAATGGATTATGAAGAGCACGTAAGTTATCAAGAACATCAAAACTGGGATTCTTTCCTAGAAAATACGCATGGCCAACGCATTGTGCTCCTAGATGTCAAAGGCCATACCCCCTTCCATCAATTTGACTTTCAACCCACAGATATTATCCTAGCAGGCAAAGAAAGCACTGGCGTTCCTGACAGTATTTTCCAATCTTTACCGCATTCTGTGCATATTCCTATGGCAAAAAACACCCGATCTCTTAACGTTGCTGTTGCTGTAGGCATTGTTCTGAGCGCACAGCTGTGTTATAGTAATGAATTTGACTTTGACAATGCCGCTTTTTAGAGGATAATAAGCTGAGGGCTATACATGAAAAATCTTAATTACTTAAGGACCTTTTTAGAAATCGTAAAGTACCACTCTCTGGCAGAATTTGCAAAAGAAACTAAAACTGTACATGCTTACGCAGCACATGTCATTAAGGAGATGGAGAAGGAATTTGCCTGTCAGCTAGTGCAAAGAAAGCAGCGACGCATTCAGCTTCAATTAACACGGCAAGGCGCTTTAATTGTTAAATCAGCTCCTGCGGTTCTTGAGGCACTGGAAGACCTGAAAAAAAAAGTACGTCACGACGCCCTTCCTGACGATATTGTTGAATTTAGCCTCTATTCATCTCGTGGCCTTTGCGATGCTCTTGTCTGCCCAAATCTTGCAAAGATTTATAACGCTGTACCACAAATCAAACTAAATATTTTTCCACGCAATGCCTTTATGTCTCATGATGAAAAAATTGGCGTACTTACACTGGGTGCTTATGTGGATGAAACTCAAAAAGACTGTATCAAGCAAGTGCATTTGCGCGATTTTTCACAATCCCTTTGGGCCTCTGAGGCATACATTGCTTTATACGGAAAACCTACCACCATTACGGATTTGCGTTATCACCACTTTATTACGCACGCCTCAAACTCTGCTTTATGTAAAACGCTAAAAAAATACAATCTGTTTGGATCAAATAACGTAACATTTATTGAATCCACAACAGGCTTGTTACAAGCAGCCGTAGGTGGCACAGGAATTATTTCTACAAGCCCTGAAATTTTAAAAATTTATCAACAAGCCGTTTCCATGGAAAGAGTGTTGCCAGAATTAGATTTTAAGCTTTCCGTATACTTTTCCTACCCAGTCGACTGGCACAACACTTTATTAATGAATTCGCTGATCACATGTTTTCAGAGTATTTTTAATGCAGCCTAAACACCACCACTTCATCTGTTGGAATATTTTACTATTTTTTTTGTGTGGCTGTTATCGTTACGACCCACCAAAAGAAGATCCCTTACTGATTATTAATGCGCCTTCGTTATACATAAATACGGTTATCGATAAAAGCGTCATTGAGCCTATAGCGGTTTTTTACCACTACCGCGTTCCTCTATCTGTGCAAGGAATGTTGCGCAATTTTGTTAATAACATTAGCGAGCCGGGCACGGCTTTTAACCAAATTTGCCAACACAAAAAACAATCAGCTCTACACTCTATAACACGCTTTTTTTATAACTCTATCTGGGGGCTATTCGGTATTTTTGATCCAGCTTCTCGCAAAGGATTGCTTCGTGAAACAGCGTCTTTCGACGACACCCTGAGCGGCATGGGTCTACCGCCTGGACCTTACTTGGTTGTTCCAGTATTGGGCCCTAGCTATGCTCGCAAATCCTGTGCAAATATTATTGACTTTATTCTTAACCCTGGCATCATCCTTGGCTACAACGATCCTGCGATCATAGCGCAACGCGGTATCACAATACGCTCTGATAACTTAGCATCTTTCCGACAAATCTATGCTGTATCTCCAAACTTCTTGTCCCTGTACAACGAAGTCAAGAATATCACACTACAAACAGCCTCTGGTAAAACAGCATCACAAGACTTAGATGATTCTTTAAACGATGATATATTCTAAGAGAGGTAGATATGATGAAGCATATTCTGATAATGTTAATGAGCATAAGCGGAACTTTGATGAGCGCTCCTTCCTGCACACCAAACACAACCAAAAAAGGTTTTTTTATACAAATTCCAAATTCAGAAGTTATAGCAGCAAAAACAGAACAGACAATCCATGCTTTTGTCACCAACATTCACGCAAGATACAAACGCCTCTCTGATGATCAAAATGTCGATGCCTTTGTCTTGTGGGAACAAGTACGCGCCCTCTCCGAAGAGCTCTTTGATCCCAACAGTATCTTGTCCCCTACGCTAGGACGAAAGTTTGCCCCAACGCTCAAAGCCCTCAGCAACGTTAATCCAGGATGGTTAAGGTTAACATCCTCTCTTATCACCATCTTTATGGCACGCAGCATTTCTGCTATGATTGCCACGCTACGCGGCACTTCTATAACAATTGAAGCGCCTGAGCAGCGCGCTTGGAATAACGATCGCTTCATTTACACCGTGCATATTGCATTAAATACAGATTCAGGCCAAGTACTCAAAGGAACATTCACCATCAACGCTATTCCTCACAAGAGCGGTATGCTGCGCTTATATTTGCGTGACTTTGCAATGGAGGGTGTTGCTATACTCCCTAGTTTAAGAAATAAAGCAGAAAGTATGCGTACAAAATCCAATCCCAGAGATCTTAGAGAATTTTTATGCTTGCTGATTACAGATGTCGCAGAGCTAGAAAAATATCTAGCACCCAAGGCATTAATGCGACTAGAAAAACTCAAAAAACTTGTTCGATACACCCCTCCTCCCAAAGAAAAATGACAGTAACAAAGCGTATTCTTTCTGGCATACAACCCAGCCCCCTTCATATTGGAAATTACTTTGGAGCAATTCACCAATGGGTATCTTTGCAAAAAGAGAATGAGTGTTTCTTTTGCATTGTAGACCTGCATTCACTCACTGCTAATTACCACACATCACTTGCTCAAGCGTCTTTTGAAACTGCCGCCATGTACCTTGCTTGCGGTATCGACCCCAAACAGAGTACATTATTCATTCAAAGCAGTGTTCCCTATCACACACAACTCTTGTGGCTTCTTGCTACCAAAACACCTCTAGGGTGGCTCAACCGCATGACCCAGTTTAAAGATAACAAAGCAAAAGATGAATCATTAGGGCTTTACACCTACCCTGTACTCATGGCTGCGGATATTTTGCTCTATGATGCACACCTAGTGCCTGTAGGTGAAGATCAAAAACAACACATAGAATTTACTCGTGATCTTGCGCTGCGTGTTAATGGATTAGCTGAAAAAGATCTGTTTGTTATACCTGAGCCTATGATGGGGAAAAGCAACACTCGCGTTATGAGCTTAAAAGATGGCACTGCCAAAATGAGCAAATCAGACCCATCTGAACTTTCGCGCCTACTGATGACCGACACACGAGATGCTATCGTTCGTAAAATCAAAGGAGCAAAAACAGACTCAGAACCCTGGCCCAACACACCCTCAGATTTGGTAGGACGACCTGAGATGACCAACCTGCTTTCTCTGCTCTCAGTTCTAAAAAATCAGAGCATGACTGAAATTTTACAAACAGTGCAATCATGCAAAAATCTTAAAGAGATGTTGATGGAGGAGATGTTTCTTTTTTTAAATCCAATTCAAGCAAAATATCATGATCTCATAAGAGATCGCTCCTTCGTGCTTGATGTGTTAAACCAAGGTAACACTTACGCACAAGAGGTGGCATATGGCACATTTGATCGCATACAGCATTTTTTTATGGATTAGCTCTACGCTTATAGCGTCTGATGCAGCAAAAGATGGACCAAATCGAAGCCAAAGCGATCAAGTAATGATCCACACCGCCAACACCCTGGACTTTCCAACCTACCAATGCAGAAGAAGGAGCACTTTTCCAATCGCAAAAAGCGATCTTATTGTTGCACAACTATCTGAAAAATCTTTGTTTTTTCGACAAGGCTCTGTAACATCCACAACACAAAACTTAACCAGAGTAGCTAGCTTTTTCATTTCACCTTCTTCGCCAAAACCTACCCCAGAAACGCTTCATTTGTCGCTGCAAGATTCGCACTCTTCCTCCTTTGTAAATGGGTTGGGACTCTTTAGCTATACCCCTGCACTTCCCGACCGCCACCTAGCAAGTCCTGCTTCTCCATCCAAAAGCGCCAGCTTCTCTCCCACCAATTATCCATTCAAAAGCGCCAGCTTCTCTCCCACAAATTATCCATCAAAAAGCGCCAGATTCCCTCCCAGAGACCACTCCTGCGTTCATTCAACATCTAGCGGAAGCCCTCAATGGGAAGGCGACTTCGGTGATTCAATGGGACGCAGATTCCTCTTGAGTGTCAAAGCATCAAGAAGTGCACCAAATGATCCAAAAAGTGTCGCAGGATCTCCATTTTTTGTTGGAGAGGATCCTCTGACAAGTGCGCTGAATGAATCACACATGGTCGCACAGCGCGACATAACTATGAGTGAAGCAAGCTTTGCACACGCCGTCAAAAACATTTTAATGGCATGCAGAAAAATTTTTGATAGGTGCCCACAACAGTGCTTTATGGATCAAAAAACAATGAGGTGCGATTCTTTTTTCATCATAGCAGACATAATGTTTTCCTTTCTAGAACAAATATTTTCACAACCATCATTAGTAGATGTTCACGCAGTAGTAACGTTAACGATCTTGAACGACTCTCTTTTAAACATTCATACATATATGGAGCCTCTTTTTCTCAAGAAGAATTGCACCGCTAGTACTGCTCGGGTGTCACGAGATAATCACTCCTCTTGGGCAGTGTTGGAAAATGCAGGCTACCTTTTAACAAACCTCAATTTTCTTCAACCAAACACCGACTCCACTCAACCTCTTTGCGACATAGCGCATTTTGTTCTTTGCATGTCCGATAAACTAGACAAGCAAGCTAAAAAAACATGCGCTCAAGATTTGTATAGCGTTATGGATATTTTACGAAACAACACAGAGGAAGTTTTTAACACTATACGTCTTTTGTGGAAAGCTTGCAAAAAAAACGCTCAAGATCTTCCTAGCGCTCCAGATCAAATAGCAGTTCTTTCTGATAAGATAGGCCCTATCCCAACAAAAGCGAGAAATATCCTTGAGATTCTCGCGGCATTTGCGCAAACCTTTAAAAGCAAAACCTTTGAATAGTTGCTGGAGATAAATGATATGTCAAATATCATACAAAACGAAGCAGCGCAAAGACAATGCTTACTTTAATTGTACCAGCACTCAACTTGATGTATGTTGATCCAGGGGGTTCATTATGTCTTATTTTTTTCCAATATGTGTCTTTATTGCACATGCAACATGCAGGTGCGCCACCTATACCTATGCACCTTGGACTCACAACGTACAACTTACTTGTGAACAAAATGAAATCCAAGAAAGAAGGTCGAATTTTTTAGCACACTGCTTTCCACCTCGTGGGCACATGAATCAAGACGACTATCAAGACGACTATCAAGACGACATGCACCTCGCACCCCCAACAGCTCAATCGCATTTGTCATATATGGAAGATACAGATAAGGGTATGACCCCAGAAATCCTACAAGTTAGCAAGGAGTTAAAAGCGCTTGCAGATGAAATAGATCAGATAGCAGCTAATACACAAGCACTTGAGGGCTGGTCTGCATACAGTGCTATAACACAGACCGTCCACACAGCTAAAAGAAGAGCATCTGAGTGCATGAGTTTGACAAAAAAGACCACTTGGCCACTTTTCTCAAGCCTTTGGAAAACCGCTGAGTCTTTAAACAATCATTTGAAAACGCGCCTCTCCCCAGAAAAAATACAAGCTTCTATTGATTCTAGGGATAAGAAATCACACCACGAAATTCTTCTCGAAGCACAGCAAGCATGTCTTGATATGCAAGTTACAAAGAAAGAGGATGAATCTCGTGATCTTCAAACTAACATGTCTATTGTCAATTTTATACCTAGACCATTTTCGTTTAATGACTCTGCTAGCCTAGTTCCTGCACTAAACAGATTGTTAATAGCACAAAACGGAGGCTCTCCACTACACATTGTGACGGCTATGCTCTTAACTCAAGCTCCACACTTGGCTTATGTACTAGAAACCGAAAAAGAGGATGATGTCAAAGACATAACTTTAAACATCGCTGCCCTAATTAGAGAAATGGATCAAGATGCAAAAAGAAAAGCTGTACAACAAAAAGGGCGCCGTTTTTCATGCGCAGCAGTTTGCATAAACTCACAATCAAATTCGACAGCGCAACCAGATTTAAAGCGTCGCTTAAGCGGTGGCATCATACTAAACGTCAAACAAGCTGTGACGGCAGCATTAGTGCATGATCGAACAGTGACTCCCCACCCTCACCACGCAGCCGGAGAAGTCGCCTCAAATGAACTACCACTCCACCAAAGAAAGGCTAACATATCCCACTACGTGTAAGGAGGAGCTCAACAAAAAAGGAAGTCAAGACTTAACAAGGCACTTTTTTTTGTGTATCCTGTGATCATGCCCCCCGCTGTGAGGGCAACACTATATGCAGTGTCATCGATGCTGCATTTTGTGTAAAAATAAACGATCATATATACTATATATAGCGCATTTGATTATATCAAGAAGCACATATACTATAGGTTATAATGAACACACAGGGAGTGTGAATGCTAAATCGAAAGATTAAATTTAGAAACTTTACCCACCTTAATGATCTTTTAACAGATTTTGGCAAAACAGTTTTAAAGGATCGCTATCTTTTGCCGGGTGAAAGCCTGCAAGACGCCTTTCGTAGGGTAGCTTTTTATTACAGCGATTCTCCAGAGCATGGAGAAAGGCTTTATAAATATATCTCTCATCTTTGGTTTATGCCCGCCACGCCTGTTCTCTCGAATGGTGGCTCAAGCAGAGGATTGCCTATATCGTGTTTTCTTAATGAAGCCACAGATAGCTTGCGTGGCATTTTGGATTTATGGGAAGAAAATGTTTGGCTGGCATCACGCGGCGGAGGCATCGGCAGTTACTGGGGAAACCTTCGGTCCATCGGTGAAAACATTAAACACGGAAAAACCTCGGGAATTATTCCTTTTATTAAAGTTATGGACTCCCTCACACTCGCGATATCTCAAGGAAACTTACGCCGAGGATCAGCCGCTATTTATCTCCCTATTGATCACCCAGAAATTGAAGAGTTTATCGAAATCCGCAAACCAACAGGCGGCGATCTCACACGTAAAGCGTTACACGTACACCACGCAGTTGTTATCTCAGATGCGTTCATGGAAGCTGTACGCAACAATGAGCAATGGGCGCTGATCAGCCCCTTTACTCGAGAAGCAATGCGCAACGTAAGCGCACGTTCTTTATGGATTCGCTTACTCACCTGTCGCTTAGAAACAGGTGAGCCCTACCTTCTTTTTATTGATCATGTTAATAAAAATATTCCAGAGCATCATAAAGAACTAGGACTTGATGTCAAAATGTCTAACTTGTGCTCTGAAATCACATTGCCTACAGGCATTGATCATCTAGGCAATCAGCGCACGGCCGTGTGCTGTTTGTCTTCTGTAAACCTCGAGCACTACGACGAGTGGTGCAATGATCCTCTATTTATTGAAGACTGCATTCGCTTTTTGGATAATGTGCTTGATGACTTTATTAAAAAGGCGCCCTCCGAAATGTCCAAAGCCGTTTACGCAGCACAACGCGAACGCTCTATTGGATTAGGTGTCATGGGATGGCACTCATTCCTGCAAAAAAATAAAGTTCCGATGGAAAGCGCAACAGCCAAGGCCTGGAATATGAAGATATTTCAGTCACTACACGAGCAAGGAGTACGCACTTCTCACAAGCTCGCCATCGAAAAAGGCGCTTGTCCTGACGCAGAAGAGTGCGGACACGAGCTACGTTTTTCTAATATTTTTGCTATTGCGCCCACGGCTTCTATTTCTATTATTTGCGGCGGAACATCGCCTGGCATTGAACCACGTGTGGCCAACGCCTACACACACAAAACACTAGCTGGATCCTTCGCTGTCAAAAACCCTTATTTAGAAGAGCTTCTTGAAGAAAAAGGACAAAACACCGAAGAAATGTGGACCAACATTTTTGCCCACGAAGGTTCAGTGCAACACTTGAATTTCTTGACACCTTACGAAAAAGCTGTCTTCAAAACCGCTTTTGAAATGGACCAAAGGTGGCTTGTCGATCACGCAGCAGATCGTCAGCCATTTATCTGTCAATCTCAATCCCTTAATATCTTTTTACCCCATGATGTGCATAAGCGCGACTTACACGCAGTTCATATGCGCGCATGGGAAAAAGGTGTTAAAAGCCTTTATTATTTACGCTCAAAATCTGCTCAAAGAGCAGAGAGCGCGTTTTCATCGGAAAGCGCCTCTCTCATAGACGAAAAAGATGAGTGCTTAAGCTGTCAATAGGTATACGATGTCACAAAAATTACTACACCCCTCATGGAGCGCTAATAAAAGCCGTCTCCTGATACCAAGCGAAACCTACAAGCCCTTCTTTTATCCATGGGCGTTCGAGGCTTGGAATCAACAGCAATCCATCATTTGGCTGCCACAAGAAATCCCCATGTCCGATGATGTGAGAGACTGGCAGTACAACATCACCGATGAAGAGCGGAACCTTCTAGTGCAATGTTTTCGCTTTTTTACACAAGCGGATGTTGGTGTAAACTCCTGCTATACAGATTATTATCTTAAAATCTTTGGGCCCACAGAAATTCGTATGATGCTATGCGCTTTTGCCAATATGGAAACCATTCACATGGGTGCTTACGCCTACCTTCTGGACACAGTCGGTATGCCTGAGGTAGAGTACCAAACCTTTTTGCAGTACAAAGAAATGAGCGAAAAGTGGGAACTAATCCAAAACTTTTATGACGAATCTCTCGAAGGCATTGCCGCTAGTCTCGCCATGTACGGAGCGTTTGTAGAAGGACTGCAGTTGTTTGCTTCCTTTGCTATGCTGATGAACTTCCCACGCTTTAATAAAATGAAAGGCATGGGACAGGTCGTCACATGGTCTGTGCGCGATGAAACCCTCCACACCCACTCCATTATTAAGATGTTCCGCACGTTTGTCACTGAAAACAACTTTTTATGGACAAAAAAACTGCAAGACCGCATCATCAGCGCTTGTGAAGAAGTGGTACGCCTTGAAGATAACTTTATTGAGTTAGCATTTGAACAGGGCGGCGTGCAAGGGTTAGAAGCACAAGATATTAAAAACTATATTCGCTATATTGGTGATCGCCGTCTTACACAACTAGGATTAAAGCCGGTTTTTGGCATCGCCAAAAACCCTCTTCCTTGGATGGATTCTATCTTGAACGGACTAGAACACGCCAACTTTTTTGAAGGGCGTGCCACCGAATACACCAAAGCCTCTTCTACGGGATCGTGGGATGAAGTTTTTGACGTTTAAGACAGTAAAACATTGCGCTGTTCTCATGCTTAGTGGTACGCTGTAGTGTTTGGAATAAATTGCCTTTATGTACACAGAAAAACAAATAAAAGATAGCATTTTTTTACCCAAAACATCGTTTTCGATGCGTGCAAATCTCTCACAAAAAGAGCCTGAGCTGATTGCATTTTGGAAAGATATTGATCTTTATGGAAAAATTTCTAATCAAACAACACCTTCTCAGAAAAAATTTATCTTACACGACGGACCCCCTTACGCTAACGGATCCATTCATTTAGGACATGCCCTCAACAAAACTCTTAAAGATGTAGCTTGCCGATTTACACGCCTTCAAGGATATCTAGCACCTTTTACTCCAGGATGGGACTGTCATGGACTGCCTATTGAATGGAGTGTAGAAAAAGAAGCGCTGAAAGAAAAAAAATCGCTTTCTCAAAAAGAATTTCGTACCCGCTGTCGCACCTACGCCCAAGAATGGATTACAAAACAATCTGAAGACTTTCAAAGGCTTGGTATTTGCGCTGACTTTGCTAACCCCTACACCACCATGAATCCTGAATCAGAAGCAGCCATCGTTCGCCTGCTTCATCGCATGCTCATGGATGAAGTTCTTTATCAACATACAAAGCCTGTTCACTGGTCTATTACAGAAAAAACAGCTCTTGCAGAAGCAGAGATTGAATACCAAGACAAAAAATCTTCAGCAATTTTTATTAAGTACCCTCTGAGGAATGGTCCTGGACCAAACGATAAACCGGTCTTTCTCGCTTTGTGGACAACCACGCCTTGGACGATCCCCGCCAGTCAAGCGGTCTCATATCATCCCGATATCACCTACGCATGCATCGACATGGGCGCCTACTATCTATGGTGTGCAAAATCTCTCTGGCCCTATCTGGCTGAACGTATTAACGCACAAAACGCACCTATCTCAGCAGAATCCAAAGGAGATATTTGGCAAGCTGCGGAATGTCTTCACCCATGGCACAAAGATGGCTATACGCATTCTGTTCCACTTTTATCAGGCGATCACGTTACCGATAAGCAAGGAACAGGATTTGTACACTGCGCACCAGCTCATGGACTCGAGGATTATCAGCTTTGTATACAAAACAATATTCCTCTTGTGCACTGTGTAAACGATTACGGCGTTTTCTTTGACAGCATATTGTTGGTTGCCGGTATGCATATCTTTAAAGATGAAGATAAAATTATTGATTTGCTACGTCCACACCTGCTTTTACTCGAAGAAATCAAACACTCTTACCCTCACTCATGGCGTTCAAAAGCACCTCTGATTATGCGTGCAACGCCTCAGTGGTTCCTTTCACTCAACGCTTTGCGTGGAAAAACCATCAAGGCCCTTGATTCCATAAACTGGAGTCCTGAAGGCGGCCGTCAACGCTTAGAAAGTATGCTGGAGCGACGACCAGATTGGTGTGTTTCCCGCCAGAGATGTTGGGGTGTGCCATTAGCGTTTTTTGTGCATAAAGAAACCAATTTGCCTTTGCGCGACCCCGTGATATTAGAAAAAATATCCCACCGCATTGCTCGTGAAGGCTGCGATATGTGGTTTGAAGCAGATGAAAAAGAATTTTTGCCTGAGCACCTGCATGGGGAGTATAAAAAAGTCACCGACATTGTTGATGTATGGTTTGAAAGTGGAACAACCTTTTCTTATGTTTTGCAACCAGCTGGTTTTTATCCCGCGGACCTTTATTTAGAGGGCTCTGATCAACATCGTGGTTGGTTTCAGTCTTCGTTGATTTGTAGCGTTTACGCGCAAGAAAAACCTTGCACTCGCACCATTTTTACACACGGATTTGTTGTAGACGCACAAGGACGCAAAATGTCCAAGTCGGAAGGAAATGTTCTCACTGCTCACGAAATCTTGAAGCGCTACGGTGCCGATATTCTGCGCATTACGGTTATGCAATCTGACTACCATAACGATATAAAAATCGGCCATAATATTCTGCAAAGTCAACAAGACATATACCGCAAAATTCGCAACACTTTAAGGTTTTTATTGGGAAATCTGCATCACCGCACCACCCGATATTCAGGCAAACTTCCTGTGATTGAACAGTATATACTTCATCGTTTATATTCCATACACACAGAAATATTGCAGCTGCTAACGTCCTATCGCTACCACGATATCTTTGTACTCATTAAAGATTTCTGTATCCAAGATCTTTCCGCGTTTTATTTTGATATTCGCAAAGACACCCTTTATTGCGAAGCGCGCAACTCCTCTAAGCGATTGGCCTGCCTATCAACCTTAGAAACCATCTTTGAATACCTTGTGCGCTGGCTTGCTCCCATTTTGCCTTTTACGGCGGAAGACGCTTGGCAACACTTTGATAACCCAACTAAAGAACAAAGCGTCCATTTAGCGCTTTTCAAAAAACCTTATCATACATGGAACAACCCTGAACTTGCTAAACAATTCAAAACCATCCTTAGTATCAGAAGCGCTGTGTTTAAAAAAATTGAAAACATGCGCGCAGAAGGATTATTAGGATCAAACCTAGAAGCCCACGTTCATCTTTATGGATCAATAGCGTTTTCAGAAGATGAACTTTGTGATTTGTTTGTCACATCTTCTGTACGCATATCGGCTAACAGCAATCCTCAAGCACAGCAAGTGGGCACAACGAACACAGCGTTTGTTGTTTTAAAGGCTCCCGACAAAAAGTGTCACAGATGCTGGAAACAACTAATCAATATAAGCAAAAACTTATGCCAAAGGTGCTCAAATGTTATGGAAGCAATCTCTCATATCTAAACATCAAATTATTACCTTTGTTTTAGTTTTATGCGCAGACCAACTTTCTAAACACTTCGTTATGCACAATATAGATCTTTTGCCTTATACTGTTTTTTCGTGGTTTTCTATTATCTTGCTTTGGAATCCTGGCGTTTTGTTTGGTATTACGCTGTTTGATCACCCAGCGGCCTATGTTGGGTTGGCCTGCATGATTGTAGCATTTATACTATACATGTTTGCCCGCACCCACTGCCCCAAAGAACGGTGGGCGTTTGTCTTTATCTTAAGCGGAGCGCTTGGCAACATTATTGACCGCATTCGCTTTGGCGCTGTTGTGGATTTCATTGATCTTTATGCATATAATTGGCACTGGCCAGCGTTTAACATTGCGGATGCTGCCATCTCTCTTAGCGTTGCCTTTTTAAGCGTTCTTTTTTTAAAAAAACCGGTTTAATATGTCTTTTACACAAACAATTCATCATCAAGAATGGAAGTCTTTTTTAGAAAAAGCCCATGCACTCCACACTTCAGAGCCTTTTCCTTTTTCTGTTTTTGCAAACCCTGATGTTTTTCAACGCATTAAGCGTACATCCGAACATTTTATGGATAACGCAAATCATATCGTTTTCTGCGGAATCGGTGGATCAAGCCTATCCGGACAAGCCCTCACCGCTCCTCTCAACAAATCTGTTACCCTTTCTTTCTTAGCAAACATTGATCCTTACGCCTACGAATCGTGGGATTGGAGCAAAACACACTTTGTATTTACCTCCAAATCAGGTGGAACAGTGGAAACCCTCGCTCAACTTTCTTGGATTACCGACCAACTGACGCAACGCTCTCTTCCTTTAAGCAAACATTGTTTAATATTGACACAACCCCACACTTCACCTTTGCGCACCTTTGCGCAAGACAATGCCGTGCCTATCATTGATCTTGATCCACACGTGCCTGGACGCTTTTCTGCCTTTACACCAACGGGGCTTGTGCCCATCATGTGTGCCGGGGGAAACGCACTAGAAGCATTAGATGCAGCCTACGCTGTTTACGCTTCTTACACAGAAAAAAATACCTCACACGCTATCACCGACAGCGTTGCTTGGATACTCTGGAATCGCAGCCATAAGCGCTGCACATCCGTGCTCATGCCTTACGCACAAAAACACGCACCTTGCGCACTATGGTGGCGTCAGCTGTGGGCAGAAAGTCTTGGGAAAAATGGTTTGGATTTCTTGCCAGTAGACGCCTACGGAACCGTTGATCAGCATTCACAACTTCAGCTCTATCTAGACGGAGCCTCCAGCCGATTTTTCACACTCATTTTTCCTCCACAGTCTAGCCCAACACCAGAAACCCAACCTCTTGCCACCCTTTTGCACCAATCTTGCGAAGCCACCTGCAAAGCATTAATTGATCGCCAACGACCTGTCCGCACTTGGGAGCCAAAAGATCAAAACCCTCTAGCATTCACAGCATCCTTTATGATGCACTGCTTCCTGGAAACTATACTCCTTGCACGCTCTTACCACATTGATCCTTTTAACCAACCAGCGGTAGAATTAATCAAAAAACACTTGCGATCACTCACACAATGACCTTACGACGTTTACCAGATAATATTATTAATCAAATTGCCGCAGGCGAAGTGGTAGGGGCTCCTTCATCCGTCATTAAAGAGCTTGTAGAAAACGCTATTGATGCCAAAGCATCGGTGATTCGCGTCCACGTAGAGCAAGGCGGCATTACCCGTATGACTGTCACAGATAACGGATGCGGCATTGCCAAAGATGATTTGCCTTTATCCATCAAAAGACATACCACCTCCAAACTCTACGATGCGCCGTTACACACGATTGCGACTATGGGATTTAGAGGGGAAGCACTTCCTTCCATTGGATCTGTTAGCAAAATGACCCTCACCAGCCGGCCAGAGCATCAGGATGGATGGTCTTTAACCGTTGATGCGGGAACCGTGCATCCTGTTGCCCCAGCTACCGCTAATTACGGCACACAGGTGGATGTGGAAAACCTTTTTTATGCCACACCTGCACGGCTTAAATTTTTAAAAACACCGCTTGCAGAAACCCAAGCGATTATCACGCAACTTATGCACTTATCCCTTGCAGTACCGCACATTCACATCACACTACACACAGATAATAAGCTCTCGCTTGATTTACCGGCACATCCCACAGAATCTGTAATGATGCGAGCGCACGATGTCTTGAAACATTCCAGCGACCTTGTGCCCATATCCTTTGAAACAGAAATCAGCAGTGTGCATGGTTGCGTTGGTATTCCCACGTTAAACAAACGTACATCAAGCCACATGTTTTTCTTGGTTAATAACCGCTGTTGCCAAAACAAATTTTTGGTTACATCGGTACGATACGCTTTTGGAGACCTTATACCAAAAGGACGTTTTCCTCTTGTTGCGCTGTGGATTTCTTTGCCTCCAGAAGATGTGGATATCAACGCACACCCCTCCAAAATGGATGTGCGTTTTCGTAACTCACAGCATGTAAGATTTCTATTAGAAAACGCTATTCAGCACCATCTCAATGCCTTAGGCCCGCGCACAACACAAACGTTAACGCAAGAAGCACTTGATCGCTTTGTGGCTATACCCACAACCTCATACACCCACACGCCTCCGCAGCCTTCTTTGTTTCAAAAACCAAAAACCTCTTCGTTAGAATCGGCATTGTTAGCCTCACTTTCGGAACCGAAACCGCCATTATCACAGGAAGAATCTATCCAATTTACAAAAGAACAGCATCTTCCTTTGGGATTTCCGCGCTGCCAAATTTTTAAAACGTATATTGTGTCAGAATCTCAAAAAGGATTAACCATTACAGATCAACACGCTGCCCACGAACGCATCGTTTATGAGCGTATGAAAGAAGATGCACACAACCAAGAAGTGGCTTCACAAACGCTACTGGCGCCTATTGCTCTTACCACAACAGAAGATGAAAGCCTAACGCTTCAACGCACACAATCCCATCTTACGCAGTGGGGATTTTCTCTTGAGAATCAAAAGGGCCAGTGGCTTGTGTATCGTATTCCTTCTGTTTTAAAAAACGCTGATATGGCAAAAGTCATTGGTGATTTTTGCAGTGAGATGCTTGCTTACGGATCCAGTCATGCACCCGAAGAAGCCCTTCACGCCCTTTGCTCCACCAGCGCATGCCACGGCAGCATACGTGCCGGACAAGAGCTTTCTATTCATCAAATGTCCGATTTGCTACGCACCATCGAGAGCACACCCCAAACAAGCCAGTGTAACCATGGCCGCCCTACCCACATAACGTTATCTAAAAAAGATATTGATCATCTCTTTGATCGCACATGATAGATTCTCTGATCGCACGCCTTCCTCAACCTATTATCGTAGCAACCGATACCGTTTTTGGCGTCGCGGCTCCTGCTACAAAGGAAGGTATTTCCTTTCTTTACAACATCAAGCATAGGCCATCAACGCAGCCGCTGCCCATCATGGTGTCTTCTTTTGAGGAAGCAGAATCGCTTGTGCGCATACCGCAGGCAGTCAAACCGTTTTTACAACAAGTTTGGCCAGGTCCTTTTACTTTTGTCGCAGAAAGCCTCTCAAAGGAGCTTTCAGACATCATGAGTACACCAACATTGGGTGTGCGAGTTCCAGGTCATCCAGAGCTGAAAAAGCTTCTGGCAACCTATCAAAATCCTTTGGCAGTCACCAGTGCAAATATATCTGGCCAACTGACCGTCTCTCATGAAGACCATCTCTCAGAATCCATCAAAGCATCTGCCCTTTATATACAAAAACAATCATGCACCTACGGCATAGAAAGCACAGTGGCGTTATGGAGCAACAACGCATGGGAAGTGTTGCGTCTGGGTGCTCTTTCTTTGCAAACCCTGTTAGCGCATGCTCCCACCCATTACCAACCACCAGCACCGAAAGGCTGGTGTGAAGTGGAGCCTTTTAACAATCAATCTTTTTATGTAAGTTTTGGCGATTCTTTATCGCCTTGGAATTTATCACCGACTAGCAGTATGGCAGAGGCCTGCCAAAATCTTTATCCCATTTTGCACGCACTTTCCAAAGAAAAGGCGCAGTACATTTCTGTGGGACCATTACCAGATCACCCTTTGCGCTCAAGCGTTTATGATGCACTTTTACGCGCTGTGGCTCCTCGGGACGGACTCGAACCGCCGACCAAGTGAGTAACAATCACCTGCTCTACCAACTGAGCTACCGAGGAACAGGCCGGAGCCGGAATCGAACCGACATACAAGGATTTGCAATCCTCTGCATAACCACTCTGCCATCCGGCCGACTTTTGAAGGTTTGAAACCCTCGATTTATTCTGACAAAAAAAGACCATCTTTGCAACGTTTTATTGCGTTTTAAAGACAGAGCGCACCTTTTTGGACTCTTCCAAAACGATATTTTGCTCTTTGCACTCCATATAAACACGCATTACAGGCTCTGTTTGGGAAAACCGCATCTCACAGCGGCTGTGTAATGACATACTTTTAATGGTCTCTATGCGGTCTTGCGTAGCGCAATCTTGAGCTACAGAAAAAAGCACCTCA
Organism: Alphaproteobacteria bacterium bin98; assembly: GCA_002238905.1. Taxonomy (GTDB): domain Bacteria; phylum Pseudomonadota; class Alphaproteobacteria; order Bin98; family Bin98; genus Bin98. The sequence goes on along the minus strand of MPNG01000004.1, from coordinate 19,554 downwards.
TGCCATGGCTGCCACAATGCAGCCAAATCAGCAAGAGAGCTCCGCTGCTCATGCATTAAGCGCAACACACGCATCATCACAGCTGCTCCATCTCCCACATGCGCTCCTTTGAGCAAAATATGCCCTGAAGGCTCTCCGCCAAGGTCTGCCTGCTCTGAGCGCATGGTACGCGCAACATGCGCATCTCCCACCTCACTCACAAACACTTTTTTACCAATCTGTTTATAAAAACATACCAAGCCACTGTTTGCATACTGCGTAACCACAACACTCTGCACACATGGATCGTGGAAAGCCAAAAGCGCCATAAGTGCGTTACCATCGTAAAGGATTCCTTGCGCATCGCAAGCCCACACCCGGTCACCATCTCCATCAAAAGAAAATCCGACATCAGCTTTGTGATCAATCACCGCTTTTTGTATGATATTGCTGTGTTGTGTACCGCAATTTACATTAATAACGCCACCTACGCCAATACGCTCACAGTAAGCGGGAAACAAACATGCCGTGTTGGAACCGTTTGCGCAATCTACAATGACACGCCCTTGATAATCAGGAGTTTCTAAAGAATGCATATAATGAGTGATGCCTTCCGGATCTTTGCAACTCTTGCCTGTTCTCTCTGACGCACTCAACGGTTCTTTGTGTACATTTTGAACCTTATTCCACCAAGCGCCGTCCACTTTATGACCAAAGGCGTTAAAAACCTTCAATCCATTCACATCTTCTGGATTATGTGATCCTGTAATCATGACACCACAACTAGCGTTTTTTTTCTGTGCATACAAGGAAACAGCGGGCGTAGGAACCACACCAATATCACACACATCAACGCCAGCCATCATAAAGCCTTCGCTGAGTGCTTTGACAAACAAAGGCGATGACGCGCGTGTGTCACATCCAATCACTATCAAACGGTTTGAGGCTATGGTATGCCCAATTGCGCGCCCTAGAGCGAACATATCCTCTGGTGTCATGGGAGATACACCCACGCGCCCACGAACACCATCTGCACCCAATATTGCCATTATTTTTTAGGGGCTTTTTTTATTGTCTTTGTTGTTTTCATTTCTGGCCCAGGGGTCAGAGACGTTTTTCGTCTAACCACCTTTCTTTTTTGAGGAATAGGGCCCAAATCCTTACCAGACAAAAGCGCTGTTACATCAGCACCGGTCAAGGTTTCTCTTTGGAGCAGTACTTGTGCTAACAGCTCGAGTTGGTCTTTATGTTTTTTCAGAACCTTCCTAGCGGATTCATAACCTTCCAGAACAATGCGACACACTTCTTTATCCATACGCTCTGCGACTTTATCAGAAATAGGCAAAGCTTCTCCATTAGAGGTAAATGGGTTAGTATCCTGCATATAATTCAGTGGACCAAGATCATCGCTCATTCCCCAGCGCCCCACCATAGCCTTAGCGCGCTCTGTCGCCATCTGAATGTCTGATTCAGCGCCCGTGGTCATATTATCAGCGCCAAAAATCATTTCCTCAGCTACACGACCGCCCATAGCAATAGCAATATCACCACGCAGTTTTGCACGTGTAACAGAAAGCACATCTTTATCTGGAAGCTGCATCACCATACCAAGCGCTCGCCCACGTGGAATCACGGTCACTTTATGAATAGGGTCTGATCCTGGTGTATGCACGGCCACAAGCGCGTGTCCTGCTTCGTGGTATGCCGTCAGTTTCTTTTCATTTTCGCTCATAACCATGGAGCGACGCTCTGCTCCCATCATCACTTTATCTTTTGCTTCTTCTAGGTCTGTTGCGTCCACTTTTTGTTTTCCAGAGCGCGCTGCAAGAAGAGCGCTTTCGTTCACGATGTTTGCAAGATCCGCACCAGAAAATCCTGGTGTACCACGCGCAATCACAAGAGGCTCCACATCTGCAGTGTGTCGCACTTTTTCAAGGTGCACGCGCACAATCGCTTCACGACCACGCACATCTGGAAGAGGCACAACAACTTGACGATCAAAACGCCCAGGGCGCAGAAGTGCTTTATCTAATACATCCGGCCTGTTAGTAGCGGCAATAATAATAATATTTACTTGCGGCTCAAAACCATCCATCTCCACCAAAAGCTGATTCAGTGTTTGCTCACGCTCATCGTTTCCACCACCCATACCGGCGCCACGGTGACGTCCCACCGCATCGATTTCATCAACAAACACAATGCATGGGGATTTTTTCTTAGCTTGTTCAAACAAATCACGCACACGAGATGCACCCACTCCCACAAACATTTCCACAAAGTCAGATCCAGAAATACTAAAGAAAGAGACACCAGCTTCACCGGCAACCGCACGAGCCAAGAGGGTTTTTCCTGTTCCTGGAGGTCCTACCAGCAAAACACCGCGCGGTAATTTTCCTCCTAAGCGTTGATAGCGATCGGGATCTTTTAAGTAATCAACAATCTCTTGAAGCTCTTCTTTAGCTTCTTCCACACCAGCCACGTCTTTAAAACGCACAATACGTTGATGTTCTGTAAGGGATTTTGTTTTGGCGCGACCAAAACCCATAACATTGCCGCCTTTGGAATTCATCTGGCGATAAAAGTAAACCCACACAGCAATAAACAAAAGCACCGGAAACCATGATATTAAAATACTCCAAAAAGAAGGTATATCATCTTCACGATCCAACGCTTCTACTCTTACGCCTTGCGCTGTTAAGAGGTTCGCCACTTGCAAATGAGATGGAATGCGGGTCACAAAGACATCGCCGGTGACATATTTTCCAATCACTAAGTCTCCCTTCAAAGAGGCTTCACGAACCTTTTGCGTATCCACGGCTTTTTTAAACGCTGAATATTCCACCACATGCGATTGCGCAGTTTGGCGCGAATTATCCATAGAATTATAGACTAGCGCTAATCCCAAAACAGCGCATATTAAAATCCAAAAATGTTTTTGATTAACTGACACAGTATACTCCAATATCGACTTTTTTCTGAAGCCGCCAATTCCTTCTATTTCATAATACCAAAGGTCGCTCCGTTAAGCTCTTATTTTTTCACTTTTAGAGAGTATAAAGTGTATATTTTCACCATATTTAGCGCATCACACAAGAAAATCGGTACCCCATCAAAGGTATCATGGGCATAAATACGCTGCGCATGCCTACCGATTGGTGCGATCGCGGCACTTCACAAACGCCTTCTTTGTTCCTATACGCAGGAAACGCCATCTCTTGCTCTTTTATCTGAGAGCAAAGATTGCCCCATGCATCGATTTCTCGTGTATACGGTGTAGGATTATCAATTATAAACCGTCCATCAAACAAAGCTTGTTTTCCTGGTTTCACTATGATTTTTTGTATTCTTTTATATTCGCGCATAATGCACACATCACTCTGACGCTTTAACAGCACACAACCGCCCAAAGTCACCTTTTGTCCACAAAGCCAGTGGGGTATACGATCACAAAACATATCCCACACCTTCAGGCGTATAGGCAGCACTTTACCAGATACAGTCATAATAATTCTTTTCAAAAGTGCGCAGTGCACAGGATTGTTGGTATCAAAAACCTCACGTGCACAAACACACACGCCATTTGCATCTAAGCGCACATACTTGGCAATAGCTTCTACTAAGTGTGCGTGTTGGGATTCTTGCTCTTGACATGATTGTTTTTGCAAATGGAGTGCTTCTTCTCTTAAGGAGGCGTTAGCAATAATTTGCGTGCGCACCTGCACACGTTCATACTGCATATTTTGATTGCTTGCATCATCCACACTGTAACCGCATTGATCCCACCCCTGAGGAGGAAGAGTAAGCAATGGACGTAAAATTCTTCCCCATTCTGTAATACGCATAGGCTGCATGCCCATCAAACCAACTCCAGAAGATTTGCGCTTTTGGCGCATAATGACTGTTTCCGCTTGATCCCATGCGTGATGTCCTACCAATAAATGGTAGATTTTATTCTCTTCACACCACTTTCCCAAAAGATTGTAGCGCTTTAAGCGCGCTGTTTCTTGGCTACTGGCCACTTTGTTGCAAGTTAAGATGTGACCTGTGATATTGTGTGATCGACACCAATCAAGAACACACTGTGCTTCTTGTGAAGACACCGATCGCATACCATGATCAACATGCAAGGCCACCAGCTTTCCGTTATGTTTTTCACACCATATTTGTGCACATAGTGTAAGCGCTGTACTGTCTTGACCACCCGATAAAGCAACAGCGATGGTGGGCGATTTTTCCCATTGATAAGCGTTCATAGCGTCTTCAAACGCACGCATCACCTTGCCTAGCATAAGGCCTCTGCAAGAGAAAAATAGCACGCCTCCCAGACAGATTGATCAACAAACGGTTCATCATATACTTGGGATGGTTTTTTCACAGAATCATCTATAACGTTGGCTGCAAGGTAACGCACCAGTGCTCTGGCTTCTTTTTTCTCAGAGGATGTGTAGTGCAAAGCACAGTATTCAATAGAAAAAAATGATCCAGAAGTCATGTTATATCGTGGCACATCTTCTAACGTAGCAATATCGCCTATATCCGTAACAATCATGCAAATTTCTTTTTTGTGCAAAGCGGAAGATGCCACATTACTATCTTTAGAAATACCGCCAATATAAGGGGTGATTTTCTTAATCATGCTATGAATATTTTCGTTAGTCAAAAGCATTTTGTTTACGCGCATCGACCAAATAATCATCTGAACCAGCATCGTAACACCGCCAAGCACCCAAATGCTTTTTTTAGGAAGAGTATCGAGAAAATCTTGCGAGAACAAATCGGCAATAGCCAAACCACCCTCAAGAGGCTTTTGCATAAACGCATAAAGCGGCGACGTACACAGGGGAATTCGGGTACATTTTGAGGTTTTTGTTTGCAACATATTCGTGTACTGGGGCAGTATATCTTGGCATTCTTCTTGATAAATATCCGTCACATCTGCAAAATACTCTTCTTGAAATTTATCAAGAGGTGTGAGCATAAGTGCGTTATGCGAAAGAATAAAAACATCACCTGTAATATAGCGCTTAGCTATAGATAAAACTGTGCCAATGACATTACTTTCATCGTAATTAAGCTCTTCTACGCACACACCCGTTTGCTTTGTAAAGCGTTCTAAAACTTCCTTATCCACCCCTCCCATAGGAACCGCTAGCTGCACTGATTTTCCCAAGCCTCCTAGTGCAGATAGCTGTACTGATTGACTCAAAAGCGTAGCACACAGTAGCATCGATAAACTTCCATAAACTCGAAAGTTAAGGTAGCGTAATGGTATGAAGCGTCGCACTGTCTGTATTCTCACTTTGCATGACCTAATCACTCTAGAGCATACAAATCTCACATCATTTTATCATACCTACCTTGTGTACACAGAATCGATTGTTGCGCGTTACGGCGCTGAGTGTGTACAGCATCACAGTGCACAACAAGATGATTGCGTATCTGTCACTGTGTACACGCGTCACTCTCCTGGATTAGCGTGGGAATGCATTGAGGCAGGCGTCAAGAGTATCATTACACCCCACTCTATGAGAGTGTCTGACGTCACTTTTTATAAAAGCATGACACATTTTCATTGCTGTGTTATTGCACGTCATACAACATCGACTTTTCCGTTTTTACCATCTTTGCGGTGGCTATCCATTTAATGAGCACACATATAAAGTTGTTTGCTGCAAACATACTACCAATTTATATTTTCATTCTCTGTGTTTGCATCATCCAGTATAGCAACAAGCGATCAAAAAGATTACGAGCATACTGGCATCAATATTTGTGAGGTGGCATTTTTAATGTGCGTCGCATTATGCATCAGCATAGCTTCGTAGCTTGCCGCGGGTCCAGAGGGTTCTGATAAAGAGTCGGAATAAAGAGGCACACCTAAGGATATTCCTGTTTCGTTTGCCACCTGTACAATCACTTTATCGTTTGATATAGATTCAGCAAAGAGTATTTTCATGCCCATTTTTCCAATCATTTTAATCAGCCGAGCCAAATCTTTTGGCCGTGCTTCTTCTTCTGTACTCATACCCATGGGCGCATGAAACTCTAATCCAAATGCACGACCAAAGTAACCAAACCCTTCGTGTGCGGTCATCACAATACGTGCATAAGAAGGCAAACTATCGAACATATCTTTAATACGGTTATACAAATCGTACAAACGCGCAATATAATCCCTGGCACGTTTTTTATAAAACTCAGCAGAATCCGGATCTTTTTGTACAAGAATGTTAGTAATGTTTTGCACATATATGACAGCGTTCATAGGGTCATGCCAAGCATGAGGATCGCACACTATCCCACTTTCTTCTTGTACAAGTCGAGGATTAATACCTGCAGTTACAGTATAGACAGAGCTTTGACGGTTGGAGCTTGCCAAAAGCTTGCGCACCCAGCTATCAAGGTGCAAACCATTAATAAAGACTATATCGGCTTCTGCAAATCGGCAAACATCTTGCGGGGTTGGCTCATAAGAGTGCGGATCTCCATTGGGACCTACTACAGACACCACTTCCACGCGATCTCCCCCAATACGTTCCACAAAATCTTTAATGACGGTAAAAGACGCCACGACTTTCAAAGGAGTGTGCGCAAAAAGGCTATTTATTGTTGCTGCAAGAATTAGGATTTTGCCAAGCATCGCATGCTCCCATAACGACCAATAAACGCGGAGATAGCATACAAAGCGCCCATCACAATAATGATGCCAGGTCCAGCAGGCCAATCAAGAAAGAAGGCAGCATAGAGTCCAATGATCCCTGACACGCAGCCAATTAGAACCGACCCGATCAAAAGGCTTGTTAATTTTTGAAACCAAAACCGCGCAATAATAGCAGGAAGAACCATTAGTCCTACAGAAAGAAGTGTACCAATAGTCTGAAACCCTGCTATGAGGTTACAAACAATTAAAATTAAAAACATGGTGTGGTAAACACCTACTTTTTTAGATACTTGTCCAAAAAAGGTCACATCACAACACTCGTAAACAAATGGCCTGTAAAACAGCATCATCAGCAAAAACGTTATAAAACAAATAATAGCCATTAAAAGCAGCTCTTCTCGACCAATCGCCAGAATAGATCCAAACAAAACCTGTAAAAGATCAACGCTACGACGCTGAAGCGAGACAAGCAAAACGCCTAACGCAAGAGAAAGCACTACAAAAGCTGCAAAGCTTGCATCTTCTTTCATGTGAGTTCTTCGTGAAAGAACACCCGCCAAGATAGCGACACATACGCCACTCACAAAGCCACCCACACTCATCATTAAAAAGCTCAATCCAAAAAGAGAGTAAGCGCCTGCCACACCAAGGAATATGGCATGTGAAAGGGCATCACCTATCAGACTCATACGACGTAGCACCAACAAAACACCAATGGGACAACTGCCCAGACTCAGAATTAGACACCCTGCAAGGGCGCGTTTCATAAAAAGGTATTCGAATGGTTGAAAAATACTATCCATAAGCCTTTTCTATATTTTGATGCACTAGCACTTCAGAAGGTTTTCCGTGTGCCACAACATCACCACGCAGCAAAATTGCGTAATCAAAAAATTCGCGAACCGATACAAGATCGTGTGTAACCACAAAAATTGTTTTTCCTTTCTCACGCAAATTTTGTAAACGTTCTTGGAGTAAATGAACCATCCGACGATCCATCGCAGAGAACGGTTCGTCTAAAAGGTACCCTCCTGATTCAAGAAGAAGAAATCGCGCAAGCTGCACACGCTGCCATTCACCACCTGATAGCTGATGCAACAAGCGATCTTGATAGCCTGTTAAGCAAACTTGCTCCAACCCTTGCACAATTTTTGCACAATCATCTTCAGAAAACTGGGAAAACGGCCCAGAAAGTTTGTATAAACCCGCTGCAACGTATTCCTTAACTGTTATGGGAAAATCTTTGCGCTCAGAGGCATTCTGAGCCATATAAACCCATGAACATGGACAACTCACAGAGCCAGCATATCGCACATCACGAGCAAGTAAAGCGCGCAAAAAAGTCGTTTTGCCGCCACCATTTGGGCCCACTACAGCCACAAGCTTTTGTGACGGGACAGATAAAGAGGGGATATTCAAAACCGTGTTTTTTTGAAAAGAAACCTTAAGATCTCTTAACACAATGTTGCTTTCCATTCTTTTACCAAACCCACCACAAAAGTAGTGCCACTAGTGCAAACCCCCCTAGCGCAATTAAAATTCTTTTTTTAGCACCAAAAAAGAGCACTACAGCGCATCTTTCAGTGTGCTTGAAGGACGAAAGCGGACCATCTTCCTTGCAGGGATCGCAATTGTTTCCCCTGTTTTAGGGTTACGCCCCGTACGAGCAGCACGCTCAGTCACCTCAAACGTTCCGAATCCATGAATTCGCACAACGCCGTCCTTACCAGACACAAGAGATTGCGTTACAATAGCAAAAACTGCTTCTGTCAGGTTTTGCGCTTCCGTTCTTTTCAAGTCTGGAAACATCCCTACAAGCCTTGTGGCTACATCACCTTTAGTCATCATTCCTCCCTTTCACACTAATTCTGGCCAAGCTTTTAGTGGAGAAAACCCTTCATAAAAGCAGACAGCAATACGCCATCGCCAAAACATTACTCTTCATTCTGCCTTCTTTTTCGCACAAAATAAATAGAAATTAACCCAAATATATAAACAAGACCAGAAAATACGAAAAAGAATGTCCAAGATGTATAGTCTGCCAAGGCTCCTCCGCCCGCTGTCAAAACGTTACTGAGCGCCCACAAAGAGAAGAACAGCGCCATTTGTTCAACCGCGTATTTTTCAGAAGTGAGCTCTCCAAAACATAATCTTTCAAGCTGCAAAAAAGCTCCTTGTGTGAATCCTGCAAATCCCATGGTCAGCGTCATAACCGTCAAAGATGGCATCATGGGAACAAGCAAGAAAAGCATGTTACTAAAGGCATTTATGCTACCAACAATAGCCAATCGCTTAAAAGGGCAAGGGCCTGGAAAAAGCCACGGGCACACCATAGCACCCACCATTCCAGATCCATACCCAATCCCATAACCCCAGCCAATCGTGGCTAGAGAGAAGCCTTGATCAATCAACATCATGCCGAGCATAGAGCGCGCAAATGTATCACCAAAGACCACGAAACAAGGCATCGCAAAAACAGACCAACCGTAGCGAGATTTTAGTTGCGAAAGAGCAACTCTTATTCCACCTTTTTCAGCAATATGCGCTTTTCGTTGGCTTAAAACACGATCAACAGGCTTCAGAAAAAAGACTGTAGATGCAAAAATCAGAGCCACAATCATATAACTTGCCTCCCATGATGAAAAGGCAACCGCTCCTAAAAGACAGCTTTTCACCAAGAATCCGCCCAACCGGTACCCAACATTAGCAAAAGAAATAATAATTTCCGCTATAGAGGTAAAGTAGAGAGATAAACGCAATCGAATAATTTCAATAGAAAGCTCTGTGAGCGAAAGCGCCACCATCCCTACAAACATAAAACTTAAAAAGAAAACAGGCTTTGTGGGAGTCACCCAAGACATCATAAAAATGAAAAGAGAGAATGTTAGCGCTGCAGCTGAGAAAAAACCCATATAATGACTTTTCGCGCCAAGAAACCCTTTCAGAGAGCAGCGGGAAGCGTAATGAGCCAAAGGCATTTTTAGCAAAACTGGCAAAAGAAGAAGCGACATAAGGCCCACAGAAGTGTTGCTGTAGCCTCGGCTTTTCATCCACATTTGCGTTCCCCACATCATAAGTGGGTAAAGGGAGCCATTAAGGGTTCCCAACCCTATCATCCTGATAGGCGAAAATTTCAATTTTTCTGTTTGCATTTCATCTCCTGTATCTACTTACAACTTACACATTTTCACAGAAATGAAAATCAAAATCTTCCTTCTGCAAGAAGGATTTAGTATATTTTTGCAAAAAGTATTTTTCTATAAAAATTTAATTGATAAAATAATTTTTTTTCTGTATAATTTTACAGTAATACAATATTATTATGATCTGACAAGTCGCGTGGTGTGTTGGAAGCAATATTGTGCGTGATGCAAAAAATTCTTATACACAAAAAATCATTGAAAAGAATCTAATTTTCGCTTATTCGCTTCGTGAAAGTAACTTTCAAGTGCGAAAATATCAAATTTTTATATTGCATGCAGACATATCAAAAAAGTCATAAGAGCGCTACTGTCATCAACAAATCGATGCATTACTACGAAGCTTTAACGCGGGTCTTTTTTAAAATCACACTAGCGAAGTATCCACACGGCACAAAAATAATACCCACAATTACAAAATAGTATCTCCACTCCACAACGCTCGACAGCCAACCTGCAAGCGTACTAAAAATAGCCATAGCAACCCACAAAGAAAGAAAAAACGCCATTTGTATAAATTGGTAGGAGCGAGAACAAAGATCTCCTAAAGATATTCGCACAAAAAGCAAAAACACACTTTGCGTCCATCCAGAGCAAAACATAAGTATCATACATGCAGTAGTGGAGGGCCACATCCAAAGCAAAGAGTAGGAAGCACTCATCAGAGAGTTAATGGAGCCTGACCAGTAAAGCCGGGTTGCATTTGCACGCGCAGGAAAAAACCGCAACATACATCGCGCCCCAAATACACCTCCGACATAAGAAATACCATACCCCAAAGAAATTTCACGCAAAGAAAACCCTCTATCCAACAGCATCACTCCTATCATGGGGCGCACAAGCGCTTCACTTAAAAGCATTAAACAAGGCAGCGTATAGACCACGTACCCCCACCTGCAAAAGAGGTCGCGCAATGCGCTCATCACGTCAATGCTTGACTTGCGCGTTTCTTCCTCCTCTAAAGCCCAAAGTGCGTTAAGCGACCGAACAGCACTGATAAACAGCAAGAACAGCACAGCTAGCACGCAAAGAGCGACCGTCCATGACGAAAACGAAACCATTAATAATAAAAGCGGGTTTCCAAGAAGACATCCAATGCGATCACCTGTGCCCAATTGCGAAGCAACCCAGTCTGAGTGCATGCCAGGAACAGAAAAAGATGCGCTATCAAGACGTAACACCTCAAGAGCCGTTTCAATCACAGAAGTGGAAAACGCCGCAATACTCATGCAAATCAAAAATGGTAGGAGGTTACAAGGTGTAAAGAGCGCCGCCATAATGACTGCTGAGCTACACAAAAGGGCAAAAAAGCATAGAAGCCCTGCCTTATTACACAAACCAAAAAGACGCCCCCACTGCACACGCAACAAATAAGGAAAAAAGGGAAGTTTCAACAAACTAGGCACAGCCAATAAGCCACATAGGCCTACCACTGTGTTACTATAACCCACTGTTTTCATCCACATATAGGATGACCATATGGTCATAGGGAAGAGCAAACCTCGCGGCACACCCAAAAACAAAAACGCCCTAACCATTAACGCAGTGTATCACATAAACTCAGCGTGTCACGAAATGAAAAGCTGATTACAGCTCTGTGTTTTCTTATTGACGTGTACGCAAAATACGCAAAACCATCAATCCACCTGGAATATACAACAAACCCAAAATAACAAAGTAATAATTCCAGCGAACTATATCTGCAAACACTCCTGATAGAGCGGCAATCGGCGCCATTAAAGCCCATAAAGAAAGCAGAAAAGACATCTGTAAGAATTGAGCATTTGGCGTACACAGTTGACCAAGTATAATGCGAAAAAGTTGCAAAAAGACATTTTGTGAAGCACCAGACAAAAACATTAACACCATCATAGAGGTCCACGAGGGATATATCCACAAAAAGGAAAAAAGGGCATTCACAGCAGCATTAAGTGCTCCCGCCCACCATAAGCGTTGCACATCATTTCGTTGAGGAAGAAAATGTATCAAAGCAGCAGTCCCTACAATTCCTCCCGCGTACATCGCAGCGTATCCCACAGAGATATCAGTTATTGCAAAGTGTGCATCCACCAGCATTACACCAATCATGGGACGAACAAAGGATTCATTGAAAAGCAAAAGCATCGGAAAGACAAAAACAACCCATCCCCATCGCTCACGCAGCGCTACTATAGAAGCTTTTAATTCTGTTTCGGGGTGTGCTTTTTTTTCCACAGATGCCCAAGCTTTATCTAAAGGATGTGCTGCGTGCATAAATATCAAAAACACAACCACAGCCCCCACAAGAGCCACAGGCCATGAAAACATAGCCACAAAAAACAAAAAAACAGGCTTACTAATAATAGATCCCAGCCTATCACCCAAACCTAAGTATGTCACAATACTGTCTTGTGAGAGAGGTGGCGCATCAAAGTACTGACTGTCTAACCTCAGCATCTCCAGCATGGTTTCCACCACAGAAGCTGCCATAGCGGATATAATCATCAACCCGAAAAAAGGAATCAACTGATACGGCGTGACAAACGCAGCACCCAGCGTTGCTCCACAAAATAACAAAGCCGATACAGACAGCAACCTTGCTTTGTTGCTCCCTCCGGCCCATTGACCCCACTGCACACGCAAAAGGTAAGGCAAAGCTGGAAGCTTAAATAAAGAGGGGATGACAAGAAGGCTGCACATGCCAACCACAGAGTTGCTGTAACCCGCTGTCTTTAGCCACATATACGAAACCCATACCGTCAAAGGAAAAAGCATCCCTCTCGGCACTCCCAACAAAAAGAAAAATATCTTCATTAAGCTATCATATCACGCGCTTCTTGATAATGATTAACACAGTAGAAAATGTTGCGGAATATCTTTCGATCACGTTCTATCACGCCGCTGTTTTGGCTCGTTGTTTTGCAGGTTTCTTGTAGCGGTGGCGTAAATGCAAAAACAGCGGCGTCGCAAAAAGTGTAAAGGGAGTTGCGAAACTCACACCCCAAACAATAGCTGTCGCCAAATGAACCCACCACAGCGCTGCTGGGTCACCCATCTCTACGGTCATGTTTAAAAGTTGAATATCCGTTTTTAGCATCATTGGGATCAACCCTAACACTGTTGTTATTTGTGTAAGGCAAATGGGTCTAATACGACTGACTGCCGCCTCAATGAGTGCCTGATAATGTTCATGTCCTTTCTCTAACAAGCTGTTATAAGTATCAAGCAAAATAACATTATTGGACACAATAATCCCAGACAACGCAACAATGCCAATACCCGTCATAACAACACAAAAGTTTTGCCCCATCACCACCAAACCAAGCAAGGCGCCTAAGGTAGAAAACCATACAGCAGAGAGCACCACAAACACCTGAAAAACACTATTAAATTGCACTAATAAAATCATTGTGATCAAAAGCATAGACGTCAGAAATGCGCCTACCAAAAACATGGCTGTTTGGTCACACTCTGCATCTGCACCATGCCATTCTGTTGTTACAGAATTCGGCTTATTCTTACTGATCCATTCATCCATCATCGGTTTCATATCAGCCAAGAATACGTCTGGCGCTAAGTTAGCGGTAATATCATAGCTGTATTTTCCTTGGCAGCGCATAAAGGTTGTATGGTGCACTTCAGGAGAAATATTAAAAAATCGACCCAAGGGAGCCATACCCTCCTTTGTGTGAATCAGGAAAGTGCGCAAATAGTCCCAGCGACAGAATTTTTCTGGAAAAACACCCACTACATCAACAAACAAGTCCAGATCATCTGGAAGATAAGGGCCTAAATACAAACCGGATCCCATCAAAGATAAGTAGGAGCGCACAGTTCTTGCAGAAATGCCATATCGCAAGATGGCGTCACGATCCAGATCAACCTTCCAATGGAATTGGCGAGGAGGCAAATTAGATTTCAGATCTTTCAGTCCCTCGAATTGGCGCAAGTACACCTGAAGATTGCGCGCAAAATCTTCCAACTCATCCTTATTGTGCCCTTCTACGGATATCTCAAAATCCCAACCTTGGTTGGGTACCTGACGAACCGCTTGGATGTTGTAGTACACTCCAGAATGTGCTTGCATAGTGCTCCGCACCTCAGCCAAAATCTTTTCTGCAGATGGGCGCTTTCTCCAATCTACAAAACCAAAGTGCACATGTCCAATGAGGCTTTGGTTGCCAGGGTCATTGCCAACAAACGTCACCACATTACGAAGATATGGGTTTTCGGATAATTGTTTTTCTACAGTATCCATATGATCCAGCTTCTTTTGAAACGACAAGGCGTCGGAGGCTAAAACGTGTAAATAAGCACGGTAAGGTTCTATAGAAGGGAAAAATTCAATCCCTCTGCTATAGGTTCCAAATAACACGACAACAAAGACCACGGATGCAACAATAATGCTCATGGTTTTTTTTGTGTTGTTTAAACTCAAAACCAACCACTTATGGTACTGCTTCATCACACCAGCAAACGTCCAAACTGGATCACGGTTCTTTTTACCAATCTTGGGCAAACTAGCCCCAATCACAGGCATAAAAATCAGGGCACAGAAAACAGAAACCGATAATGTAACGATAAAGGTCATAGGCAGATAGCGCATATGTTTGCCCATACCGCCCGGCCAAAACAAAAGAGGTAGAAAGGATAAGATGATTGTGAGGATAGAGGTGAATGCAGGCCACGCCATTTTTTGTGCAGAGGCACCATACGCTTGCAGCGGTGACTTGTTTTCTCGACACATCAAATGATCTGCGTGCTCATTCACAATAATAGCACCATCCACCAACACACCTACAGCGCCAATGAGTCCAAACAATATAACTATATTCAATGAATAATCCAGCGCACCCAGGATCGCAAGCGAAATGATAAACGTGACAGGAATAGCAAGACCAACAAGCAAAACAGAGCGCGCTTGCAACGAAAGCCCAACCAACAGAACCACAAATAACACCGCCAGTGCAAGCGTGTTATAAAGCGCGTCTAACCGCGCTTTGATGAGAGGCCCTACATCCCATATTTTTTCTGCCTTTGCTGGCACAAGGCGATTTTTTTTCGCATTAAAGTTGCTAATAACTTCGCCAATATTCTTTAAAATAAGCAAAGCATCGCAGTTAGGACGCTTTAATACAGAGATCACAATGGCATCTTTGGCACCATAACGAAACCGCGAGCGCCATTGTGCAGTGCGCATATAAACAGTTGCTATATCAGACATATACACAGTCTGATAGTTACTGGTTGCCACCGGCATTCTGATAATATCTTCAGGTTTACGTATACGCCCATCTGTATGAAAATACATAACATTTTCTTCCATACGCAACACCGTTCCTGGAAACTGCACACTATTTTTAGACATATTATCCAATATTGCTTCTGGCGTTAAACCCATACGCATCATGCGCATAGGATCAAATTCTATACATGCCTCTTCCTTTGCATGTGACAACATTTCGACAGTGTAAATGCCATTCACACCTTCAAGCGCTTTTTGTAAGTCACGCGCCTCTCTTAACAAGAGATTACCTGTTACAGGGCCAGAAACACGAATATCGCAAATATTTTGGTAGTTATGGCTATCAATTTGAATAACAGGCTTAGGGCAATCTTTAGGCAATATATCCAAAGCTTCATCTACTTGTTTTTCGACGATCCTTCGTGCATCATCTAAAGGAAGATCGTCTTCAAAAGCAACCTTAAGACGAACAGCGGAGCTCCACACAGTTGCACGCACATAACGCACACCTGGCGCACGCATCAGAGAACGCTCAAGCGGTTGCGCAATCAAGGTATCGATATCTTTCAAATTACTGTCTTTGTAAGAAACGATCACATTCATTTTAGGAAACATCACTTCAGGAAGAAGCGAGCTTGGCATATACTTAACCGCTTGCCACGCCAGACCTACAAGCAGAGCAAGAAGCAAAACTGTAAGAGCTCTATATTCAAATGCCTTACGTACTAGAATGCGCATTTCTTTTAATCTCTATCTTTCTCACAGCCTAAATCTACCGTCTCTCCTTCAGAGAGACTACCATGTCCAAAAGCAATATAGGAAAGCTCCGATGGCAAATCTTGCAAATAGACCTTATCACCTTTGATAGACAGAACCTTGGCTGGATAAAATTTGGTTTTTCCTTTTTCCAAAGCTAACAATCCAATTCCATTGGATTCAAAATGCAAAGCTGAAAAGTCTACAATATGAATATTTGGTATATTACGACGCACACCGCGCACCACCACCACACCTCCAAACCATCCTTGCACACTTCCGTGACAGACAAGCTCAATAGAAACTCCTCCTGTTTTGCCATCAATGCATACGCTTTGTGCGTATAAAGATGCTGGCATCACATGTCCGCCTTCTTCCATAACGGTAAAATCACATACTTCGCGCATCCATTCAGCCTCTTGCCAAGATAAGGTTAGTTCCACATGAGGATTTAGGAGAGACGCCACAGAGCAAATGTTCGTAGATCCAGAGGCAATAGTAGAGCCTTTATTTACAAAATCTTCAAAAATCACACCATCAAACGGAGCCTTCACTCTCGTTGCGTTACGCGAATCACTTTTTTCGAAAAAGCGCACGTTTTCCTGTTGGCATGTCACAAGCGCTGCGTCCAGCTCTTTTCGGGAGGCATGCCCTTTTTTCGCAAGGTTTTTCACACGCGCATAATTCCTGCGCGCTGCCCGTGCGCTACCTTTATAGGCATCTTCAGCAATAGCCGCAACAAAACCTTGAATCTCAATCAGAATCTGATTTTTTTTAACGTTTTGTCCATTACGATAGTGTTTTTTCAGAACAGGACCCATTGCGCGCGCATGTATTTTAGCCAGCTCACCAGGCATCAGTCTACCAAACCATTGATATTCTACATGATGCCTCTGCGCTACACTTTTTTTCACCACAGCACCAGAGGGAGAGCAGACAAGACTGCAACACAACAAAACACTAAAAAATAACAACAAACGCATCACACCCCTTCAGCGCATCAGATAGTGCCCACTTATTTAAAAATCGATTATTCATCTCAAAGAAAATGCTGCTCCTTTCCTTCTGCACAATCGATCAAAGTATCTTCAGAAAAAAAATGCCAGATCAACCCTCTCCCTGCACACACCATTATGTCATGAAAAGAAATCACTCTGCAAGGATGCCGCTATTACACAATAAAATGGTAGCGGAAATAGCCAAAGTGCGACTTTTCTTTGCCAGGCAGATCACGCTCTTGCATACGTTCTCCACAAAGCGTTTTATCAGATGACCATCCCCACCCAATGCTAACACCGAAATACTTTTCGGGTTTTTCCCACACAGCTTCCACCATGCCGCCATACCCTTGAATGAGAGAGTACGCCGCAACTTTCAAACTTTTAGAAACGTTTGCACAAAACCCAAAACGCCATTCCTGTGCTGATAATTTTTCTTTTGTAAAGTAGTCTTTTCCTGGGCAAAAGACATACTCACACCCAAAACTGATATAGGCTTGATCTGTTATGCGCAGAGCAGACTCGATCAAAACAGAAGGCCCTTTGCGGGTATAGAAAATAGAAAAATCAGGCCACAACACGCGATCAAACAACCAAAAAGGCTTCACCACATCACCCAAAAACAAAGCTCTAGCGTAAGATGCAAATGTACCACTTAAAAAGGTCACAAGATAACCTTTATTTCGTGCAGACCTCACAGCGTTGGGCGAATCAAGAAGATGTCTGTAGTAGGCATCTACCACAGTGTGGTCATTACCCAACTGCTTGACATCAGGCCCTGAGTACTGAGATTGAGCCAAACGCCTCAGATACAAAAAAATGGTTTCTGACCGAACAACCTCACCTTGCAAAACACGCTTGGACATATAGCGAGAAAGCTCCACTTCAGCATTCATGCCGGCATAACTTTGTCGCGCATCAAGCTCTATTAAATGCAAACGATCCCTCCCTTTTTGATTATCTTCAATAGGAAAGATCTCTCTTCCTTCCAAAGAGGTCCTACCTTCCAAAAAGGATCGATAGGGTTGAAAATTACGCAACTGCTCATCGGTGAGTTCTTGATATGTTGCAGCACCCATTTTAAATGTAGGTGCAGTCAACAAACTCCAGAAAAGTCTTTTTTTCGCTTTTGGATTATGACTCCATTGGTAATAAGGCGCATTTTTGTTCAACCTTGACCCTATCACACCATGGCCAGCCACTTCGTGTACTACGGTAGCATTTCTGATTTGTAGCATTACATTCAAAACGCCAATCAAACCATACAGCATTGGATTTTGGAACCGGCAAGAGCAGGCAGCAAGTCCTTCAGCCAAATCAGATGTTAAACGGTACATCGCTTGCCGCGATGGTTCTGAGGTATAATCCGATCCCACAGCAAAAGTGTAAGGAAGCTTTGCCATCTTCGTGGCATAGTTAATAAAGTGCTTCTGTGATCTTAAGTGTAACGGCGAACAGTGCATAGCACTCATCAAAAATAAAAGTAGAAAAAAAGGCATCATCATACCGGTGTATGATACAACATGGTCTTCCACACACCAACATTTTGCACCGAAAAAACAGAAAATTCCAAAAAGCCAAAAGCTTTGGTGTTCCACATATAGAAAAATGATCTCAAGTCTTTAGATCCCCTCAATCTTAACCTAGAACTGCACAAAACCATTCTTGTGATCGTGCTTCAGCGCACACATGTCTTTAACACGGTGATAGTGATCCAAAAACCAATGTTATTATTTGAATAGGTATTTTCCAGTATGCACAATAACGACAAAGACGAATAATCATCGTTTCTGAGAATTTTTACGCGTTTTTTCTTTTTTAATTATAAAGATTGATCTTAATCGGTTATGGCATAACAGTTAAGTGCGTGAGTATCTCTGCACTCATATTTTTATACTTGCAATGCAAAAAGATCTTCCAAGCCCTCTTGCAAATATCTATCAGGGACAGGAAACTCAGATCGAAAAGGGCGCCGATCTATAATGTCAGCGAAAATGTCATCAACTTCTTGAAGTGTTTGTGCTAAAGGTGGGGTCTCCACTCCCAAAGATTTCAAAAACAGCACAATGAGGTTAACAGGCTGTCGAGCCAGACAGTCCTGTGATTCAGGGGCGAGTCTTTCTGAGAAAGCCTTAAGGATTTCTTTTTTTCTTTCAAAATCTATGCAGAGTTTGCGAATCCTCGTTATTAGAGTCTCCATATCGATCGCTATCATTCCAGGAGAACAAATCACTTCTTGATAGTAATCTTTCAACTTTTTTGTTTTTTCTTCGTCTGTTTTCTTTTCGTGTGCTTCGGCTACTACTGTCTCATCCATGCACTCAAGCTCTTCAAATTCTGTGTGCCATACAGTTTGGCCAGAGCTCACCAATTTCATCTCATCACGAAGATTTTCCCAATCTTTGCGATATTTAACAATATCTCTATGCTGCTCGCCCATTATCCTCATTACCTGCGCTATGTGCTCTCGTATTGCTAAAAGCAAGTCATCATAGATCTGCAGCTCACCTTCTATGCGGAAGTGCCAAAGAAGAAAAATTTCAAATTTCCAAAACCTACTTCTACACTCTTTACTTATTACTTCTTCTAGCGCCACAAGGTCATCTTTTGTGATATCTCTATCACAAGAAAAAAATTCTTGGTAACGCTTATAATCTACTCCACCTTCTGGCCACACAATCTTCGATTGATACACAATACGGTCAACGTTGCTTTTCATAGCATTCAGGGCATGCG
>MPNG01000019.1 GCA_002238905.1 Alphaproteobacteria bacterium bin98 | reverse complement strand
ATCAATATGCTCATGCGGCAAATGGCGCCACTCCAAAGGGTACCATAGGCCTTCTGATTGCTTGGGTGTCTCTCCGCTGTGCAACACAATCGCAAACAACAATAATAATCTTTGTATATAAAATATAGAAAACATTTCTTAAACAGAGTACCATGCTTTAACAAAAAAATAAAAACAAATGCAGTGACTGAAGGACTTCAATCGCTACAAAACGAGGTAGCGTTTTTCTATTCAAACTTGCGCCTTCAGTGGATATTTCTTTTTGAGAAAAAGCTCTAGGTCATGAAACCAGCACTATCCCTTTCGTTTTCCTTAACTCCTAGATATACAGCACAAATGCAAACAATAGAAAGGCGATTCACAAATCTCGTAAACAAAAAATACTGTTCATTGGATAAATTCTATCAAATATTTTGCAATATTTCCTTTTAGAGAAAAATGCACATGCAAAATATGAAGAGATAGATGCACAGATCAAAATCTTTTAACTTCATCAGAATATCTAGACACCAGGAAGCAAACCATCTTCCTCTTGATACAAGAGAGATCACTTGAGTGCACTTCCTATATCAGAACTCTCCATAGGAGTTGTGAAATATTCATCCGCAAAAATCTTCTCTGAAGTTTCCTGCACTATACACTCTACTTCAGGCTCTAATACTTTAGTAAAAAAGACATTTTTCGATGAGCACTCTGATAATCAAGAAGCAAATGGATCCTATCCCATTTAGATAAATTCTTGCATGAACCAAGCAAAAATAGGTAAAAAAAGGCGTGCATGCCCTCACTGCGTATACATTGAGCACAATACATATCTAGATCGAGTCACACTGCTCTATTCTGATAAAGGAGGCGTCATGTACCGTTTATTCTTCGGTGCACTGTGCTCTTCATCCAATGCAACCGCATCGGAACAATGCCTTTTTCTCTGGCGAGAAGCCAAACGAAGTGCCTTCTTCTCACTCTCCTCTTTCGCCAGCTTCTGAACCGTAGTATGTTGGCTTTCTACTTCCTGCACTATCTGATCTTTAAGCTGTAACACATAATGAGCTTCAGAAGCTTCTGCTCCCTCTACCTCTTGTGGTTTCATGCTCTGAATCACCTTTGCTATAGTATTAAATGTCACATTTTGTGAGTGCACTAGATCCAAAAGGAAGCGCCTTCTAGTGAGCGTGTAAGTCACCAATTTTCTATGGATTAGCTCCAACTCTTTTTTTGCACTTGCGTCAAGGATCGCACCGTCCTTACCCCTTTCTGCCATTACCTCTCTTTGTTGAAGAAGTTTGCATTGATTGGCGGCTCGATCTTTACCTCGCTCCAAGAACGAATTAATCTGCATTTGGAGTACAATCCCAATACCTTCATCACAACATCCTGTATCTTCAGCAGCCGCAGAAACAAAGACAGGGATTGCAAAATAATTTGCTGCACCTATACCCATACCTTGCTGACAAATTACTATACACTGATCTTTTTTTTTCACCTTAGTACCTACCAACTCATAAGCTGTTAGCTTTCTCAACTCCTTCATCTCTTTGAGTTTGAGTCGAGGCTGGTCGCTACCATCCACACCTTGCTCATCAGTTGTTTTAAAATTGGGCAAGCGCAACATTGCTCTTATCCTGTCCCGTTGATCTGGCGTGTTCGTTGCCTTATTTTCAGCATCTTCTAGCCTGCTCAATTCATCCATCTCTTTGTCCAGTCTTTTATGCAATGCTATTGTACCTACACTATTTTGAGCACTTGTAGTGATTTTGTGTTTTAACGCGTCGCGAATCTTTCTTCTAAGATTGATTTGATATCTAAATATAGCGGATACATTGCCTTCGGAACACAATATTTTTTCAATAGCACGATGTTCTCTATCACGAAATTCGCTTCTTGCTCTTTTCGTTTTGCTTGTCTTTGCAGCATTATGCAAACTCTGCTTTGGTTCAGAGTGGGAGGTGGTTGAGTCACTCTCTATGTTCGGAATGCAGCATGTTGCCTCTACCACACTAGCACTATCATTCTTGCACTCATCAAGAGGATCTCGCAAATGTGCACCCTGCTCTAAACTCTGTGGCGTTACTTGACTTGAGAGACCTTGCAACCATCTATCAAGCACTCTCTCAATACCCTCTTCAATGGAAGCTCTACCACCGATCACCTGAGCAGCGAGAGATTGCTCTATTGTTGGCACATCACCTACTTGCATCCATTTCTCACATGCCTTCACAAAAGCATCCTCTTCAACGGCACCGCTTTGGTCACAATCATACAACACTGCACTATGCAGAACAATTGCACATAAAAATAACAATCTTGGTAGGTGAAATACAATCAACGTATGCACATTATACCGTTCTTTCTTACTGCTGTCAAAATTTTTTGCAATCATAACTTTTTTCCTGCAAATCGCACTTTACACGCAAGCATTATTTCACGGAGATCCATCGCTCTCTAATGTTATGTTTTGCAAACTCCATACGTGTATTAAACTGATCATAGAAGCAATAATATGCTGCATAGCATATCTTTCTGATTCTGACTATCATCGTTCATTTTTTATCCAAACTTCTTACTTTTCACAATTTGCGACGCCGTAGGAAAGAAGGGATCAAGCATTCAATCTTCCAGATCACGGGGAGAGGGAATTGCTAAAGTCTACAACACTGAAGAGTCACCCCTCAACAATAAGGCTCTGTGTAGAAAAAATATACACATCAGCCCTATCCTGAGAATGCAAAATATAGTGAGCATTATGTAATTTTCCCATATAGCATATATATTTTCTAACAAATATTCTTCTCGCGACAAAGATTAAGCACAACAAATACACAAGCCCCAAATGGATTTCATCTACCTTGTAAGTCATCAAAAATCTCTGAGGAAAATAAGGATACGCTCTCTCTTGTATGAACAAAATAAGATCTCTTGATCAATTGCTCGAGACTAGGCGCTTTTGCGTGCCACCTGATCCTCTCGCACCTCATAATTTTCTAGCTGTCTCAATGCATCCAGCTCTTCTTTGCATTTGCTCACCATTGTTTGCCATTGCGGCTGCTTTTCATTGCGCACACCCTTCATCTTATACACATCACGTCAGATTGCTGATGCCCGCAACTCTTGACCCTTTTTCTCAAATCATGGGGAGTTTTGGACTGGTCTATCCTCTTTGCTCGACGCTTAAATACGAAAGTCGATGATAATTTTTTTTGACTTACTAAAGGCTCAAACGCGCGAGACAGCTGGGTCGAGATATCAAACAAGAGAAAATTAAAGTAAAAGAGAAAAAACGCAATCATTCCAAAAACAGCTATACTATTCAGATTAAGGAAAAGTCCTAAAATCAAAATGCTTGGCAGAGCACAAAACAGAAAAACGGTACAAAATAAACAAAAAATACTCTAAAAATTCCTGGATCAACAAACACTAAAGCTGCTTAATTTCGCACAGATAGAGGCGCTTAGACAGCTGATAATAATGAAGCGCGCGAGTCAAAAAATCTCTGGTAAAAATCACATGGAAATATTGAGTACATTTTGCAATAATCGCAACAATTCCTTTTTATTCAAGGTATGATCAAAAACACTTTTTCATTCATTGCAAATCGAGTTGTTCGGCCTTATAAGAAATTAACTGCACACTCAAGAAGAGGTCTTCTTTATTCGTTGCTCTTCACAACATTATCTACTTCGCATATCACTGCCAGAGTGCTCTTGTTTGCTGCTTTTTGCCATTCGTTTACGCATACAGTCATTCTGCCTCCCGCTCTCTTGCCAGCGCATATTGACTATCGAACCCCATTCAACACACAATGCAGCTTGCAATACTGCAGGGTCTGTTTGCGACTTTAATCTCTCCTGTAAGAGGCGCTGAAGCACTTCATAGCGCTTTACGCTCTTGACAGCATAGGAGGCAGCAGCACCCAGCTCTTTTCTACTGTTGCGATGTCGCTCTGCATCCAATTTGCGAAACCGTTGCTGCATCTCCTTAAGATCATCTATCAGTGATGGATGAACTAAACCGCAAAATTTCTGGAGGAGATCAAGCGATTGAAAACGCTCCATCTGCAAACAGCATTGAGCCATTTGCGGAGGTAGAGTTTTCCATAGATCACTAAGATACTCTTCCTCTAATGCAGTAAGGTGCTTGTGAGTTTTCACTTGCTCGCAGAACGCAGTCGACTTTTTTTCAAAAACAAAAGAATGCATCACGCGCTCTACTTTTATTTCTTCAAAAACAAAATCCGGAAATCTCTCCTGTGAATCCATTGTTGTAAAGAAAACAAACGACTCCAAAGGAGGCGTTATGCGACCTTCTTCAAAAGGTTGTTCTTCATTGCTCAGCTCAGCACTACGCAGAACAAACGCGCACAACAATAAAATTATATTATTCAACATTTGAATATATTTTAGCCAATTTTCACAAAAAAATCAATATCTATGCTATCTTCTCTTCTTTGTCTCCATAAAAACAATTAATGCCTTTTCATGTCTTCAAGTCTATACTCTCGTCCTTTCATTTATAGATTTGCTAGTATTCGTTTCAAGACTCGTCAATCCACTCCTCATCAATACTAATTTTATCTTCCTTTACTACTCCATCTGTGCAGTATAGCCCCAATACAACAGCTACAATATTTGTATGTAGACTATATATCATTTGTTCACATTTTAAAATATCAATGTGGAATCAGGCGAAAGATTAGAAAATTGAAATCCAGTGATACTAGCAGCAGGGACTAAAAATATGGGCAGATAATCTGATACGCATAAAGATTCCTGTACTAGCACTATCATTCTTGCACTCATCAAGAGGATCTCGCAAATGTGCACCCTGCTCTAAACTCTGTGGCGTCACTTGACTTGAGAGATCTTGCAACCATATATTAAGCACACTATCAATACCCTCTTCAATGGAAACTCTACCATCGATCACCTGATCAGCGAGAGATTGCTTTATTGTTGGAACATCACCTACTTACATCCATTTCTCACATGCCTTCACAAACACAGCCTCTTCAACGGCACCGCTTTGGTCACAATCATGCAACACTGCACTATGCAGAACAATTGCACATAAAAATAACAATCTTGGTATGCAAAATATAATCAACCTATGTACATTATATCAACATATGCACGTTATACCGTGTATTCAAAAATACACATATAAAGCAAAAGCACATTGATCAATGTTTCGTTTGGTGACCCCTTCTCACTGCTATCAAAATTTTTTGCAAGCACAACTTTTTTCCTGCAAGTCGCACTTTACGCGCAAGCACTCGGTACGGTATATATACACATAACATACAGGAAAAAAATCACTCAGTTGGCATCTTCCAAATTGCTTGCATCTCCTGCGCTGAGTTTTCTTTTTTTATTCTGAGGTCTTTGGTCAAACGGTTTTTGCGAATTTCTTGTGCTCATTGGCTTTCGTTCATTATGTATCCAATAACACGCAGCGCGCAATGCTTCTGTCCATACTGTCGTATCTTCCAATGCTTGATCACTTGGCAAGTCAGTGATGTGCTTCGGCAGCGCATCAGTAATGCAATTCAATACTTCAAAACGCCCCACACTCAGCACCTTCGCCGTTCTCCTTAAGCCCAGGCGATTCTTATCTGCTCGTTCGTAATTATATTGAGAGTGCCTTTGGAACAGATCAGCAATCTGGCTCTGCAGAGCAAAAAGCTGGTCGCGCAATTCTATATTTTGCGCGCATTCAGCGATCGCATCTTTAATGATCGAAAGACACTTAAAACGCACTCCCTGAAAACCTGCTTGACTCTTTTGTGTAAACTCATTCTCAAACAGATCTAAATAATGTTGAGATACCTCTGTAGGCTTCGACTGCTTACGCACACACATGGTCACATCGGCAGGCATAGGAGGCATAGGCACAAGCGTAGGGTACGGAAAAATCGTGGTCGCAGATGAAGGCACAGGAGGCATAGGCACAAGCATAGGGTACGGAAAAATCGTGGTCGCAGATGAAGGCACAGGAGGCATAGGCACAAGCATAGGGTGCGGAAAAATCGTGGTCGCAGATGAAGGCACAGGAGGCATAGGCACAAGCATAGGGTGCGAAAAAATCGTGGTCGCAGATGAAGGCACAGGAGGATCATTTTTTGCTTGAGACCTACCTAACTCCGCACTTCCTGCACACTCTTGCGCAGAAGTCTCGTCTATACAAATCTGCGCAGCTACCAATGCGTCTCCTAATACTGCGGGATCTGTGCAATCTGT
The DNA here is from genome assembly GCA_002238905.1 of Alphaproteobacteria bacterium bin98. GTDB lineage: Bacteria > Pseudomonadota > Alphaproteobacteria > Bin98 > Bin98 > Bin98. The sequence continues at coordinate 16,447 of MPNG01000019.1, read as the reverse complement.
GATACCTAGCGCTTGACCGTTACATAAATCCAAAAAAGCCTTGTTTAATCGCCTTCCTTCCTCCATAAGGATATCAAAAGTTTCATAGGGCATGAGTTTTTTCGGCATTTTCGCTTCACCTATGAATCCTGGCATTTCATTTGATTTGTGCAGGATAGTCATAATATCATAGGTCGGGCGCTGTAGATCGTTTAGGCGCTTCAACAATGACCTATGAACGTATTTGCCCTGGAGCATAGCGTCCTGGAGTATTTCAATTGCTCTCTTTCCGACAGACGCTTCGTTTAAGAAACACCTGCTAGCTATCATCTTATTAAACATATCTAGCGGCATCATTGGAGCGGGCAGTGTCCCGAGAGGCAGCCTCAAGCGAGCCGTAATCATAGAGGAATAAGTCTGATTACTAAGGTTTTCCTGCATTATTGAATCTGATCCTCTCCCATTAGAACCGCACAGAACACATGCATACAAGAGAAAGAGTATTCGTAAGTTGTGTAAGTAAAATATATTGTTCATTTATTTATATTTTATCTCATATGTGTACAAATAGCAAAAATCAATTTACAGCGAGGCCTCTCCATGCATCCTCAACAATATTTGACATCCCAATATCCATGGAAAACAGCCTTCTCCCATATTAATTTAACTCTTCTTGCCATGTAGCATCATACTTTCACAACTCTCTTTTTGCAAAAACTTCTTGGTTTGGCTCTTCCCCTCCCGATTTTTTTGTTCTGCTCAGCAATCCGCGCTATCAGTTATAGCTTGTGCACAATTGATGCCAACCAAGACTAGCCACTAGCGTTTATTTTTTCGTGAGCTTGCTTTGGTAACATTCCAGTTCTTTTTGCCTCTGTGCTACTTGCTTACGACGTTGTTGCACGCGCCAGTTTTCGTAACATTCCAGTTCTTTTTTCCTCTGTGCTATTTGCGCAAGAGTGCGACTTTCTTCCAAGTATGCAAAAATATTTTGATCCTGCTGATCCACTAAAGCCTTTCGCCTCTGTTCGTCATCAGGTGTTGCAGAGAAAATGCCCCAAAAATATAGAGTCGTAGTATCAGGAAGGGTTTTTTGATCAGAATTTTGTTTCAGAGGTTGCAGAAATTCTCTCTCTTTTTCAATGTCTAAATTCACAGAACAGCGCAGAGCCAATGCACAGAATAGAAAGAATAGTCGTACATGCAATATATTATTCATTTATAAACATTCTAGCAAATATAGGTGTATATATCTATTGCTTATTTTTTAAATTAAATCTACAACGCCGACGTTCAACCCTACACGTTTCACTTTCGTATAAGATTCATACACACCACACTACTCCATTTCTTTCTGTATTTTTTCTGCAGAAAGTGCAGCCAGTTTCTTCTGCCTGGCGCAAGCAATATAGTCATCCACAACGCGATCACTACCTGCACACTCCTTATCATCTACACCCCTTTCATTCACAGCTTCCACCTTATTCAAAAAAAGTGCAGCCAGTTTCTTCTGCCTGGCGCAAGCAATATAGTCATCCACAACGCGATCACTACCTGCACACTCCTTATCATCTACACCCCTTTCATTCACAGCTTCCACCTTATTCAAAAAAAGTCTCAAAGCTGAAGCGCGGGGATCGCTGAGGCCTTGGCGTCTGCGATTCTTCCTACTATCGCGCCATCGTCTCCTATCTAATATTGTCCGGCGCAGCCGCTCGGATTCAGCATACTCGCTTTCTAAAAAAGCTTGTGGTAGATCACTTTGGCATGCTTCCTCTTTCACATCAATCGTTCGTGAAAAATTTTCTCGAAACGATGGATCAGCCATCCTTTCCTCACCTGCGCTGTACAGAACAAACGTACACAACAGCAATAATCTTTGTATGTAAAATATATTAATCACTTGAACAAACTCTAACACGAAACAACAATTGTGTCTACTCTCTTTTTCCCATTACCAATCATTACTTATCAGGATTAAATACTACAAAAGAAACATCCAAATGGTCTGACGCTCTGTCATTTGCTTGGAGCGTTGGAGAAGGTGTCAGGAGACAACTGATCACTCGCAATTTCAGCATACTTTCAGAGACGACATGTGTCTTCGCATGTCTTTAGTCAGTCCTCTTCTCTTCCTGATTTGGGTCTCTTGCAACACCCAGAGACAGTGCATCATCCTTCATCAGATTCTGATAATCCACCACCATCTTTTGAGGCTCAATACACTCTTGTTTCTCTTTTGAAGCGTACATCAGCACACGCCCATCGGGGCTTGCCTGTTTTGATTCCCTTGCTATCGCTTCTTCTTGACGGATTAAAAAGCTCAGAGAGAGTTCTGACGCACGGGTGTCAGAAGCCTGAGATAACGAGAATGTGTCTCCTTCTTCTCGGATCCTTTTTGCCAGAGGGTCACAAAACTCATTTCTTTTATACTCTTTCAGCATTTCTCCTATCAGCCGTGTAGATTGTGGATCACGACTTGCTCCGTGCAACACAAAAGCACACAATAACAGATTTGGTATAGAAAATATAATCTTCATAAATTTATACTACAATTTTTCAGCCAAACGATCAACACAAACCTCCTTGCCATATGGCTTCTAATCCTGTTTTATTTACATTACTCTCTAAGCGATTACGGTTGTTTGAACGCACAAGATTAACTATTCAGTCTCTCCGCGCACAAGAGACAAAAGACCAGAATAGGCGCACATATCTCCTGACAACTAAAAAAACTCTTAATCTGCAAGCAAGAGATGATCTTGCACATCTGAATCATATGCGAGAGAAAGATAATGAACGCCATAAATTGGCAAAGTGTACTCATCGGAATATAAGGCAGGGTGTGAAAAACAACCTAAACATCCTGCAATAATTAGTGCACATGGGGCATCTTCTAGCCTGACCTTGAATAAACTTTCTTGATGCGAGTGCCTCTACCCTTTATGCACCACAATGTTGAGATCTCTTCTTCTGATGTTGGCTCTGCACGCACACATTATCCATCTCATATTGCAAAACTACAGAGATATCAACACGTCAACGGCGAGCTCAATTTGCGAATCTTTGCGCAACAATACTTTGATGTCTCATTGTTTCAAATGCTTTAGCAATATCAGTTTCTCCATTTTTCATTATCTGTTGCCGTGACTCCAAAAAACGATTTTTTTCTTTTATATTTACATGATTTCTGACATTATTTTTCTTGTTTGTGGCGAAGTAGGACGTCTAATATTAGGTGAATAATATGCAGCTTAAGAACGGGCCTCATACTTTTGATAACTCCTTACTCGAGACTAGTTGCAGCATTTCCTTGAATCTTAGATTGAGCCTGCAGCATTGCTCTTAACCTTTGATTTACATCGTCCCCGCATTTTCTGCTCGAAACTCCAACATTTGCAAGATTTCTCAATTCAGACATTGCTTTACAACGTACTCGCACAGAGATTGTTTGGTTTTTACCATTAACCTCTGACACACCTTCTTTTCTTATAGTGTCCCGTTTCGCTGGCTGTTTCTTACACTCATCATCTACTAGCTGGTTCAATTCCTGTATATCTTTTATCAGGCCAAGCCTTTCTTGCCAGAGCGCGCCATTCTTCTCGCTTGAGTTAAGTGCGTCCATTTTTGCGATTAACCTCAAAAGCTGCTTTTTTTTAAGCATCCTGCCCCTCCTCAATTCAGCTTCTATAGAACCAGAGCCATGCACTCTTTGTTCACTGTCAGAATCTTTTTTGCTTGGAAAAACCGTTTTTGCTTCCTGGTCGGCATTATTACTCACACTCTGCTTTGGTTGAGATTGAGAGGTGGTCAAGGCACCTGTATTATCACTCTCACTCTTTCGAGCATTATCAAATTGAAAAGTTGACAAATATACACCATGCTCTATCGCCCCTGACTCTACTACTTGCTGAAACCTCTCTAGCGCTGCACCTCCGTTTTTTGCACCTTGCGCGCAAACCCATAACTGTACTGCTTTCTTTAACCTATCTAGCTCTAGCTCACTTCCGCCTTTGGCACCTTGCTCTAAATCTTGCTTGAATTTCTCTATCACTAGCGCACCATGATTTTCCATCCATTCATCAACAAATGCCATATCACCAGCACGCTCTTCAACAGATAGGCTATCATCACTCATATAGCCAGTATCTGAACTCCTTGGATCTGCATTGAGCATTTGCGCGCCACCGCCTTGCATCGATGCCTCCAATACCATTGCACCATCCTTCTTTCCAAGAAAATCTCCATCAGTTGCACTAAATGCTGCCTGCGCCTCACTGCCTCGCATCCATTCCTCAATTGCCAGATCATCGCTCTCTTCATCATGACGAGATAAAAAATTCGTAGGGTCAGATATTCGACTAGACAGATGCATAGAGTCAGGCTGCATCATGTGTACACGTCCAGGCACAGGAGGACTAGGCTCAGGCAATGGATTCGATCTCTTTTTCTTTTGTCCACTCGCGTCATTTATTTTCTTACGATTTTCCAGAGCCATACACTCGAAAATCAACTGCTCTTTCGGTGTAATATGACTCTTGCGCGCCAGATCCCTTATCTTACCAATCGCCTCTTGCAAATTATTAAGCTCAGTACACATTTGCTCTTTCTGTGATTGTTCCGGAAACATCTTGTAAAAACATATATACTTAATGGAAATTTCTATCTCATCAATCGAAGCCTCTGCTTCTCGATGAATACGCGCAATCCCGAGCCTTCTAGTGCGCATAGGACAAGACCAGTCTTCTTCATCATCTCTGACCTCCAATGTTCTTTTTCCATTTTTCTTCTCCACATATCGCGTTACTGTAGTCACAATCGAATCGTGTAGCCTGTTTATCTGCTGAATCGTATGTTGCAAAAGATAAAGCTCAAAACGTATTACTCTATCATTTGGTGTTTCTGCAAATCTCCTGCTCGTTAGAGTGTCAATTTCAGCGCGCATATTAGCAATCGAGGCAGATTTGTTGTGAAGGGTAGTTAAAACCCATCTCCTTCTTTCCTGTTCACACATCTCCTTTTGCGATGCCATTTTTTCTTGACATCTTTGATCGACAAATTGCACAATCAAATCTTGTAATGTTGCCACCTCATTGAAAAAAGGGGGTGCAACGGGACATGGATCGAGAGAAAGAGGCATCTGCACAGGGTGATATTGCGACATACTGAGTCCCCCTGTCTCAGGAAACATCCATTGATTTGGAGCCCTGCATCGTTCTGCAGGAATCCCACAATCTTCCGAATCATTACGGCCCTGATGCACAGAATAAGCAGGCAATTGTAATGTTGCCACCTCATTGAAAAAAGGGGGTGCAACGGGACATGGATCGAGAGAAAGAGGCATCTGCACAGGGTGATATTGCGACATACTGAGTCCCCCTGTCTCAGGAAACATCCATTGATTTGGAGACCTGAATCGTTCTGCAAGAATCCCACAATCTTCCGAAGCATTACGGCCCTGATGCACAGAATAAGCAGGCAATTGTCCCACCCCTCTCTCATAATCATCCACCCATTGTTTTATCTGTGACAAACCACCTGGCCAAGATGAAAGACTTGCGCCATAAAAAGTAAGCGTACACAACAAAAGCAATATTTGGAGAAAACAGATCCTTATCACGTCTTCAGATCTTAACAGACTCTACAATACACGTCAATAGATATAATATAGAATTAGAGATGTAAGTCGATCTTCAATACAAAACTGAGAGGACAAAAAAAAGAACTGATCAATATGTACCTTGGCTTCATTCGTGCCTTCAAAGGAAGAGGGATTGCCAGCACTGCGCATACTTATACTTCATCTATAAGATGCTCTCACCCCCAAACCGTTTCACCTTCTGAACAAGAGGAAATTGTTCTTCATATGCAAACTTTCTAAAAGACACTGAAATTATAAATATAATAGACAAGGTTAAAAAAAAAATATGACAATGCGTGTACATATTTTGTTAATTAAGAATGTTTCTCAGCCTAAATTTTCACTACTTCCTTTTAAGGCATGATAGATGATTAGCTCGCTGACGCGCGAGTTGCTTGCGCACACTCCTTAAGGGTGCCAGAGAACCGCTTTGCGATTTTGCTTTCTTTTGAGACACAGGACGCCTTTCAACGCCGCGACTTCTCAGATCTTTCAAGTCTTTTTTCTCACTCTCTGTCAATACATAACTACGCCGTTTTAATTGAAAATCATAGCATAGGGTTCTAGATACCAGAGCACGATTTTGTATGCAAGGGAGTTTTGGATCTTGAGTATTTTGTTGTTTTTCCGCACCCTGAGATTCAACAAGTGTTAAATCAGGCGGTGTGGTTGCCTCCCTCTCCCTGTGTGCATTGCTGCATGTTGTTTCCTCATGATCGTCAATAACTAATGCTCTCTCTTCGTCAGAATCACTCTCACTTCCTACATTCTCCTGCAAACATCCTCTACTAGGAGAAGGAAATGGACCCACAATATCATCCCTTTCTTTATATGCGCCGTGCAGCAAAAACACAAACAACATCAATAACACAGGTATGTAAAATAGATCCTTCATTGTCTAGATTATACATTATTAGAAAAAAAATAACAAATAACGATCATATATACCTTTGCAGTTCTTTGCTATACCGGATAGATCAGTTTTTATACGACAACGACGATTTATTTCAATCTTATATAGAGGGCGCACGATCTCATTTTTTCTGCCAGTACGTTTTGCGCCAATAATGCGCCAGACGCCTCTATCACCCTCGCTTTCCTTTCCGCATCTGACTTATCATCCACTCTAAAAGCGAAATATGCTCCTCTGCAATACTCCTGCGTCAGGATGCAACAAACAGCTGAGCTGCGCTTGTTTTACAGAGGCGCTCTCTTGCTTCGCTTTGTGTTTGGCATATCATCTCTGCTTGCAAGCGCAGCCTGATTTTTGCTATCGCGATATGCTTGCATACGATCTTGATCGAATTGACGCGCACCACACACAAAAATATTCTGAGATTGCACTGCATAAAACAATACTAAGAGATCTGTTGGATCTTCGAGAATGACCCTTTTTCTGAGTGCATCTTGCATTCGATATCTCTCATCTTCGAGACACTCAAGCATGCTATTGCGAGCAAATCTCACCTCCTCCTCTTTCACAGCTATTTTGCGCTGTCTTTTCTCGTTATTTCGACGAACTAGACGCCAGTGATGCCGTATCTTCTGAAGGGTCTTTATCAATGATGGACTAACGCTAAAATTATTATTTGCAGCTTTCTCGACAATTTCAAGAGCACAATAACGATCGTTAACCTTTGCGTCAATTTTCAAATCAATAACTTTAAAAAACATCAAGGGGTTAGGCCCCGGTTCATACAGAGGTATAGAAAGCCTCCAGGGACTTAAATTAAGAGCTTTTGCTTGCATCATTTCGGTCGATTCACAGCCAATATTCATAAAGGAATTAGGCGCTTGTGAATGCACAGTAGGCATAGGATTCTCACAGAAAAAACGCCCTACACTCGGCTCCGTCGCCGCTCTCCTTAAGCCCAGGCGCTTCTTATATAATCGTTCGTTTATATTGAGAGTGCCTTTGGAACAGATCAGCAATCTGGCCCTGCAGAGCAGAAAGCTGGTCGCTCAATGCTGCATTTTGCGCGCATCGAGCGATCGCATCTTTAATGATCGAAAGACACTTAAAACGCACTCCCTTAAAACCTGCTTGACTCTTTTGTGTAAACTCATTCTCAAACAGATCTAAATAATGTTGAGATACCTTTGTAGGCTTCGAAAACTTACGCCTCGCGGTCACATAGGCAGGCATAGGCACACACACAGGGGGAGGAAAAATCGTGGTCGTAGGTGAAGGCACAGGAGGCGTCTGGATACAAGATGATGGCTCTCTCTCCTCAGTTTGAATGCCGCTCAACACAAATGCAAATAATAGCAAAAATATTCGTAAGTTTCGTAAATAAAATATATTGTTCACTTCTATACACTTTTTTAGAAATTTAAGCTACGGCGCAGAAGGTGCAATCCTATACCATTGACCTTCTTACGCCCTACCTCTATATTTTTTTTTTGCTTCAGAAGCCATATCTCCCGTTGACGGTATGGCAGATGAAGAACTCTCTGCTTTCGTGTTTTGAGTCAATCGCGCACGCTTTTTCGCATGCCCAGAACTGCGCTTGCGCAAATCACTCCCGATGGCAATTGCTTGGTGCAACAATTCAAGATATTTACGACACTCTTCCTCTACGACTAGAGCTTCTTGTGCCTTGAGAACTTTCTGTTCCGTTAGATTTTTCTGTAGCATGAGAGTGTGCTGCACCATCTGCGCTTTCTGCACCATCTGCACTTGCTGATCCATCAGATCTTGCGTCTCTTGCCGCTCTATCAGCGATTTCTGCACTTGCTGCGCTTTCTGCACCATCAGATCTTGCTGCTCTTGCTGCTCCATCAGCGCTTTTTGCACTTGCGGCGCTGTCAGAGTTTGCTGAACTTGCTGCGCTGTCAGTACTTGCCACACCTTTCGAGCTTGCTCCACTTGCTGCGCCATCATCTTTTGCTCCACTTGCTGCGCCATCATCTTTTGCGCCAATTGCATTTGCTCTGTCGTCAGCTCTTGCTGCACCCGCATCTCTTGATTCACTTGAGATACCAGCAGACATTTCTCCGCTTTCTGCACCATCATCTTTTGCTCCACTTGCATTTTCTCTTGCATCAAACGCTGATAGACAGTACATCCTGGCACGCTAGCGGCATCGCTCGGTGTTTGATGAAGATTGTTTTTAAGTGGACCACCCTCTTCTTGCATCTTCTTCAGATCTACCATCAATAGTCTGCTAACTTCGTGTTGCTCGGTTGCTTTCATGAAGAGAGGCAGAACTTCTTTAAATTTATGATACCCTTCCCAATCTTTTTGACGGCGCCTTGCCTCCAAACCCTGCTCATATTGCACTACTTCGTTCAATACTGAAAGATATTCCGGCTCTGAATCCCATCTCGCAACATCGCTATTCAATTGCGCTTGCTCGTCCAAGAGGATGTTCAGCACAGCCTTTCTACTTAATTTCTGGAGAGTCGTCTGTTTTGTTGTGTTTTGTTGTGAGTCTTTATAGAAATGTTTTACTGCACACACATCCTTCACCTTCTTCAGCTGATCTATCAGTATTGCTCTCCATTGTGTGCCTTCTTGGCTCAAGTTGCTGCATGAATCTTCTTCTGAACGTCCTTTTGCATCTTCTGTATCTTCTAAATCATCATCCAGACGCGAGCAACCTTCAGTAGAAACAGCAGGAGATGATGTCAGTAACACCCATTCCACATCGTCATTTTCATCAGCACTACGCAATACAAATGAAAATAAAAATAGAAAAAGTATTCGTAATTTTGGTAAATAAAATATATTGTTCATAGATAGATAATAGCAAATATCTGTGTGAATATCTATTCTTCTTGTTTGGAAAAATTAAATCTACCTCTCCACCCTGCTCTATATTTTCTACTCGAAAAAAACATTAAATACAAGAAAATAAACACACTCTGACTAAAGGGAGTTACTCCATTGCATCCTCATCAGTATCATCTTGCAGGTCAGAAGCAGATTGGGCCACATCACTCTCATTTCCTTTTGCAGATTGACTGGATTGATTGAGACGATATTTTTCTTTGCGGATTCTATAGTAGTCTTATGTTATTAAGCATTTATAAGTAATTTTAGCAACTTTGAACAATAAAAATTCCATAATGGAAAAGCAGCAAGGCTGCAATCATCGTCTTTTGCAAGATATCTCTCAACACTCGTAGTAGGACCAGAGGATCTTAGGGCAAAAGATCAATATCTATTTGTGTGATTGGACTTTTCGATGGCAAGTGCTTTGATTCTTTTCAGAACTCGGGGCATCTGATATCACACGATTTTTCCTAAACCGACACTCATATTGCAACTGCGCTAGAACTGTTATCTTTTGACTGTCTGCCTCACGCCTTATCTTATCAGGACCATCTAGCAGTCCCACATGTGCATAACCCATTCGTGGGTTATTGTGTGTTTCCAGCAGCATCCTGCAGAATCTAATTGCAGCTTCTATCTCACCAAGCGAGACAAATTATTCCCTGCTGAATTTGGACGGTTAGCCTATCGCGCCCCTTTCTTCTAAGACTCGCTTGGCACCTCCATATAGTTGCCAGAGCACCTTCGTCATGCAACATTTTTTTCAATGGCACGAGCTTCTTTTTGACTATTTCTTGTGAGCTAATGGACTAAGATCACTTTTTTTCAAGACCAAAAAAGGGCGGGGTAGATTAGGAGAAATGGCACCTCTTGATTCAAGCTCTAATTCCAGATCACTTATCTCCTTCAAAGGCACATGACTAGAGAGAAAGGGTGCAAGTACAAAATCCTCCGACTCTTGAGTCAAGAGATCCAACTCCCACGCACTTTCGATACCAGCACTCTCCATAGGAGTCTGAGTGCTTTCGTTTGGCGCGCTTGCATTCTCAACATACCAAGATACAGGCATACTCTCCGCAGTATGCGCGTCAGCACAATCATCCATAGAAGTTGTGGGATCTTCATTTGCAGAAATCTTCTTCGAAGTTTCCCTCACTATATGCTCGACGTCACACTCTACTTCATAGTCCTCTATTGCTGCTCTATCCCTCTCTCCTTCATCAGTGGCAGAAAACTGTTTTTGATCAATGGTCCGACTTGACCGACGGCGCATCATTCTCCGCCTATGAGACTCAAGCCGATCTTTCCTCCTTTTAGCCTCATGTTGCAGCAACCCATCAATCGTCCAATCTTTCTGTTTCACCTCCGCCTTTATCTCATGAAGAATCTTTATAAGAGCACGAAGTTCACAATCTTCGTCCTCTTGTAATGTCATACGTACTATCATATTGTGAATCACACTGTTTAGATTGTCAGGATCCACCGGTTGTTCTAGCATTACCCGCAAAAGGAAGTGCCTTCTAGTGCGCTTGTCACTCCTTTTAAAGCTATCACCTTTCTCATTTTTTTCTGAAGCTCTGGATTTAACAAAGCTTAATTGCTGCAAGGATCGCGCTTTCCCTCGCTTTAAGAAATCTCGAATCATCTCTTGGATTTGATCATTAATGGTTTGATCAATACCTACCGCCCTCTCAGAAGGCACACGACCAGAGCACAAGGGTGCAAGCATAAGACCATCTTCCTCTTGATTGAGCGCGAAATCCCGATCACTTCCTATCCCAGCACTCTCCATAGGAGTTGCGGAATACTCATCCGTAAAAACCTTCTCCGAAGTTGCTTGCACTTTATGATTCATGCCACACCTTTCTTCAGTTTCAAAACGCTGTTTTCGAGAAAAAGCCTCCCTCCTCTTTTCTTTCTTCTTCTCATTATAAGCTTTGATCAGATCATCCTCCTGAAGTTTTTTTTTCTTTGCATCAACCTCTATCTTCCGAATGACAACTTTCATCAAATCAAGCTCAGCAGATACTAATCGACTGCTTGTCTGTATAGACTGAACCACATCTTTTATATCATCAAACTTAATAGCTTCTTGTTCCACTAGATTGCAACAGAATTTCTTTCTGGTGGTTTCATAACTCAACAATTTCTGCGAGGCTCTCCTCACGGATTGACGATCTTTCGCCTTCTTTGCTGCATCTCTTTTTTGCTCCACTTTTGATTGCTGAGAGACTCGTAGTGCACCATCTCTGAAGAATAGAATCATCCTATCTTGTAGTAGAAGTTTTTTATCAGGGTTCACACCACCAGAGACACAGGGTGCAGGACCATCTTCCGCGATTTGCTTCACTACACGCTCTACTGGATAGTCTTCTATACTTGCTTTTATACTTGCATGTTGCATAACAATCGCACACAACAATAATAATCTTAGTATGTAAAACATATTAATCATCAGAAATAATGATCCAGTCCTTTCAACTTGCTTTTAGAAATTACAGCCATCGCTCTTAATCCAAGCTTATACCACTTTTTCTTACTAAGCATTCTACTCTATAAAATATAGGTATAAGTTGCTCTCTTTTTTTTAACACGTCGCGCATTTATTGATAACATCTCAAGCATTATTTTTTTATCAATGTCTTCTCTTGTCGCGCCCAACCTCTTGCATCCTCCGGCGTCAATACAGCATCATATTTTTTTTGTGCTGCAGAAGGCATATCGTCCACTAACGGCATTGCAGATGGATCTCTCTCTCTTTTCCTGGATCCGCAAGATGGCTGCGTACGCCTTCTTGACGCACCAAGGGTGCTAACACTCTTTTCGTAGGTAATTGCCTTCTTCAATATGGCAAGATATCGAGCAATATCTGCCCCTTGCGCGAGAGCGTTCTGTGCCATCACAGCTTTCTGTTCCGTTAGATCTTTTTGTGTCATGAGAGTGTGCTGCAGCATCAGCACCATCGCCCCCAGCCCTGCTTGCTTCTTTATCACCTCTTGATGCACTTTCTGCTCCTGGAGCACTTCCAAGACTTGAGCCACTTTCTGAACCAGCAGCCCTTGCTGCACTTTCTGCTCCTCAAGCGCTTTCTTCATTTTCTGCACTTGCTGCGCTGTCAGAGTTTGCTGCACTTGCTGTATTTGCTGCGCTGTCAGAGTTTGCTGCAATTGCTGTATTTGCTGCGCTGTCAGAGTTTGCTGCACTTGCTGTATTTGCTGCACTGGCTGCGCTGTCAGAGTTTGCTGCACTGGCTTCTCCTGCAGCGCTTGCCACACCTTCTGAGCTTGCTGTATTTGCTGCGCCACCAGATCTTGTTCCACTTTCTGCGGCTGCGCCGCCAGAGATTGCGCCACCACATGCGCTTGCTGCATTTGCTGTATCGTCATAGATTGACACAGCAGAAGAGCTTGATTCATTTGCTGCACCAGAAGACATTGCTGCGCTTGCTGTATTATTAGCTCTTCACGCATTTGCTGTTGCTCTTCCACGAGGCGGTCGTACACCTCATATCGCTTGACTGACACTAGCTCTGGAACTGACACACAATCTGTATCGAGGCTTTTTTCATCTGGCACTGACATACAAGCTTTAGCGGAACTTTTTTTATAACGCTGATTTTCAAATCTACGACCCTTTTCTTGCATCTGCAAAAGATCCGTCATCAATTTGGCTCTCACTTTTATGTTGTGAGCTTGTGCGCAATCGAAGAGAGCAATCACGAGAAATTGCTTTGTGTATTTTCGTTGATTGCCTCCAACATCAAACCATCGCATCATATCAGAATCGTGAAGAGAAGAATCGGTTAATTGCTGAGCGAGCTTTGCGCTCCTGACGCCTTTCTCTGCATAAGACGATTTGCATGCAACTTCACAACCTTTTGGACAGTGATCCGTCAGAAAATTGTTCTCAATTTGCACTGAGTTGTACAATACTACAAGATAGCGCATAAGATATTCCGGCATTACTTGCGCAGCGTCTAGACTTTCCTGCACTTTATTTTGCTCGGCCTGGAGGATGTTCAGCATATCACTGCTCCCTAATTGCCTTTCAGACGCTTCAGCACTTTTGTCTCTTGCGGTGTTATCGGGCCGTCCTGCTGCAGTCATGAGATCCTTTATCTGATGCAAATCACTTATCAGTGTGGATATCCATGTTTTGTGTTCTGCGCTCCATGCGCTTTTTTGAGATTCTTTTGAAAATTTTTCAAGATCAATAATTACTTGAAAACGGTATTTTTCAATTTGTGTTTCTGCTAAAGCATCACTCTGATCAATCACATGCTGCGAGCAATCTGCAGGAGGTAAAGTTTTGTCTTGATTTATCGGAACAGGTGAAGGGGAACGTGCTGTCTGTAAAGCCATCAATGCCTCATAGCTCTCTGCTTCAGCACTACGTAATACAAATGAAAATAAGAGAAAAAGTATGCGTAACTGTCGCAAATAAAATATACTGTTCATGAATAAATATTAGCAAATATCTTGAATAGAATCTACCGCCTAATGTCAGACATTACAGCTATAGCTCTTAATCCAAGAATATACCACTTTTTCTTACTAAGCATTATTCTCGATCAAAATATTCAATACAGCGCAATAAACAAAAAGTATTCGTAAATTGCGTCAATAAAAGATATTGTTCATTGTATTTTATTTAGCACATACTTTTAAACTTGTCTTTTTTCTAGAGATTGCTTTCCTCTTTTTTATTCTTTTCTCTCCTATTGTGACTACTAGTTTTAGTACTCTCGGCCTCTGAGTGTATACGCTTTATCCGAGAATTACACTCAATTGCCAACTGAGCTTCAACTGTAATAAATCTATCTTTTGCCAAACTCCTTATCTTATCAGCCGCACATAGTGTGCTATCAAGTTCCCAATCCCTTTGTTTGTTATTTTGTGTTTCCGGAAACATCTTGCAAAATCTAATTTCAGCTTCTATCTCATCAAGAGAGGAGGAAGGTACTTCTGCAAAAATACAAGAAATCCCGCGCCTTCTAATGTGCAGACAAGAATAAGATCTGACCGGTTCACAACCCTGATCGTCCAGATTCATTTTTGTTTCATCTTTGACAGGCAATAGTTTCATATATCGTTTTATAACACGATCAATCGACAATTTTAGTCTTTGTCTCTTATCAGCCGTATTTTTCAGCATCTGAAGTTCCGAATATATTTGTAAACCTGGTGTGTTCACAAACACCCATCTCAACACATTTTCAATTACAGCTCTCATCTCATCAAGCGAGGCACCTTCTTCTGCACGAAGAATACTAAAAATTCGATCATATTACACAATGCGCGTAGAAAAAAGATCATCTTTAAATTCTTCAGCCCTTACAGTCTAGACTTTTTGCACTTTGGTCAATAGCAATAGATTCACGATAATATCTTTTCATCCCATATACAAGAAATAGAGATTCCTAAAACTTCCTTAAATTCTTGCGCATTCTTCTCAGAATCATACAGAAGCATAGTATATGCCTATTCTTCAAATTTGCATTCTTTTTTATGCACGACCGGATTGAATATCGTCAATATCCACCAAAAACACATCGAACTTCAACAAAGACCCCACATTCTTAACTGCTTATTAATTGATTGAATAAATGGCTCTCTGATCTGTGAATCTCCAGTATACACAAGAGAGTAGCCCGCGTATAAATATATTAACCTTTCCCGCCACATCTACTGGGACAAAACACTATTGAGTATAATCATATCTATATTTTACTACCAAGAGTGATTACTAAAAAACATTAAATACAAGAAAATAAACACACTCTAAACGGAGCTACTCTATTGCATCTTCATCAGTCTCATCTTATAAGTCAGCATAAACTTGAGGTACCTAACTACTCTTTTGTATCATCTTCTTCTGTTTGCGCCTCTCCAGGAGTTTCTGTTTCCTCACATGCTCGTCCTGCGCCAACTTCTCAACAGTACAGTCTTGTTCGTACGCTCTCTCTTTCATCTGCGGTATAACCTTTTGCATAAACTCAAGCTCTTCGTTTTCTGCACTGAACGAAAGTGCACCCTCTGTGGGCCTTTGTGCCATAGTATTTATCACAAGCGCTATCTTATCAATCGAAACACATGAGTGGTACATGAGATCATAAAGAATGCGCTTTCTAGCTAAGTTGTAATCCGACAACTTAGCAGCGCATTTCCTCCTATCGCCCTCTATTTCTCCCCTTACGACTTTCAAACATTTTGTGGAACCAGCGGTTCGTGTTGCAATCTCGCTTAAGCTCTTCATAATATGACTTTTTATCGCAGTCGCATCCTTGTCTTGCGCGTCAGCACCCGAACAACCAGAGGCATGGCTTGCAAGACGAGGATCATATTCCTCGCTTTCCTCTTGATTCAAGCAAACTAACTCTGGTGCACTGCCTATGCCAGAAGTCTCCATAGCAGTCATACTGCCTTCATCCACTTCATCCTCCGCAGACTTATCTTGCAAGTCAGCAGACACTTTGGCTACACCACTATTATTTTGTGCCCTTCTCTTCCGTTCCGCCTGCAGGATTCTCTGTTTCCTCTCATGCTCGTCCAGCGCCAACCGCTCAGCAGTACAGCCTTTTTTTCTCAATCTCGTTTTTATCTGCGGTATGACCTTTTGCAGAAACTCAATCTCTTCATAGTCGATTGCACTTAACAAAAGTGCAACCTCTACGTGCCTTTTTTCCAAAATATCCTTTATCACAAGCTCTATCTTCTCAATCGAAACACCTGCGTGGTACACTATATCATAAAGAGCGCGCTTTCTAGCTAAGTTGTAATTCGACAACTTCGCAATGCATTTCTTCCTATCGCCCTCCATTTCTCCCCTTAAGACTTTCAAACATTTTGTGGAACCAGCGGTTCGTGTTTCAAGTTCGCTTAAGAGCTGCATAATATGATTTTTTATCGCAGTCGCATCCTTATCTTGCGCGTCAGCACCCGAACAACCAGAGGCATGGCTTGCAAGACAAGGATCATATTCCTCGCTTTCCTCTTGATTTAAGCAAACTAACTCTGGTGCACTGCCTATGCCAGAAGTCTCCATAGCAG
>MPNG01000018.1 GCA_002238905.1 Alphaproteobacteria bacterium bin98 | reverse complement strand
TCAAACTTGAGTATCTGGAGAGCCTTTAGGCCATAGTGATGGAGATATCTTCAAAGCGTCATCCGAAAATGATGAATCTTTGATTGTTACGACTCACGGCGAATGCGGCGGCAGCACCACCGGCGCTAACACCGGTCATTTTACTACCAAAACATTCTTTTATTTTTTTCTTCCATATTTTTGTATGCGCGCATGCGCGCGTTCTTTGTGTGTGTATATCAAGCAGTCTGCCTTTAAGGGAGTCTATGCTTTGTGCGCGATATGCGCGCTAAAACGAAGCGCCTGTTTGTATTGCCGGATTGTGGTGTGGTGAGTATTCATCTCTCAACATGCTTTTGAATATCCATAAAGAAACGGGAGCTCTTGTGTATGTAGAGCCAGGAGTTTTTGAGAGATATGGTGTAAAATTTGTTCCTGCTATTATTAGTGATAAGAGGGTTTATGTGGGAGACGATGCGCTTATTATGATGCGAGGAAACAAAGCATGTTAGGGTTTCTTGTCGTTGCGTTGCTTCCTGCCTATGAAGGAAGGATTTTTGTCGGAATCAAAGCTGATTCAGACGATACTCAACGAAGAAGCACAAAGGATAAGGTTGTTTGCATATGGATGTATATATGGATTTTTAGCAATCTATTTTGGCGGAACAGTCTTTTTTTCTATCATACTTGCTTGGCTGAGGTACGTGGATATATAATACTCAAAGAATATTTATGAAAATAATGAAAAATATAATAATGATATGTGCGATGCTTGTTTTGCAGGCGCACAGTGCAATCAGGCTACCAAACGACACTCCTGAACAGCTTAAGCGTTTGGCCAAATGGCATGTTGAATTAACGACGTTGCAGTCTGTATTGGCTTTTTGTGTACAAAAAGTTTTGCCATTTAAGGGAGATATGCGCCAAGATGCAGAAGATTTTCAGACTTTTGTCAATACATCAAAGAAGGCGGGAGATAGGGTGTTTTCTCCTTTGCGCTCTGCGTTTAAAATCGTTCTGCAATCTTGGCGTGAGGCTTATGTACAAGCTCAATCTGATATGAGAAAGTGTGAGCTGATGGGTTGTAGTAGTGTTGAGGACGCTTGGGAAAAGTTGCGGCAAAGCTTCATAAGTTTTGAGATTTTGGCATCCAATCAAAAAAAAGAGATCCACCGGCTGTTCCTATTGACTATTAATAGCAGTGACCTATTTGAGCAGGAGTTGCGAGAATTATATGGTCAGTCATACCCAAAAGGGAAGAGCTTCACAGAAAGGGTTTTTACGGCCATTTTTGGATATCAGGAGTATATAAAGGATAGACAATTGAAGATGATAGGTTACGCCAAAAAATTTGGAGTAGATGTGTTTGAAGGACATTAACCATGCAGGAAACATGCTGCAAATGTCGGTGCAACTAGATCGCGTTGAATGAATAGTATACGTAATGTAGTTCTAAAAAAGAAAGTATGACTTGTTTATTGCAAAGCATGCAATAGACATGAAAATCATACATTTATGTTTTTTATATTTCCCATATAATGGTAGCCAAAAGATAGGAAAAAGTAGTTAAAGTATTTTGTTAATGATTGCTAACTTGTATACAAAGGGTTTGAGTGATAAAAGTAATGAAAAATATAATGATTGTAGTTGCTCTGATTATGTTACAGATGCAAAGTGCATACGCATCCGGTGAGGAATTAGGTTGCCTAAATTCTGACAGACCTTGGGAGGTTTTTGTGAGCAGGCACTCTCGATTATGCCATTTGGAGGCTAAGATGCTTGATTGCTTGAAGTATCTGGAGCGTAACAGCTGTTTGCATAAGGGTATGTGTGAAGCAATCACCCGGTGTATTAACGAAGCAAAGGATCAGCATCCTAGGGTGCAAGAATTTTTATGTTGGAGAGAGTATGTGTTGCAAGAAGTAAGACATCTTCTGCCTGTGTTTAATAAAGTTTCTGAAGCCAGAAAAACAGCTTTTGCTGCATTGCTCGAGAGATTGAGCATTGAATCTTTCTTGTCTGATAGGGGTGATGATGACAAAGACAGCAATCTGTCACAACCGGTCTTTGTGTGTAAGAGTGTGGCAGGCGCTTGCCAACAAGGGATGCAATCCCTCAAGGCTATTGAGAGTGTGGCAAACGAGCAGGATCAATATATCGGGCAGTTGGACCTTAGCTTGGGGCCGCGTGCAATCAGTAAGGATACTTGCAAAGAGCTGGATTGTTATAAGGAATCTATGCGTGAGCATAAAAAGCTGACTCAAAACTATGTTCGTGTGCTTAACCATTGGTTCGTAAAAGATCCATTCTATTCTAAGGAATTAGATCTTGTTCAGTATATATTAGAGAACGAAAGACAAAAGAAGGCAGTGACTCTATTTAGGAAAGGGGTAATGGTGTCTTTTGCTGTGACCGTTTGCGTAGGGATGGTTGCATGGTATCAGCTGTGTGCTTCTCTATGCAAACAATGAAAAAGATAATGATCATAGTTTCAGGAGCAGGCATGGCCACCAGACGACAAACAAGGCCTTCTCCCTGCACAGCGTCCGTGTTTGGCCTACGTGTATGTTGATTTAAGCACGTTTGTATTGAATCTTTGTGCACTCAGAGAAGCATAGCCAAGATGTAGAAGATTTTTATTGAACAAAGGCAGATCAATAATGTATGCATAGTTATGTCATGTGTTGTTTATTGCAAAGAATGCAATAAACATCAAAAGTATACACTTATGTTTCTTGTCATGCTGAAAATGCAATGGAGTAGCAGAGACTGGAAAAAGCGTGTTAGAATGCTGCATTAATGATAGACAATTATTTGCATACCAAGAGGAATGAATGATGAAAATAATAAAAAATATAATGATTGTATCTGTTCTTATTATGTTACAGCTGCAAAGTGTATGCGCATCTGGTGAGGAGTTAGATTGCGTAAATTCTGACCAATCTAGGGAGCTTTTTGTGAGCAGGAACTCTCAATTATGCAATGCGGAGGTTAAGATGCTTGATTCCTTACACTATATGAAGTGTGACCGCTGTGAGTTTGAGGGTATGAATGCAGCAATCACGCGGCGTATTAACGAAGTAAAGGAGCAGAATCCTAGGGTGCAAAAATTTTTACTTTTGAGAGAAGAAGTGTGGCAAGCAGCAGAAGGTTTTCTGTCTGAACTTGATAAAGTTTTTGAAGCCAGAAAAACAGCTTTTGCTGCACTGCCTGAGAGATTGAGACTATCGAGCGATAATGATAAAGAGAGAAATCTGTCGCAACAGGTCTTTGTGTGTGAGAGTGTGCAAAATGCTTGTCAAGTGGTTATGAGATCCTTCGGGGAGTGTGCTAGGGTGGTAGACGCGCAGAATGAATATATCAAGAAGGTTCGCGCTCATCCTTTGTCCTCTAGTGATTCGACTGCACTAGGGCGCTATCAGAACTCTATTCAGAACCCTCTAACGGATAAAACTTGGGAGGACTGCCGCGATATGTTTTACGATTTTTGCGAAAGAGAGAAAACTTTTTCTGATCAATCCGCTCTTATTCAGTCGATCATAGCAGAAGAACAAAGGAGTGCGTTGTTTCAAAATAGGACTGTGACCACCTATGGTGGTGGGCCATTTATTAGTTCTGCTCTCCTAGTTGCTTTACTCTTGTTCATCTTGATAGAGCCGTGTCTTTGAAGGATGATGAAAAAAAGAGTAATCCTTTGCTCAGCAATTATGCGGGTACTATGATATTTCGGAAAAAAGCAGAGAGCCAACAGTGATACTTTAAAAGAATTGCGGACTGATCAAAATGATGCATTCCTGATCAGCGCAAGAGGGAGATTTGTGTTTTTTGGAATTGCGCTCTTCATTTTCAATTGTTGCTAAAGAGTGGGATTGCTCTAGTGTGTACGCTGCATCCCAGGTATTCAGGTATAGAAATATAGATTGGAGTCATGCTGAAGGCGTTCGGATGAATTTGCAGAAAATCTTCATAAAGTTTGAGGAGTTAGTTGAAATGCAAAGCGAAGTGATTAGTGTATTACAAGGGCACCTTGTCCAAAGTTATGATTCAGATGCAAAGAATGATCCAGTTGAGCAAGTTGAGCAAGTTGAGCAAGTGTTGCACGGATTACTTTTGGAGGACCATCACGTGTTAGGTGATATGAGTTTAAAAGAAAGGATGATTAGTATACTTAATAAGTATAGGGTATATGTAGATAGTATAAGCGATAAGATGGGATATTACGCAAATAATTTGCAGTAGATCAGTCGATTACATCAGCTATGCAAAATTAGAAAAAGATGTCGGTGAAAGATAGCGAGTTGCATTAATAGTATAATAATGTAATTGTGTAAAAGACAGAAGAAATTGTGTTACTATGCATCGTTAGTTCTGGATCATTATTGTTTTGCATATCAAAGGGAGGAGAATGATCAAAGTCATTAACAATATAATGATTGTCTCTGTTTGTATTATGTTACAGACGCAAAGTGTACAATCATCCAGTGGGGAATTAGGTAGCAGCGCTTGCGAAGGTACTCCAGAAGCGTGGGATTTGTTTTCGCAAAGACACGGTCAATTATGCTCTTCGATAGAGAAATTGATTGATGACTTGAAGTATATAGAACAGCATATCTTTTTAGAAGAGAAAGCAGTATACCCCCAGAAGATTGCAGCACTAAAACAGAGTGATGCTGAGGTGAAAAAATTGTTAGATGTAAGAGAAGAGGAGCTTAGATGTGTAACAGATCTGCTGCCTTCGCTTGATGAATTTCATCAAGAAATAAAAAATTTTGATACAGATAGCACAGAGGGTGGTAATGGCCGAACAAAAGTAGTTCTACAAGATTGCGTTAGGTGTCAGAGTGTGAAAGACGCTTGGGAAAAAGTGTTGGAGCGCATGCAAAATGATTGGATTTTAGAAGAAAATCAGAAGAAATATATCGATAAGATTCTAGAAAGTCCTGCTGACTCTTCTGACGTTGCCAATACCAACCACGCGACCGTTGTCGGCAATTTTCAATCTTATCGCCAGTTGCTAACGGATAGTCAAGAAATGATGAAAAGCTGGCGGCCTAAATTTACAAAATTCTTGCAAAAAGAGGAATCGTTTGTTTCTGCATCAGGGAAGATTCAGGAGATACGCATCGAAGAAGAAAAAAAGATAGAAGCGGCTGTATATAGAAGTATGGGAATCCATATAGGAGTACTTTTCTTGACTGCTGGTTTTTTGGCTTTCGTAGTGAGGAGCATAGCACCATAGTTTCCAAAGGATATTATAATGAAAAATATAATGATCATATGTGCGATGATTGTGTCGCAAGCGAAAAGCGCAAACATGCTACAATACGACATCCCTGAACGGCTTCAGCGTTTGGCCAAATCGCATGTTGAATTAATGACGTTGCAGACTATATTGGGTCGTTGTGTGCAAAAAAGTTTGCCATTTCACCCAAATTTGAGCAAAAATGCCGCAGCATTTCAGACTTTTATCGATGCATCAGTGCAAGCTGTAGATTTGGAATTTGATTGCTTGCGCAGAGCATTTCCACTCGTTGAGCAATCTTATTTTGAATCTTGCGAGCAATCTGACTCTGATGATATGAGTGAGTGTGCACAGATGGATTGTAGTAATGTTGAAGACGTTTGGCCAAAGTTGCAGCAAAGCTTCAGAAGTTTTGAGATTTTGGCATCCAATCAAAGCCAAAATATTGCTACGATCCTGTTTATTATTTCCATCCAGAGTTACGAAGTTGAGCAGGATTTGCGTAAATTATTTTGGCAGGAATACTTAGGAGACCGCAAGCTCACACATTGGTTTGTTTATTTCGCTGATAACTATCAGTTTTATATAGCGAATAGAAACGCTCAGATAAGAGATTTTGCCAAGAAATTTGGAGTAGATGTGTTTGAGAGCGTATGACCTATGGAGTAAATGTCGGTGCAACTAGATTGCGTGGAATGCATAGTATAAGTAATGTAGCACTAAAAAAAGAGGTTTATTCAGAAGATGATTTTTGGCAATACACCCCAAAGCGCAAGCGATAGTTTATAGCCTTGCAACAATCCTTGAACAGCAAGAGAGCAAATGTAATCAGATACAGAGGTTTCATTTATGTGGGTTGTAAAATGCAAAATGATCTTTGTCCAAATAACTCTTCTATATGTTTTTGTAGTGCGCGTATGTGATCCCTGCGCATACTGATTATGTGAGTCGACTTTCCCCTTTTTTAAGATTTGAAGCGGGGAGAGGAGTATGATATCGTGTGCACGATCATTGGAGTTCACTATGAAGATAATGCACAATATATTGCTTCTATGTATGTTGATTATGTTTCAGGCAAAAAGTGCAGGTTTGGAACAAGACCTCAGAGTTGCCCAATCTTTTAAGAGTTTTGTAAAAATGCATTATCAAGCAAGCGATTTGGAGGATAGCTTTGTTCGCGACTTGGCTGTTTTGGTTGAATGCAAACAGGCATCTAAAGAATATCCGGCAAACAGCCATCTATTGCAAGCACCTCTGCTCAAGTTGTGCACCTTCATAAAACATAGAAGAGGGATAGCTTATGCCCCAGAAAAATATCCATCAGACGCTCCGCTAGACAGGCATGCATTTCTAGAAACGCTGCGCGAAACTGCACAACCTCTGTTCTCTTCTTTCAACCTCATAAAGTATAGAAGAAGTATAGCGTATGCTCCATTTCGTGAAATATATTCTGTTCTGTGTACCAGGTTTCAGCTTGACCCTGAATGCACAAGAGACGAATATTCAGCGTGCGATTCTCATCTTTTGAGAAATTTTTTAGTGCATTTGGAGCAAAAACTCAACACTTATAAACTTTTGCAGGTAGAGCATCGGAAAGCCCTTCATATTGTAGAGCGCCAATTTCAGGCAGGCCAATTTTCTGAGGAGGAAATCATATTAAAGCGTTCTTTGGAGAATAATATTCCTGTGTATCATGAATGCATAGATCAGAGAGTCAAGGCGCAGAAAGAATGCTCCGAGCAACTTGCAACATTTTTGCAAACAGAGAGTTGTGGCTCTTTTCTGGAATTAAAACTTATGTAAGAACTGTGCCATTTCTAGAGGGTAGATTTGCTTTTCATGGAGAAAATCCTAGGGTAGAGCATCTTGTGAATTTGAAGAAATTTAAGAGATATATAAATGATTTCTTTATTTGTTCTATACGTTTATACTCAAAAACCCTGTCTTTATGAGCTGTAGAGGGATTAGAAATTGGTAGACCTTTGAATATCGTTAAGCAAGTTAAACCTGAAGAAGCCAATGCAGTTTTTTAAAATAATAAAAAATATAATGATTGTATGTGCGATGATTATCATACAGGCAAAAAGCGCGGAGCAGAATCCTGAGGTAGAGCGCGGTAATGATAGAGAGAGGTATAGAGCTATTTATAGTGATCCTCTTAATTGTTTTGCGAAAACGCAAGAATCATTCATGGATCTGGCAATGGTTGTACTCCAGAGCTTAAATTTTGTAGAAGAAAAAGTTCCAAACTTGGGATCATTGCCGTGTGAGAAAAGATTAATGGAGAGTTTCACTGATTTTCGCACTATATGGGAGGAATCAGAAAAAGAAGCGGATATAGTTTTGAGTCTTGAGCAGCTTTGGGTTGTCGCGCCTGAAAAGATGGAAATGGAAGCTCAAGAAGCGGAAAACGATACTACATTGAAACAAATTTTTAAATATTTGCTGGTGTGGCCACACTATGAGAGTTTGGAGGCAAGGCAGACGAAACAGGTCGCTGATTTACAAGAAGTATTGCAGAATAAACCTGCAAGTATGACTGGTGATGATGCTTGGGTTGTGCAAACGGTCTCTGCACATCTTACTAATTATAATATATATGCAGGCTGTAGAAGGACTGTGCTATCAAAATTAATGGATTCCGTGACTCAATTGAGACAAGAGTGTTTGAATCAGAATGATCTAAAATTTTTCTAAACGTTTTCAGTGTTTTGATCAGTGTTTTGAAAAGTACTGACACACAAAGCGATTATGAATAATCATTTTTGCAGTACCGACTAATAGACTTATATTCTAGTTTTAATTGGTGATGCTGAGTATAAGCTGAGTCTAAGTAGACCGTGGATAATGATCTGATAGTTTCACTTTTTTGTTTTCCTGAAAACGAACGACAAGATCAGCTGTAGTTGATCCAAACTTCTTTTTTATGAAAAATACTCTATGTAAGTAGTGAAGGCAGGGGGGTGATCATTGCTCATGATAATTGTAAGAAACAGTATAAACTGATACAGTTCTTATTGAGAGAAGTTACAAAAACAGATGCATATTGTTGTGTAATGAAAAATCTCTGAAATGATAAATTGAGGAAACGAAAATGAAAAAAACTATGGCAATACTATTTGCTTTAGCCATAAATGTTATGGCGGCGGTTGATCCGTGTGATCTAGATCGGTCTGATGGACAAGATAGATGTGTGAGCGAGAGAGGAACAAAAGACTTTGGCTTTAGTTACAATGATCTACCTGTGCAGGTGCCTGTAGAGGGTGCTGAAGATGATTTCGACGCTGTTATGACAAGAGCGGTGGACACTCTTGCAAAGATGAAGACACTCACTGTAATGCATGAAAGCAGTCAAGTAGCACAAGCCTTGAAAGACTACTTAGCAGAATCCAAGGAAAAATTCGCGATGTTCCAAAAGTTGAAAGATTTGGAAGAGTTGCAAAATGAGTACGAAACTGCGCACACCTATCTACAAAAATATACTCGGGGGGCCGCAGTTGATCCCAAGATCGAACCTATTATTCAGAAACTCTGTGAGCATGCAAAAACCGCAGAAGATGAGGAGAACCACAAAGCATTGAAGAGCTTCTTAACCGTTGGTCTAAGTCTCAAAGGTGTTGCGACACTCTGTGCTTATGTACAAACAGTAAAAGAGGAGAAGCAACAAGCCTGGAGCCACTGCTTAACAACAGCTAAGCGCTCAAGATGTCTATTAAATGATGCGGATCATTTGCTCCAAGCGAATCACGAAAGTATGCGCAATATTCTCGGATTGTAGTTTGGATGGGTGTTTGCCACACAATATCTTTCCAGCGTTGAGCTATAGATTTTGATTGATAAGAAAGCAATCTGTCATTGTTTGGTGTTTACAAAGTGTAGTGGTGGCAAAACTTGATAGCTGTCGAATGGACAGTTATTCTCGAATCTAGAAAGTCCTCCAGTGGATCGGATTACGCGTTTGGGAATCCCTTCAAACATTAGGGGCTATCGAAGATGTGTATATTAATATTATTTGTGAAATTTACAAAATATTTGTGTGTGGAGAGTGTTGGTACCAAATGGCTGCAGCGTAATGTAGTACTAAAAAGAGAGAATGACTTTTTTATTGAAACGCATGCAATAGAAATAAACAGTATACACTTATGTTTTTTAGTATATTGCCCAATGTAATTAGTAACGGAAAAGATGGGCAAAAGTATGTTAAAATGTTTTGCAAATTATGTCTAATGGCTGATTTGTAAACAAAGAAAGGTGCATGATGACAGTAATGAAAAATATAATGATAGTATCTGTTCTTATTCTGTTACAGATGCAAAGTGTATACTGCGCAGTGGCATTATATTGCGAAGAACCTGATATATCTATGGAGTGTTTTGAGAGAAGACACTATCAATTAGGATATTTGGATGAAGTTGTGATTGATGGTTTGCAGTATATGCAAGATCACAGCGATTTGCTTTCAGGTATGGATGCAACCGGCATCCAGTATATTGAAGAAGAAGCAAAGAATAATCCTGAGGTGAAAAGATTTTTAGATTTTCGCAAAAGGGTGCTTGGATATGCAGAAGATATGCTGCCTCAGTTTCAGAAAATGCATAAAGAAAGACACAACGCTTTTGTTGCATTACGCGATCTATTGAGAAGAAACTCTCAGTGTATTGAGGAACGAACAAAGCAGGATCCTAGGGTAGTCATGTTTTTAATGTTTAGAGAAATTGTGCGTAGAGATACCATAGAGATGCAACCTTGGTTTAAGAAATCGTCGAAAAAAAGGCATACAGATTTTGTAGCAGTGCTTGATCTATTGAGCAAAGAAAACGCAGTGCTACAAGATCACAGTTGTAAGAGTGTGCAAGACGCTTGTACAAAAGTGTTTGAATCCCTAAAAAATAGTGAGAGTTTGCAAAAAGGGCAGAAGCGATATATTACTAAGGTTCTAGCAATGCCAGTTGATGTTCCTAGTGGTTCGACTGATAGGATCAGAGAAGCATTGCGGTTTTATCTTCAACTTATAGATGAGAGAGCAGATCTGCGAAGCACCTGCTGCGGTAAATTGAAAACATTCTGGAAAGAAGAGAAAAACTGTGCTGAGGAATTAGATCTGGTTCAGAAGATGCGAGAAGAAGCAAACAGGATATCGCTGTTGCAAAATAGGAAAAACTGTGTGCTTTATGGAGTGCATTTGATAGGTTGTTTAGTGCTTTTCTGCGATATATATAGCTATATTTTTTCTTGAAGAGTTATGGAAAGTAAAGATCCTTGATAGGAAAAAGTGTGCTAGCATGTGTTTCTAGTATGCAGAATTATTGTTTGCATACAAAGAACAGTGAATCATGACAATAATGAAAAATATAATGATCGTACATGTATAGATAAGAGAATTAAGGTCGAGCAAGAACTCTCCGCGCAACTTACCAAAGTTTTAGCAACAAAGCGCCACGGTTCTTCTCGATTAAAACTTAACAAAAGAAGATAATTGTAAAGATGCCACTACGGCAGGATTGATTGTGTCTGCCAAAGCGATCCGAGACGATGGCTGCGTCATCAATCAAAAGATTTTTGCTGGTTTTTGTGTGCTGTGCGCCATGGACAAATATTTTTGTCTGTGAAGCGCACAATCCGTCAACGTTACCCTTGTGTGCCATGTTGAGATTTATAACGCCTATATTAATGATAGAAAAAAGCTGATTTAAAAATTTATAGATAAATTTACAAAATCTGTGATCGAAAAGAAGTTTTTAATGATCTCAAAAGAGACTGGATTAAATGCATAATCGCAAACGAAAACATAATCAAGATACACATACGCGAGAGATAGGGGGTTGAGATTAAAGGAAGGGGTATCGTTCTCTAAGGAAATCGTAATTCATTGTTAAAGATGCGATATATAATGATTAACAATTGCTATATGTTTGATTAATATCACTGATAAACAGAAAGAAGTTTTGTCATATGGTTAACGATTTGAAAAGAGTTGCGTTTGGGGAAGAGGTTTGATAGAGCTCTGTGCTGTAAGAGATAAAAATTTTTATTTTGTAAAAAAATATATAAACAAATAAAATTATTGTAAAATTAACGGACAATTGATAATATGTATAAGATTTTTTAACAAATGCAAACTATATGTTCATTGTTTATAGGGATGGTGACTTTGTTTTCAAAAGAGATATAATTGCAAAATCAGGAGAAAAAATGCAAAATACAATAAAAATACTTCTTTTATTTCCTGTCAGTATAATTTTTGGTGCTGTTGGTGGTCATAGATTGCCCTATGATTCTGGAGAAAATTTGGACGAACTTGGTCGCATTTTTGCTCAAATAGACTTGAGAGGTCGCCAAGCATTTGATTTGTTAGGACGGCCATATCATTCAGGAAGTGACGATGTATCTGATTTTTATGATCCATCGAAATGTGATCGTGGGTTTCGCAAGCAGCAAGTTGATGCAGAAAGTGGAGGTCGTTTTGATCAAAAAGGCAAGCACCCTCGTTTTTCTTCAGCAGCTACAGCCTTGATAGATCGTATGATGCGATCACAATGCGAAGACATTCAAGACTTTGCTCGTATGCAAGAGGAGAAAGGATGGTGCGATTTTTCTGACCCTCAATATGTGCAAAGGCAGAGAGAGTGGGCAGACAGGAAAGAAGGGGTGCGTAGAGCACCTATGCATTTACCGAAAACCAAGGAGTGTCAAGATTTGAAAGAAGCGTCTAAGGGCAAAACTTTTCCTGCTTGCCGTGGATCGATTAAAGAGGTGTATGACGATTTGCGTTCATTAAAGAGCGACGTGCAAAATTATCAATATGTGCCGGAAGTTGCACACTTTCTTCAAAAATACGAACAAATTGACTATATGACCATGGATCAAACCCAAGCATGGTCCTTGCATTTGAGAGAAACAATTTCAGCATATGAGAAGAGGTTTGATACTTCTCTGGCTATATTACAGCGAGAATTTAGATATTATGGGGGTATTACGCAAGTGCGCCGTCGTCTGAGGATTCATGAACTGGATCAATGGGAATATCTAAAGACACTAAAAGATATCAACGACGAGTTCTTGTGGTTGGAGCAAGCGTTGGAGCAAGTACAGCCATCGAATCCTAAAGTTTCTTCCTTTGTGCCGAATAGAGGTTGTGAATGCTCTCCAGTCGCAGAGCCCCCTCATCATCAGGTGCCCTCTTCTGCGGAAAGGGATGGTATTTTTGTTGCTGTGCAATCATTAAAAGAATCGATGATAGCAAAGCGGCATATTCCGGCAGTTGCGCAACTTTTGGAACAATATGAAAAGGAGCAATGGGTAAATTTCGTGAGCGTAGAGGATGTCCAGAAGCAGTGCCAATGGCTTTGGGACGCAGTTGCACAATACAGAGTTGCTCAGGCAGACAGTGGTTGCAATCAGGGGTGGCAAGAGGATTTTAGAGTGTATCAACCACCAGTGCATGCACCTTACTTTAATAAAGATATATTTGATTGTACACAAGAGGATTTGAAAGAGTTTTCTGAAGACTTTCAGAAGAATATGGAATTCTTCAGAAAATCACGAGATAGTGCTCGGTCTCAGCAAGGGCAAGTGCTGAATTATTCTGATCTGATCAATAGGAGGGCGCTTCGCAACTGCTTGGCGTTGTTCCAGAGTGTGGCGATGTTCAACGACCCGGACCTTAGTGGTTTCTGTAATAAATGGCAGGAATGCAATGGAGAACCGTCTGACAAAGAAGTGCTAGCTATGCAGACTTCATTTTATGATCTATACGTGGTATCGGCAGGTATTAAGAGTATGGAAGATTATAGTGCTTATTTGGAACCAAAATAAATGGAGATAATAAAAAATCTTTCAATACTTTGATTTTTATCACCTTTAGCTTTTTTATATTTTTTGTTTAAGCAATGTGTTAAAATAACAGAGTCAACGTGAGGTGGATAATAAAAAATATAATGATTATTTGTGCGATGATTGTTGTGCAGGCAAAAAGCGCGAAGCAGAATATTTCTCTAGATATATTTGTAGATTGTGAAAAAAGGGAGCATGATTCTATATCTCAATCTCATATGCTTGGCGACGGCAATGATAAAGATCGTTATAAGGATCATCTTCATAGTTTGGCTCAAATGTATGAAGAATTTCTCGAATTTGGAGTGCTAATGGCTGAAGGCCTATATTTTTGAATGAAAAACTTAGCGCTCCTTCCGCATATTATAGTGATTTGGAATGGGTGGCGGCGTATAAAGAAGCCCGTGCTCTTTTGTATGGTTTTTACGAATTATCAACTCAGTCATGCACGAAATTTTCGTCAGTTTTGAATCTTGAGACGCGGTGGGTTGTGCATTCTGAAACAGCTGAGACTCAAGAGAGTAGTCACGCTAGTAATCTTATGAGAAACACAAAGCAATTTCGCAAAGATGCTTTAGCTTTTTCTGATAATGTGGAAGGTGCTTTTGAAAGATTGCAGCAAATATGTCAACACTATCAGTATTTTGAAGAAAATCAGAAAAAAAAGATTCAAGTGTTACAAAGATTGTTGACTGATGAAAATGATGAGTTCTTTCATACGGTGCGGCACAATATTAACGATTATTGTTTGCTTGGATATTATAGATTAATAAATATAACAAAACTAGCTACTACATTAATGGCATTGAAATTAAGGTTTTTTGAAAGAGTAAGGGAGCTTGAAAAAAACTTTGAGTTATCAACATTTTCAGTATTTTTTGAAAAAATGTTCATACACAAACCAATTATACATAATTATTTCTGAAGCATATATCACAGAAAGAGACTTATTATAGTGTTCATTGTCCCGAGTTTAAGTGGATCATGGAGAATGATTTTCCATTTTCATCATTTTTTTTGCTGTAAACGCAAACAAGATGAGATATAGTTGTTGACAATAGAATTGAAGTGCGCGATCATTATATAAACTATGGATAAATGTTGTTGTGTATACAAAGAGGGATGAATGATGACAGTAATGAAAAATATAATGATTGTATCTGTTCTTATTATGTTACAGATGCAAAGTGTATACGCATCCCGCGAGGAGTTAGATAGCGTAAATAATGACATATCTTATTTTATGAGAAAAAGCGCTCTATTATGCAATTTGGATGATGAGTTGATTGGTTGCTTGAATTATATTCAGCGTAACAGCTGTTTGCATGTAGGTTTGAATGTAATAACCACCAGAGGTATTAAAGAAGCAGGTGATAATAATTTTAAGATAAAAGGATTTTTATATTTGAGAGAGAATATGTTTCAAACAGTAGAAGGTGTTCTGCCTTTGTTTAAAAAAGCTTTTGAAGGCAGAAAAACAGCTTTTGCTGCATTGCCCGAGAGCTTGAGGCGTGACCCTTGCTTATCTGATGCTGGCAATGACGAAAAAAAATCTTTGTTCCCTGCGATTGTTCAGTATGAAAGTATGACAGACGCTTGTGCAACTATGTGCACTCTCTTGAGAGAGTGTGAGCATGAGGGAGACGATCAAAGTGAATATATCACGAAGGTTCTAGCAAATCCTTCGTTATTGGGGGATGCGACTGAACTCACTCCCGCTACCCGCAGCGCTCTTGGTTGCTATCAGCAATCTATAAATGAGTATCGAAAGCAGATGGCAAGAAATATCATTGTCTTTCACAACTTCTGTGAAAGAGAGAAAACCTATACTAACGAATTAGATTGTGTGCAAAAGATTATAGATCCAAAAAGGCTGATAGCGGGTATATTGATTCGTCCTGCAACGATTTTGTTGGCAATAGCGAGTATATGGCTGTTGTTGCAATGATGCAAAATATAATAATTATATCTGTTCTTATTATGTGACAGATGCAAAGTGTATACGCATCTGGTGGGGACTTGGAGAGCGCCAATAGTGAGCGATCTCTTTTGTGAGAAGAAACGCTCGATTATGCAATGTGGGGGGCAAGAGTCTTGAGTGCTTGCAGTATATGGAGTGTAACAGCTGTTTGCGTAAGGGTGTGAGTGCAGCAACCACCCGGCGTATTGACGAAGCAAAGAATCAGAGTTGTAAGCTACAAAATATTTTGCTTTTGAGAGAAAGTGTGTTGCAAGAAGTAGAGCGTGCTCTGTCTTTTTTTAATGAAGTTTTTGAATCCAGAAAAAAAGCTTTTCTGCATTGACCAAGAGTAGGGATGATAGTGATAAATGCAGAAAGCAGTTAGAACAGCCCTTTATGTATGATAGTGTGCTAGACGCTTGTTAAAATTTTTTGAGACTCCTCAGAGCGCATGACTCTTGTGTGTTGTAAAGAATACAATAGACTGTAAAGATTATATATTTATGTTTTTGTTATGTTGCTAACGTAATGGTGGTTGTAAAGAGAGGGAAGGCGTGTGACAATATTTCGTTAATTATGGATCACTACAAAGAGGGATAAATGATGAAAGTAATGCAAAATATAATGCGCGTATTTGTTTTTATTATGTTACAGATCCAAATTGTACACGCATCCGATAGGGACTTGGAGTGCGTACGGAATAACCTATCTCATTTTGTGAGAGGCCACTCTCAATTCTGCTATTCGAATGAGTACTTGATGGGTGAATTGAGTTATGCGGAGTGTAACAGTTGTTTGTCTCGGAGAGTGAGCGCCACGATTCTTGCCGAAATTGCAGCACTAATGGATCAGCGCCCTAGGGTAAGAGAATTTTTAAATTTTAGAAAATCTTTGAAACCTAGATTAAGAGATATTCGCGTGAAAATGGGGGAAGATTATGAAGAAAGAGACAAACTGTTTGCTGCATGGTCCTTTCTAGCTGATCGTAATTTTGGACCCTCTGATAGGCAAGTTGTGTTGAAACCGACCATTTTTAGTGGGTGTGTGAAAGACGCTTTGGACAATGTTATCGCCATCGCAATCGCAAATAATAATGTTTGGAACGACGAACAACAGCAATCTATTGATGAGCTTATACAAAACGATTCTTGGACTCAAGTGGTTTGTGTTCCGAATAAAGCCACTGCCGATATCTTCAAAAAAAATCTTCAATCTTATTCTCAAGCTATAACGAGGAGTCAAAATTTGATGCAGCAATACCATGGTGAATTGGTACAGTTATGGGAAAAAGAGATAGACTATGCTCAGGAATCAAGACTTGTGCAGAATATATTAGATCAAGAAATACACAAGAGGGTGGGGACTATATTTAGGAATGCGTCACTTTGTGCTGTTATTGCTACCGCTTTCAGCGGGGTGGTTGCATGGTACCTGTGTGGTTATCTATGAAAACAATAAAAATATAATGATCATTTGAATAATGTTATTTCTTGTTGAACACTATGATAGAGGGAAGAGGCTATACTGTTGTGTGGCACAAGCGCTCTAAAATAAATTGGGTAACAAAAATGAAAAATTTTATGCTAGTGCTGTTTATTTTGGCAACAAGCATTATGGCTTCATCGGATGACAGTGATGAGCTCAGGGCGAATGCAGGCTCTATGTTTTAAGTTGGAATGATCATCGTGATGACGCAGGCAGGGTGAGTCAAGGAGTAGAACAGCAAAAAGTGAAGAAGATTTATGTTAGTGCTCATTATGATGTTGTGCAATATCCAGAGGCACCAACAGTAGAAGATGTGCAAAAACTATTGTATATACACAACCAAAAAATGCAATACATAAAAAAAGACTTCGAAATCAAAAAATTCATTACACAGCCATCAGCAAAAGAGGTGCAAGAGAGTTACAACTATTTGCGTGAGAAGATAAATCTTTAGAAGGGAGAGTTTTGAAGACCAGACTTTCTGGAAAGCGCAGCATCAAGTGATGATAGTTTTGAGCCAACTGGCTTCTCTAGGTGCAACTTTTACTGTAGGAATCAGAATCTGATTTGCAATGGATGATGCGCTGTGGGATACTTTTTTAATTTGAAAAAAAGCAGTGGCAAGACATCGATACTGTGCACAGAATGAGAAGACGTTGATCACTATGCTATAACGTATGAAGGTTAAGCTGGTGGAAAAATATTGCGTGACTTTGGTTTATATAAATCTATAAATAGGCCATTTAGCAAAGGGCAAAGATTTTTTAAAGAACAAGAGAACGCACGCGAATTGCGTTAGTGCGCAGGTTGCGGTAAACAGCGACTTGTTCGCCTACAGCAATGTCTACATCTCGTGGCTGAATAACAGTTAAGGTTTGTCCGTCTTTATCTAGGCGAATGGTGTACTCAAACGCTTTTGAACCATTATTGGCATTGGCGCTTGAGTTTCTGGATAGTCCTTCAACCATAGTTCCGGCGATGCCTCCAAGGATACCACCGGTAAGGAGTCCAACTCCTGGATTTTTGTTACTTGCGGCTAATCCAACGGCAGCTCCACCCATGGCTCCAAGACCTGTTCCAAGACCTGTCATTTTTTTGCCACCAGACCTTTCACTTCCGCCTATGCGAATAGTCTGTTTTTGTACAATGACGCCTTTTTCTGAGGCAAATGCTGATCCTACATCTTGAGATGTGAATTCGTTAGAAGATCCGTGATCTGCGCCATCATGAAATGCGCATCCGCTTAATACTAATAGTAGTCCCAAAACTAAGCAAGTCATTTTATCTTTACCTCTTTAAACAGTATAGCAAGAATGGTCAATTTTACAAGCGTATCTATTAGTATTTGTAAAAACATTAAAAATATGAAAATTAACTCAAATGTGATAAAGTTGATCATTGGTTTTTCTATTGGTGTCTAGGGAAGGCGATTTTGCTTCAAAAATAGCTTGCATTGATTGAAAAACAAGGAGAAAAAAATGCATAATACACTGAAAGTACTTCTTTTTCTTTCTGTGAGTGTGATCTCTGCTGCAAAACAGGATCAAAATAGTCTTGCAGAAGAAAATGCAAGGTATCTAGAAAAGATGACTGCAGCTATGAAAGATGGCACGATCCCGCGACCAAAAATTGTTGAAATAGATATGCACAAACTAAACTCAATCCCAGTAACGCCAGAGGAAACAATGCATGCAATAAATGATTTGGCCTATTATGCAAAATCGATCGCTCAATATGATAGTGGAGTGCAGGCTAATCATGAAGCGGCTAGAAAGGCGTATCAGAAGAATCCTGCTGACCTAATGTCGATTCAGATTCATCTGACAATGATGAAAAAGATCATAGCCGACAATGCTGGTGTAAAGTATATTTGGACTTTTGGGATTTTAGTCCCCGCCAATTGCCTGCGTGTAATACGCTAAACCTTTTTGTTATTCGACCAATGGAATTGATTTACATATAAAAGTTAGGAAGTGAGGTCATGCAAATCAGCGCGAAGATATACAAGGTATATGGCTTGATGAGGAAGGAGACATTGATACTAAGATGTGCGGGATTGTCTGTAGAGAAACCACAAGCGTTAAAAAAGCTGATATCTGCTGAAGCGGTTGTAGAAGTATCTTGTTTGGAAAGACATGAAGAGGATGGGATATATAAAAAGCAACCAACATTTAAAGACATTGATGATTTTGCGGAGTGCGCGTAATTGATTGGGTAATATCAACGAAAAGAAAATGTTCTGAACGGATTCGCTCAGCAGGATTGTTCCGCACACCATATGGTGATGTCTTTAAGGATGCCTTCGTCAATAGGGTTTTAACTTATGGCGCATTTAATGCTAGCTCCACCGGCGCTAAAACCTGTTATTGTGACTGAAAGAACCGTATCATTCGCTTATGCGAATGATACGCTTTTACACACGTTTTGCAAAGAGAATAATCTTTTGAACAATAAAGTCAAAATCCACTACTATTGTTGTTCTGAAAGCGCAAAAGGAACTGTTAAAGATATAGAATAAAGTGTGTTAGTATGCCGAGGTGATGGCTGATTATCATTTCTTTGAATACAAGCCGCTATAGAGGATACAGATCTTGCAAAACATACTAATCATATTTGTGCTGATTGTGTCGCAAGCGCAAAGCGCAGGCATAAGAGGGAGCGCAAATGAGTTCTCAGACCTCTTGGATTGTGAAGCTGAGAATGCGCGAAGGGTTCTGGAGGCGCATAATAAATTACAAAATTTGATGTGTGGATTCATTAAATACGTGGATTATTTGGCTGAAAAAAATCTTGAATTTGAGGATCTTTTTTCATTACAAGCTGGGAGTGAGAGGTTTAAGAATTATATGCATTGCTTTCAAAGTCTTAACAAAGATGCACAATTTTGCAAGATATTTTTTCAACAATGCGTTGCAGAAGGAGACAAGCATTTTAGAGCATTGTTCCATCTGTCTACATGCGTTAAGCAATGCGATGATGTGCGAGAGGGCGTGTTGCAGATGCACAGCATCGATCAGTCTACGGATTTACAAGACGTTCCATGGATCAGTTTGCGAGATGCTCTAAGCAATTTGTATAAATGGTTTAGCAGATGTCGATATTTGCACGAATGGCAGAAGAAGGTCCTCATAAGCTTAGGTGGCGGGCTACATATGCCCAATCAGGGCTGCAACGCGATCGTGATCGTTGAGGGCAGTGATAAAACTTATCAGTCATATATAAAATATACAGAAACTCGCGAATCGTTTATGGAAAAATTCCAGGATAAATTTGTATCTAACTTTATAGCATCTTCTTTTGACCAGACATTTTTTTCTGATGTGGAAAGAGAGATCTCTACAGCGCAAAGGGTGCGTGTGTGGAAAAAGAGATTGTCGCATATCAAAGTTATGTTGCTAGGTAAAATCTGTATTTTGATCCCGCAAGTCAGTCGTACTGTGTAGTGCCAAAGGGAAGGCGGCCCCCTTTGATTATGGAAGAAAATTTTAAACTTACGCTCTTTTGTGATTAAGCCAAAATAGTGCTAGAAATCATATGATATGAAAGAGAGGGATGTTTGGCTTGTGTGGTGAGGCTGCATTTAATAGATAGTATGCAAGGCCCTTTGCAAAACTTTAGTAATACTGCAGCGTAAAAGCGTAGAAGATTTGATCCAAAGGCATATGAAACACCTTAATGTTTGATGTATTAATTGATGATAATCTACCACTGAAATTTTCTTATTTTTTAGAGTATGCTGACTCCCATTATATGGATTAGGTATTATAGAACAGATTGCTTTGTATCAAGAATACAATATTTTAAGAAACTCGTGTGTTATGCATACAATCAAGAAGTGCAAAAATCAGGCTCAGATGCTGTGATAAAATCTGAGAATCTAAACATATCAAGGTTGAGTTGTGTGAGCATTTTTTACAATCAGAGTCTCTGAACAGTGCTGTGTTTGAGGAATCTGTTTTCCAACCCTATGTGCTGCAAGAGATAAAAACTTCTCTATAATATTTTTTTATTTTATAAAAAAAACATAAACAAATCAAATTTATTGCAAAATTAACCCAAATTTGATAAGATGTGGATGTTTAAACAATATGCATTAGTTTTTACATTGTCTCTAGGGAGGGCGCCTTTTCTTCAAAAAGCGCTGTAATTGGTTGAAAAATCAGGAGAAAAAAATGAACAATACAATAAAAATATTTCTTTTATTTTCTGTAAGCGTAGCATTTGCAGCATATCAGACCCCTGATGCTGAAGAGGTGAGGCGTAAACGGCTGCAGGTATTGGATGCTCCACAAGCGGCTTTGGACGCAGGGTTGAGACCAAATGCAATGCCCGCTCCTGTAAGAGCACGTGGCACGCGTATGCGTAGCGATGCGGAAGCCCTTGCAATGGTAAATCAGATGACGCAAAACAGCGAATGTGGTCGCCTGCCTGCATATGAGAGACCGCAGGCGAATTGCTGCCCGTTTGAATATGATGAAAGAGCATATGGTGCATGTAGCGATGCGGAAGCCGCTGCACGGGCAGAGAATCAGAGACTATATGCATTGCAGATGGATGAAGCTACAACCGAGATGTTTAGAACAGGTATTGATAATCCAGAAGTGATCGCATATCAAAGACGCATCGAACAACGCGTTGCCCAATCTGAGCGAATATACCATCCACAAGTTGTGCAACACCCAAGAATGAGAGAGATAAATAATTTGATGAACTACGCAAAATGCCATGGGATATATAATCAAAAATCTAAAGCCAACTTTGACGTGTATTATCATCAAGCTGTTCTTGCTAATACACGAGGGAATCGCGCGAGTATCAGAAGTGCCTTTGAAGAGCTGTGGCGTCTTGCTTTTGATGAAGATGCATATAGTAGTGATCAAGCAACGGCGTACCCGCCACAAGTTAATGCTGCGGGCCAAGCATACGCTGCATTGAAAACACACAACTATCCAGACGTTGTAGATAATTCAGATACGTATGTGGCTCGTGAGCTGACAGAAAAAATGCGCCAAGTCAAGGATTTGAAGAGTCGTGCAGAATTGGCAAATCTAACTGCTCAGGATAAGGAGAAGATAGAGAAACTTTATGCAGCATCTGTAATTAATTGTGATAGATCGGAACTTGCTATGCTTACTAAGCTTTATCATCGGATGTTATTGATAGTAAAGTCTGCAGAATCGAATCACCCGAAACCATACGAAGCACTGAATCCAGCCTGCGGTGCAGCTGATGAGAAAGAGCTAACTAAGAAATCAGATAATAAGCCAAAAGCAAGAGGCGCTCAAGCCGTTATGCAAGATCCAGCGCAACCAGAAGCAGTGGCTCACTCTGCGCTATCTTTGAAGGTAAACATCGATCATGTGATGGTGAGTTTACCAAGTACAAAGACATATGACGCCATAAGGAATTTATGTCAAATGTTTAAAGAGCGATTTGCCCAAAAGGAATACGGTGAGTTGCCTCGTCTGCATAATTTGATATGTACTCAGCTCGCAACCGTAGGTTTTGATGGCATGATCCCGCGACTAGCAGAGTTACCAACAACTGATGACTCGCAAGTGGAAGAGGCAACAATCGCAAACATCAAGACATTGCTTGATCAAGCAGAGGCTCTCGGTATCGATTCTTCCAAGATCGATTCTTCCAAGATAAAAAAGGTTCTTGATGATACGCTTTGTACTTTTGCTGGCAATAAAATAGAGATGCAGAAGAGATTAGCAAAGGCGAAGCAATTGCTCCATTCAAGCCAGCCGCAACCAATAGCTTCACAAAAAACAGCAGGTGACTGTGCAGCAGCCACTGCATCGCGAACACCCGACTTTGCCGTTGTGGAATTGCCAACGCTGGAAAACATCCGTAATTTGTTGGGAGATGCAATGGCTATCGGAGCAGATTTTGTAAAGCTAAAAAATATGTTTGATAGGGTGATGAAGGTTCATTATACTAATGAAAGAGAGATGAGAGCGCTATATGCAGATGCGCAGAAATTGGTCGGTATCCAACCTCAGCCAGTAGCGTCACAACAAGCTGCAGCAACCACTGCATCGAGAAGATTCAACTGTGCAGCCGCTGTGAAAAATCCAGCCAATGCTCAAGCGAATGCGCCCGATCATTCAGCATCAGCGTCTAACCTGCCGTCACAAGCGGTTTTGGCTTCCATGGCGGATGTTAGGCAATTCTCTGAGAATAAGATGTGTAAACAACGTCCCACATTTGAAGACATTAATGGCTTGGTTGCATACGCGCAAGCTACTGGTCAAGACACACCAATGGTACAGAAATTGTACGAATGCGCTTGCCAGGAGCATCAATCAGGGACTAGCAGTGTGTTGGCAATGCGTTATCAAACTATCTTGAAACAATTAGAGCCGAAACCAGTGGGCTCAACAACACCTGTCTAGAGAGCATGCGAATCTGGAAGCGTTTTGACAAAGGAGTCTTGTGATAGTGGATGTTCCGCCATATGGTGCGCTGCTTTACGCGTGCCA
The DNA here is from genome assembly GCA_002238905.1 of Alphaproteobacteria bacterium bin98. Classification (GTDB taxonomy): domain Bacteria; phylum Pseudomonadota; class Alphaproteobacteria; order Bin98; family Bin98; genus Bin98. The sequence continues at coordinate 7 of MPNG01000018.1, read as the reverse complement.
TATGACG
>MPNG01000105.1 GCA_002238905.1 Alphaproteobacteria bacterium bin98 | reverse complement strand
ACATTTTCTTTTACAACAGGGAAAGCAGATAATTGTGCAGATGAAATAGTACAAAGGTGCACTTTTGGACCTTGCGATTCCAACAATCTCACCTTTTCTTTTATATTGTCCATTGAGGCTGATGCACCATCTGTACCTTCTGTGCTAGGAACAATATCATAAAATGATAAAATCTTATCATCGCCCTTTTTCACATTTGCGCACGCTACAGGTTCTTTATGCATGCACGCAGCTTCTTTGAATATCTTGTCACACACGAACCGACAGATCCTCTGCTTTTCACACAAATAAGCATCTGAAAACAATAAATCCCACATCGCTTCACTCTTGCTTTGCTCCACAAGTCTTTTACAATCTTTAGCTCCTCGATGCATGAAGTTGCGCACCATCTTCATCAGTTCAGAATCAAGATCAACGGCAGCATCATCGGATGATAAACTCTTGCAGTCCACCGCTTCCACATTTGCTTTCTCTACCAATTCTGCATGCATCATCATAGCTTTTGAAGAGCTAGATATACATGCCTTCAACAGGTCGCTACTCAGGCGCTTGCAGAAACTCTGCATTATTGCAAAATCATAATTAACATTAACATCAACAGAGGATACACCGTCTATCGCCTTCACATTTCCCAGCGCTACAGATTCTTTATACCTGCAGTTCTCTTCGTCAAAAATGCCTTCACATATGCGCGAGAGATTTTCTTCTAATTTATCCATCTCCCTATGCATAGCTAAGTGCATCTGCATCAATTCATCATCATCAAAACCAAATTCTGATGATCCACTTTCTTGCTCTACAGATTTTTTGAGCACGGATCTAGTTAAGTTCTGCATCAATTCATCATCAAAATCATCATAGAAACCAAATGATGCACTTTCTTGCTCTACAGATTTTTTGAGCACGGATCTAGTTAAGTAATGCTCCTTATGTTGAGGGCAACTATAGTGTGGAAATTCGCTCGTCATTTGGAAAGGCACCACGCCAAGATCTTGATTTCTTATAGATTCTCGCAAC
>MPNG01000104.1 GCA_002238905.1 Alphaproteobacteria bacterium bin98 | reverse complement strand
CACGAGACGATCGCGATGCTCTGCCAGGATGGAAGCCAAAAGAAGGAGAGGGAGAAAGATATCCTAAGATCAAGAAAATTTTGATCCATTGGAAACAAGGGCCTTTTCCGAAGTCTTTTTGCGCAAACATTATGTTTTTAATGCAAAACAAAAAAAGGCTAGAGAAGCTTGGTTGTAAGATGGATTTTCTTGATGAGTGCTGCAATTATCTGCCGGCTTCTCTGAACCCTTTTATGTCAGGGTCGTGCCAATACAAAGAGTTTTACAAAGATGTTTTTTGCCATACCGATATTTACCGCAAAGCCCTTGAAAGGTTTGTGTGGGGTATGCAGAATGATCGGTTGTGTTCAGGTAAAAAGTATCAGAATTATTATTGGTCTGCAAAATTTCTGATGGAGCATATGGAGCATATGGAAAACTTTTCGATAAGGAAAGAAAATGTCCAAGCAGCGTGGTTATGTGATTTGGCAAATAAGCTCATGATTGCAGATATAATTTTAGGAGGTCGACCTAAGATAAACTTTAGCATACAGGGCCTAGCGGCATATATTAATGCAAATCTGGAGTGTGTGCAAGTTCACCCCGACGGTGATGGTATGAATACAGCAACCTTAGATTATCTAGTGCATGTGATTACGGGAGGAAAGAGCGATATTGGTGTATGCGATTGTGATAAGAGAGCGTTTTATGTTGATAGTTGGAATCAGATGGTTTTTCCTTTGCATAAAAAAAGTCATGGATTGAAATGGGGCATTCCTCGGTTTGTTAAGGAGAAAGGGTGGGTGAAGAGACCAGAATATTACACTCAAGAGGATGAGGCTTTTCATAAAACAAAAGCTGCCATGGCTTGTTTGACAAGGTTTGGGATTTCCAGTGATGTTGTGACGACGTTGCAATTGTGCATGGATGCCAAGGGTGAGATACCAAGCTCTCTGTACCATAATCCTTTAACGGATAGTGCTCTTAATAATTTGCTTGCGAGTTGTGAGAAAGAGCGAGTTGTGAAATCGCATGCCCTGAATGCT
>MPNG01000103.1 GCA_002238905.1 Alphaproteobacteria bacterium bin98 | reverse complement strand
GTTGCGAGAATCTATAAGAAATCAAGATCTTGGCGTGGTGCCTTTCCAAATGACGAGCGAATTTCCACACTATAGTTGCCCTCAACATAAGGAGCATTACTTAACTAGATCCGTGCTCAAAAAATCTATAGAGCAAGAAAGTGCATCATCAAAATTTGGTTTTGATGATGATTTTGATGATGATGAATTGATGCAGATGCACTTGCGGCGCTTGCGGATAGCTATGCATAGGGAGATGGATAAATTAGCAGAAAATCTCTCGCGCATATGTGAAGGCATTTTTGACGAAGAGAACTGCAGGTATAAAGAATCTGTAGCGCTGGCAAATGTGGAGGCGATAGACGGCGTATCCTCTGTTGATGTTAATGTTAATGTTAATTATGATAGTTCAATAATGAAGAGTTTCTGCAAGCGCCTGAGTAGCGACCTGTTGAAGGCATGTATATCTAGCTCTTCAAAAGCTATGATGATGCATGCAGAATTGGTAGAGAAAGCAAATGTGGAAGCGGTGGACTGCAAGAGTTTATCATCCGAAATGCAGAGTTTCTGCAAGCGCTTGAGTAGCGAACTGTTGGCAGAATTTGTAGAGGTGGAAGCGGTGGACTGCAAGAGTTTATCATCCGATGATGCTGCCGTTGATCTTGATTCTGAACTGATGAAGATGGTGCGCACGTTCATGCATCGAGTAGCTAAAGATTGTAAAAAACTTGTGGAGCAAAGCAAGAGTGAAGCGATGTGGGATTTATCGCTTTCAGATGCTTATTTGTGTGAAACGCAGAGGATCTGTCAGTTCGTGTGTGACAAGATATTCAAAGAAGCTGCGCGCATGCATAAAGAATCTGTAACGTGCGCAAATGTGAAAAAGGGCGATGCTAAGATTTTATCATTTTATGATATTGTTCCTAGCACAGAAGGTACAGATAGTGCATCAGCCTCAATGGACAATATAAAAGAAAAGGTGAGATTGTTGGAATCGCAAGGTCCAAAAGTGCACCTTTGTACTATTTCATCTGCACAATTATCTGCTTTCCCTGTTGTAAAAGAAAATGT
>MPNG01000102.1 GCA_002238905.1 Alphaproteobacteria bacterium bin98 | reverse complement strand
CTTTTTTGCACAACTACACACTCACAAAAGTCCAAAAAAAGCCCATCAGTGTATTCTTGCAGTACTTTGCAATGTAGTTCTTTGTTAACATGTCCACTAACGAATTCAGGAATAATTTCAGCAAACAGTGGATTTTTCAGGTTTTTTCTTGCAAATACAAAACCGTTCTTCTGAGTGTCTACTTTTTTAGCTGGATCCAAATTCTGATTCTCTTTATTTTTATGTCTTTTCTGCGCGACGATTCTGCATATAAACTCTTTTCTTTTCAAGGCGAGCATCTCTCTTCTCTTTTGGCTCTTTTGCTAGGCGATTCCGCTCAGCAGTTCTTTTTTTTTCAAGGCGATCATCTCTCTTATCTTTTGGCTCTTTTGCTAGGCGATTCCGCTCAGCAGTTCTTTTTTTTTCAAGGCGATCATCTCTCTGATCTTTTGGCTCTGTTGCTCGGCGATTCCGATAAGCAGTTCTCTGTTTTTCAAGAATATCACGTCTATGTGTTTCTGATAAATTCGCAAACCACCTTCTTTTGTAATCTCTCTTTTCCTGCGCTTGAATGTCCTTACGCTCAATCCCTTCTTTCACTACATCATCAATCAAAATACCTTCTTTTTCCATTCTCTCCAGCATTTTCTGAGTCACACCTTTCAGATCATCAAACGTAAATCCTTCTTTTTCTAGATCTACACGCACCTCAACCTTAATATCATTTGGCATATTATCAAACGTAAACTTGCCTCTTTTAGTTTCATTCATCCTCCTAATTTCCTGTTTCATATAATCAAGCATCAGAGGGTGTTTTCTTATTATAGTAAAGAGAGTATTCTTTTTTTTTAGATTTTGCCAATACAATCTTTTTTTTTGACGGATTTTCTCTCTTTTCTGTACAGTGCTTGGATCTTGAGGATCACTGTCCTCATTGCAATCTTGGCTAAATTCTATCCCTACACTAGATTCGTCATCAAGAGAAAGTGTGTCTGGATCACCATCTATCTTCACCGAAAAAGGTGGATTCCAAAAGTCCCAGGGTTCAAGAAAACATAAAGGGTCTTCTGCAAACAAGAGATGCTCAGG
>MPNG01000101.1 GCA_002238905.1 Alphaproteobacteria bacterium bin98 | reverse complement strand
TCCACCTCAACCTCCATACCTACCGCCATATCCACCCCTAGATCAGCACTACTTTGTTGCATTTTGAGCACAACTTCATCTCTTTTTTTTTGAGCTTGTTTCTGCCTAGATTTTTTAGCAACCACTCTCCTTCTCTTACAATGCCACTCTCTCCATTGATCATCAGCTTTCAATGCTGCTTGCAACACTTCCTGATCTGTAGATCGATTGTTTTCCTCTATCTTTTTCTTTAAGATATTAGATATTTCATGGACACCTACTTCTTTTACTTTTAATGCTATGACTGCTGATTCTGGACATCTTTCTCTTCTATTCTTAGCTGCCTGGGCCTGTTTTGCTTGCTCCCATTTCTTATCAATCTCTGATATCAATTCGTAATCAACTTTTATCCCTTTCTTATTCGGCATTTTCGGCATTTCTAGGAGAACCTTAAGCGCTGCAAAGCGGGCTGGTATTTTGCTCTCTCGAAGCCTTTGGACCATTGCCTCTGGCGTTTCTTTTTCATCTCTTTGTGCAAGATCAGACGTGCTGGCCAACTCACTTTCTATTTCTTCAGAATCCTCTGGTTGTGCTCCAAATCTCTTTCGTTGATTAGAGTAATATGTATCGTTGTTCTTTTTTTTTCTCTCTCTCTCCTGAGCCACCCATTGCTGATCAGCTTGCAATGCTTTTTGCAACACTACCTCCCATGCCTGCTGATCTTTCAATGCTTTTTGCAACACTGCCTGCTCTGTAGTGCCATCGTTTGCATCTATCCTTTTCTTTAAGCGCTCAGATACTTGACAACTGTCCGCTATCTTTTCCCGCAAGAAGCAAGATACTTCATGGAGACCTACTCCTTTTACTGCTAATAATGCTTGACCTTTGCGCTTTCTATACTCATTTTCCTTGACCTTTTTTACTTGCGTCCATTTCTCATCAAGCTTTGATATCAATTCGTAATCAACTTTTATCCCTTGCTGCTTCTGCTCTTCTTCTATGCAAACGGAAAGCGCTGCAAAGCGGGCTGGTATTATGCTCTCTCGAAGCCTTTGGATCATTGCATCTTTCGTTTCCTCTGATTCCTCAGCGCTGTACAGAAAAAATGTAAACAATAGAAAGACGATTCGCAAATAAAATAGATTATGCATTTAGGAACATCATATCATTTATTTCTTTATGAGTTCAACACAATCTATAACGCT
>MPNG01000003.1 GCA_002238905.1 Alphaproteobacteria bacterium bin98 | reverse complement strand
GTCACAAAAAGTTATATCAAACTGTTCTTTTTGATTTATTTTGACTCCCACAACCACAACGGGTCCTGACCAAGGTCCATATCCGACCTCATCTATTCCAATTGTTGTAGTGTTTTTCTTTTTCATTATAACAAAACGTTTGTAATGCAGAGGTCTAAACAAAAAAACAAACAATATCCTTCATGATATTATAGCTTAAGTTGTTTTTTTTAAGATTAATCGTTGGGAGTATCTAATAAAATGTTTTTTTGTGAAGCGTGTGCAGAAAAGATCTCCCTTAATCTGGTAGCAAATCTCCCACTTAACAGATTAACTATAAACTCTGCGTGAAAGGCGGATGCCAGTCCTTTTAACACAACACAGCTGTCAAAAAGGGTTCTATTAAAAGGCACTCGCGGGTTAACAGGCTGAGGGTATATGTCATACAAATTAACAGGATCTCCAAGTATGAATTCTGCTATTTTATAGGGTTTGCTCCATAAAAAATATCAGATCTTGCTGAAAAACTCTGACTTTCCCATGCAAATTCTGCGCAGGTTAGACCTGTGACCTCTGGAAGAGGTGATCCAATCTTTACTCCGCAAGAATAAATAGGAATATTTCTCTTAATGTCTTTGTTTTTGTATGGTTGTTGTTCTATAGAAATAAGAGTGATCTGGTCATTTTCTTTTTTGAGTGTGGCATCAAAAAAGGCATTTTTGTGGTGGTGAATAAACATATGAAATCTTTCTTCTTTCACCAAGGATTGAAAAAGACGAAACAGCGTTGGTGTGCAGACAACTCCTCCAAAAGGAGCGCGCACCCCTTCCACAAAAGAATCAATGGCCCTTAATCCAGTAAAAGGGCCTGGGCCTGCGGGATAAGCAAAACACACCTCATCTTCTGATTGAATAATATTGCCTGTGTGTGATAGAATCTCTTCCAAAAGTGTATTGATTACAAAGGTGCGGTCAGTTTTTTGTGAAGAAAATGATTCAAAAGATCCTTTAACACCTTTATATCCCACGCTAAAAGGTTCCCATAACCCTTGAATGCCAATGCAGTGCTTAACTGTTGTCGGGTACATACTTCTCCTTAATAGCTTTTTCTATTTCTTGCATAAGATCCGGATCCGCCTCTAAGAATGCCCTGACGGATTCTTTTCCTTGCCCAATTTGTTTTCCTTTGTAAGAGTACCATGAACCAGCTTTTTCAATAATGCCGAGATCGGCACCTAAAGTAATAACCTCTCCAGAGCGAGATATACCTTCTCCGTAGATAATTTCAAATTCTGCTGTTTTAAAAGGTGCGGCCATTTTGTTTTTAACAATTTTCACACGCACCATATTGCCAATAGCCGCATCTTTGTCTTTAATAGAGGATATTCTGCGGATATCGAATCTTAAAGAGGAATAGAATTTCAGAGCGTTGCCACCTGATGTCGTTTCTGGGCTGCCAAACATGACACCAATTTTCATGCGAATTTGGTTAATAAAGATGACGCAAGAGCCAGATTTTTGAATGCTGGATGCTAACTTTCTTAGGGCGTGGCTCATTAATCTAGCTTGGGCTCCAATTTGTGTTTCGCCCACCTCTCCGGCAATTTCAGATTTTGGCGTCAGGGCTGCTACACTGTCAATGACCACAATATCTACGGCGCCTGATTGTACCAATACGCTTGCTATTTCGAGGGCTTGCTCTCCTGAATCTGGTTGAGAGAATAATAACTCATCAAGGTCCACACCAATGCTTTGAGCATATTTGGGACTAAGGGCGTGCTCTGCGTCAATAAACGCGGCTCTCCCCCCCTTTTTTTGTGATTCCGCAATCATGTGCAGACAAAGTGTCGTTTTGCCTGAGCTTTCCGGGCCATACACCTCCATAATGCGTCCTTTGGGTATTCCGTTTACTCCGGTGGCAAGATCAAGACCTAGTGATCCTGTAGAAATAACAGGGATCTCTGACCCCTCTTGCCATTTTCCGAGTGTTACAAGAGCGTCTTTTCCAAATTCTCGCTCTACTCTTTTCAATACAGCGTCTAGGGAGTTATTTTTCTTATCAGTCATGAACCAGCCTTTAATATACTCAATGATTAGGGAGTATTATTGTCAGTAAAGTATAACAGCGTTTTTAGTTGACATCAGCCTATCATAAAATAAAAAGAATTTTTACCCAATGATGTGTGTCGGCGTGGCGATCAAAATAGCTATAAGTTGTTATATTTTAAATTTTTTATCGATGCATCGTGTAATAACAATGTCAGACCAAACGTTTATTCCGGTTTCAAACATATCAAGTACAATAAAAAATGGTAACAAAGCTCCCATCATATAAGTGGGGACATCTAACGCACCAAGAAGATTGATTGTGAGAAAGAAACAGCCCATAGGAACTCCAGCATTCCCAATTGCGATAAATGTTGATAAGAGAGCGATTAATGATAGTTTCCAAAGATCTAAGTGTCCTGTAAAAATCTCTGTCATAAACGATGTTGTTGTAAAGATAAAGATACTGCATCCGTTCATATTAATAGTTGCACACACAGGGGCTGTGAAGCGGGCAATAAAAGGTTTCACCCCCATACTTTCTAGCGACTTCATAGTTGTGGGTATGGCGATGTTGGAGGATTTTGTCAAAGAGGCTACACTGATGGCAGGCATAGCTAAGCGCGCTGTTTCCCAGGGAGAGATGCCTTTTTTCTTCAGAAGAAAAGGCAAAACAACAAACGCATGAAAAGAATTTGCTAGCATGATAGCAAAAATATACTGCGCAACAGAGCTCAGCAAAAATCCTGTTTTAATGTCTTGTACAAAATTAAAAATAAAGGCCCACAAGAATAAAGGAAGCGTTTTGGATACATACTGTGCTATGGTTAAAAACATCTCTGAGAGTATGGCGGTTCCTGTGTAAAGAGGGTGTTGTAAATCTCGAGAAATTTTTTTACCAACGACACCCAACAAAGCGGCCAATATGACCGCACCTGCAATGTTGTTTTCTATAAAAATATCCAAAATATTGGATGGAAATATTTTTAAAAAAGACTCAAGATAGCTTATTTTGGGTGGGATAAATTCTCCACAGCTGTTGGTGAGTGGAGTCACGCCCTCTGAGGGACGCAACATCTTGTATATAACAAGGCCGATGAAGGACGCTGCAAGAGTGGTTCCAAATGTATACTGGAAGGTTTTTTTTAGAAGATTTTTTACCTTTGTTTGTGTTCCTGTTGATAAAATTGTTCCTAACAGTGAAAAGAAAATAAGTGGAACCCCTATAAACTTAATAATTTTAATAAACACGGAAGAAAAAAATTGTGCGATGGGCAGTAGCGGTTCTGCACATGTGTAACCCAGTATAGCTCCCATCATAATAGAGGCAATGTTGAGTGTGTTTTGGTGCTTTTTTAACATAAGTCCTAATGATATATATCTTATATTCTTTCAAACAACCTGTTTTGTCAGGATTAATGTTTAAAATATATTTGTGTATACACTAACATTGTAACAAAAATTATTCCAAATTGGACATTTTTTTGTTAATACATCGTGTGATCACAATGTCAGACCATACATTAACGGTTGTTTCTAGCATATCCAAGATCATAAAGACGGGCAGCAATACGCCCATGAGATATGTTGGTGTGCCTATGATGGCAAGGAGGCTTGTTGTTAAAAAAAAGCACCCCATAGGAACGCCGGCGTTACCAATAGCAACAAGCGTTGCTGTGGCTATGCAAACAATATATTGCCACCATTCCATGGGGTTCACAAAAACCTCTGTCATAAAGGTTGTTGCTAGAAAAATAAAAATACCGCAACCGTTCATGTTGATGGTGGCGCAGACAGGAATGGTAAATCTAGAAATAAAGGGTTTTATTTTTAATTTCTCACACACTTTTAAGGAAGATGGGATGGCGATGTTTGAGGATTTTGTGAAAAATGCCACGCTTAACGCTGGCAAACTTGCTTTTATGGTTTCTGTAGCGCTGATACCGTTTTTTCTCAGGAGTAAGGGAAGAAAAATTAAAGCATGAATCAGGTTGGCAACGATGAGGGCTATGAGGAATATCAGTGTGTTGCCAATCACAAACCCTTTTTTGAGGTCTTGTACAAAAATAACCATAAAAGCCCATAAAAATGCAGGAAGAAATTTTACAGTATACTGAGCCAGTAAAAGAAACATTTCTGATAGGGCACTTATGCCAGAGGCGAGAGATTTTTGTAGTTCAGGAAGGATTTTCTTTCCAAAAAAACCAAAAATTACAGCCAGTATGACGGCCCCTGCTATGTTATTTGTGAGGAAAATATCAAGGATGTTTGAGGGAACAATGTTTGCAAAACTATCCAGATACGAAATATTTGATGTGACACCTTCTCCACAAGAAGGGGGAGTTGATCCGCTAATTGGGTCCAGAATTTTGTAGGTAATGAGGGCAATGATGGCGGCGACGGTGGTTGTTCCCACCGTATATTTAAGGGTATGTCCAAAAAGAGAGCGTACGTCTTTTGAGTTTCCTGTGGTTAAAATAGTGCTTAAAAGAGAGAAGAAAATAAGAGGAACAGCCAAAAATCTTATAATGCGCACAAAGATATCAGAGGCTGCGTGGGCATACGGCAAAAAGTCGCCCCCAGCTATATAGCCAATAGCTGCGCCTGCTAAAATAGATAATAAGTTGATCGTTGTTTGCATAATTTCTTAACGAGAGATTGTAGCATGTGTATCTGGATGTTTAAACATAAAGCACTCTTTATAACTATTTATAATTTTTGCTTCTGTGTGCTGTATAAAATAACCAACAGAAGAAAAGATAAGATGTATCCCGGAGAGCTGATGCACCCAGTTTTTTCAATGATCCATGCAAACATCACTGGCAACAATCCTCCTGTAATGGCGAGTCCAGAGTTGTAACCCACCGATGAGGTGGTCATGCGCTCTTTTACAGGAATTATTTGGTATAAAATAATAGGCTGAATGCCTACAAAACAAGCGGTTAAAGCAGATGTTGCCAACAACAGTAGTGTAAGTGCCAGAGTTGAATGTGTTGTGGCTACCCAGGTAAACAGTGGCGGTAAGGTGATGGATCCTATGACCAGTGCGTACTTAAAGAGAGTGATTGGTTTTATGGATTTTGTGATTTTTGCAAAACCAACGCACATAAAGCTTATCAGAATAATAAATCCTGTAATAACGCGCAGTATAAGCGTTTTATCAAAGGACATATAGTGTGTAAGGTACACGAGCAAAAAACCACCTACCGTGTATGTCAGCATGCCATCTGAACAAGAAAATATAAACGCTTTGCGCGCCAAAGGCCAAGATATCACGGGTTGTGTGGCAATAGATTTTTCTTTTTCCATCAAAAACTCTGGAGATTCTCCCAGTTTTTGTCGTAAAAATATGGCCGTGATGGTGAAAATAGAGCTTAATAAAAACCCCAATCGCCAGTAATGAGGTGGTAAGTATTCCGCGCATTGTGTAAATATAAGTCCAAGAGCAAATCCAAAAAAGCAAGATCCACTAATCCAACCACCAATGCGTGATCGGTCTTTGGCTGGCGCATGCTCGAGGCCAAAAGTGAAAGCACCGCTATATTCAATGCCAACACAAAAACCTTGAATAACGCGGCATAACACAAGGATAGCCATGGAAAACATACCCCAAGATTGGTAGCTTGGAAGGAAGGCGATGATGATGTTTGCAAGACCCATAAGAGTGATAGACCAATTGATGACGGCTTTACGTCCTTTGATATCCCCTATTCTTCCGCAAATCAGTCCTCCGAGTGGTCGAAAGAAAAAGCTTACACCAAAGGTGAGTAATCCCATAAGAATGCTATTTGATGTTTCGGGAAAAAAAGTATCGCTAATTTGTGGAATAAGGCCGGCGTAGAGGGTTAATCCATAAAACTCCATTGAGTTGCCTAGGCAGCTTGCCCAAATAATTTTTGATGTTTTATCCATAATTTAGTTATTTTTTAGCAGTTGATTTGATGAAGACATCTTTCAACAACTGCTCTGGAACATTGTTGGGCGCGCCCAACAATACATCCATTGCGTTTTGATTTTTTGGAAACGCAATAATTTCTCTAATGTTATGCATATTTGCTAACATCATGATGATGCGATCTACGCCTAAGGCGCATCCTCCGTGGGGAGGAGCTCCGTAAGAGAACGCTGACAGCAAGCTTTTGAAGTCTTGGCGTACTTGTGCTTCGGTGTATCCGGGTACTTGAAAACATTTGACAAGAAGTTCGGGGTGATGGTTTCTGATTGCCCCTGATCCTAGCTCCATACCGTTACAGACTAGGTCATATTGCCATGCATTAAGACTTAATGGATCAAGAGAGGAAAACTCTTCTGGGTCGCACTGTGGCATAGAAAAAGGGTTGTGGGAGAAGTAAATAGTTTTTCTTTCTTCGGGTGTGGGTTCGCGCCATGCAGAAAACCACGTTTCTCCGCTTTCATACAAAGGAAAATCCACAATCCAGCAGATACGAATAGCGTTTTTATCAACGAGATCAGCTCGTTCGCCCAACTCTAAGCGTACTTTTCCGGCAAAATCCTTTGCCCAAAAGTGGTTTGTGGAACATATGAAAAATGCAGCATCTCCGTCTTTGAGAGAAAGGGTTTTGATGATGTGATCGTGCCTTTCTTTTTCTAGAGTGTTTGCTATAGGGCCTTTGAGTTCATTATCATAAATAATGTACCCTAAGCCAGGCGCGCCATTTTCCCTTGCCCAGTCGTTCATTTTATCAAAAAACGACCTGGGTTTTGAGGCAACATTTGGCACAACAATTCCTAGTACAATGCCACCTTTTTCGATGGTTTGTGCAAATATTTTAAATCCAGATTTTTCAAAACAGCTTGTGGCGTTTTGAATAATCAGGGGGTTGCGCAAATCTGGTTTGTCGCTTCCGTATTTGTCCATCGCCTCTTTGTGGGTGATGTGCTGAAAAGGGGGTTTGTCGAATGTTGAGGTTGCCAGTTCTGAAAACCAACCATCCACAAGTGTTTCAATGGCGTGATGCACATCTGCTTGTTCCACAAAGGACATTTCCATATCCAGTTGGTAAAACTCTCCTGGCGCTCTATCAGCGCGGGCGTCTTCATCACGAAAGCAAGCAGCGATTTGAAAGTATTTATCAAATCCTGACGTCATCAGAAGTTGTTTATAAATTTGAGGCGCTTGTGGAAGAGCGTAAAACTTGCCTGGGTGCAGTCGGCTAGGAATTAAAAAATCCCTGGATCCTTCTGGTGAGCTAGCGGTTAGTATAGGTGTTTGAATTTCTAAAAACCCTTGCTTGCCCATATGGTTGCGAATGCTTTGTAAGCTTTTATGACGAAATTTGATATTGTTTTGCATTTTTGTGCGCCGCAAATCCAAAAATCTGTACTGCAATCTTAGGGAATCGGAAGCTTCATCACTTTCATCGCCAATAGAAAAAGGAATGTATGCTGATTCGGTGACTACCAACATATCTTCAACTACCAACTCCACTTCTCCAGTTGGTATGTTGGCGTTAATAGTTTCTGGTGAACGTTTGACGACAGATCCTGTGACGGTGATGACGCTTTCCATGCGTATGGATTCTGCGCGGGAAAAGTGGGGTGATTGTGATCGAAACACACACTGTGTGGAGCCATAGTGATCGCGCAAGTCCAAAAATAAGACGCCTCCATGATCGCGACGTCGGCTTACCCATCCTGTTAAGCGCGCTTGTTGACCTACTTCTTTGGGGGATAGTTCTGAGCAGTTGTGTGTACGATGTTTATGCATAATAACCTACTGAGTGTATCATACCTTATTAAGTTGATTGTGTGTAGACAAAGAAAAAGCCATTCGTACGAATGGCTTTTCTTGTGATTGAGGTTGGGTTAAAATCCCATCCCTGGCATTCCGCCCATGTCGCCACCCATTGGTGGTCCGGCTGGTGCGGAGTCTTTTTTCTCTGGCTTGTCTACCACGATGCACTCAGTTGTGAGTAGCATGCCGGCGGCAGAAACTGCATCCATAAGGGCGCAGCGCACAACTTTTGCTGGGTCAAGGACACCAAAGGCAAACATGTCACCATACTCATCCGTTTGTGCGTTGTATCCGTAATGCGATTCTGTGCTATTGACAATATTTCCAACAACAATTGATGCGTCTTTCCCAGCGTTGCTAGCGATTTGACGGATTGGCTCTTCAAGTGCGCGAAGAACAATCTTAACACCGGCCATTTGGTCATCGTTGTTATTTTTAAGGGTGCTTATTTTCTTGCGGGCACGTAACAACGCGGTTCCACCACCTGTGATAATTCCCTCTTCAACGGCAGCGCGTGTAGCGTGTAAAGCATCCTCAACGCGATCTTTGCGTTCTTTTAGCTCAGCTTCTGTTGCTCCACCAACGCGTAGTAATGCAACACCACCCGTTAGTTTTCCAAGACGCTCTTGAAGTTTTTCTTTATCGTAATCAGAAGTGCTTTCATCAATTTCTGCTTGAATTTGTTCACAGCGCTTCGCAATATCTTCTTTTTTGCCAGCCCCATCAACAATAACAGTTGTTTCTTTTGTGACGGTGATTTTTTTTGCTGTTCCTAACATTTCAAGAGAAACATTTTCCAGCTTTTCACCAAGTTCTTCAGAAATCATATGCCCACCTGTTAGGATAGCGATATCTTGAAGCATAGCTTTACGTCTATCACCAAATCCAGGTGCTTTTACGGCGCAAATGCGAAGCGTTCCGCGCATTTTGTTAACTACAAGTGTTGCAAGTGCTTCGCCTTCGATATCTTCTGCGATGATCATCATGGGACGACCGGCTTGAGCGACTTTTTCCAAGACAGGCAAAATGCTTTGTAGGCTAGAGATTTTCTTATCGTAAATCAAAATAGCTGGATTTTCCAGTTCTGCGGTCATGCGTTCAGGTGCTGTCACAAAGTAAGGAGAAAGGTATCCGCGATCAAACTGCATACCCTCTACAACCTCTACTTCTGATTCAAAAGAACGGGCTTCTTCTATGCTGATAACACCGTTTTTACCAACTCTTTCCATAGCTTCAGAAATCATTTTTCCGATTTCTTTGTCGCCGTTTGCGGAAATGGTTGCTACTTGCTCAATTTCCCCTTGGTTGCTAACTGGTCGTGAGTCATCACGAATGCTTTCAACCACTTTAGCTACAGCTTCACGCATTCCTCTTTGGATATCCATAGGGTTCATGCCCGCAGTGACATACTTGATGCCTTCGCGCACAAGTGCATAAGCTAACACAACGGAAGTGGTTGTTCCGTCTCCTGCTAATGTGTTTGTTTTATCAGCAACGTCTTTTAGAAGCTGGGCGCCAGCGTTTTCAAACTTATCCGCTAGTTCGATATCTTTTGCTACCGTCACACCATCTTTGGTGATGCGCGGCGCTCCAAAAGAGCGTTCCAAAAGTACGTTGCGACCCTTAGGTCCCAGCGTTGTCATCACAGCTTTCGCTATTGTTTCTACTCCCTTTAAAAGGGATGCGCGTGCTGTATCTGAAAAACTAATAATTTTACTCATCTACTCCTCCTATTTTTTAATAATAGCCAAGACATCAGATTCTTTCATAACAAGAAGCTCTTCTGCGTTGACTGTAATTTCTGTTCCTGACCATTTTGCAAACAAAACGATATCTCCCGCTTTAACACAAAGGGGGGTCTGATCTCCCTGCTCATTAACGGATCCTGGGCCAACAGAAAGCACTTCTCCCTGAAGGGGCTTTTCTTTTGCCGTATCTGGAATAAGAATGCCTCCCGCGCTTTTTTCTTCTGTTGTAATACGGCGCACAAGGATCTTATCGTATAAGGGAATAATTTCTTTTACATTCATAAATAACCTGCCTTTAGCACTCATGGTTGTTGACTGCTAATTTATTTTAAAGCCAAGAGGGTTTACGGTCAACCCTTGTTTTTATTTTGTGTAGAAGGGGTTGATCTTAGCAGCCAAAGGCTGACCCAATTTAGCTGTGCAACCACAATAAAAAAGAGCGTCCAAGAGTTGTTGAGGAGTGATAATAGAGGTCCTGCAGAGAATGATAACATGATGGTGAGGTACCAAAGTATGAGGTAAAGGTCATACTCTCGCCACCCTTTACTGATAGAAACCATATATACCAAATAGCCACATGTAAGCATGCCGTGTGATATATGTGCGATGCATGAGATCACATATACCCAAATGATATTCTGCGACTGTGTGAAGAAGATGGGCAGCATATGTGAGACTATGTTCCATGGAATAATAATTTTAAAGAACTCCCTGATGCTTTTCTTTTTCAGGTGCCTTAAAGCCATTAATATGCCGAAAGATGCCCCCACCGTAGCCAACAATCCTTTTGCCCATGCAATATGAGTCAAAGAAACCTGCATGTCCATCCAAAAGGGAATAAGCATCGTATCAAATAGCGCATCTGGAAAAAGAAAAAAGGCTGACAAAAGAATGGTGCGATAGTCTTTGTTTGTGAAAAAAGACTTGATGTCTAATGGCTCGTGGTTGAGAGATTGGTTCCATTTTTTGGAAAAAATTAACAACAGCCAAATACCAAAAAGAAGGCACACTACAAGAGAATAGGAGGCAAACCACCCCCAGACAGAGGCAATAAGAACGCATAGGCTTTTTGAGATTAAGCCACCCACGCGGTATCCCATAAACATGGCGCTTTTGAAGCGAGCACGCACCCCTAAGTGCTGCTGTCGTAAACAAGCAGCTCCGTTTGCAGTTTCTATCAGGGTGACGCCCCAGCAGCCTACAAATGCTCCCAAAAATAACACTGTAGGGTTTGCTGGTGTGGCTAAAGCCACGGTTGCAGCGCCGCCAATAATGCACAAAAAGCTTTGCGCTGTGGTGGGCGATTTCCATATGTGTGCAAAAGGCAGCGAGCGCAATATAAAAGGTATCACCAGCAGGTTGGTAAAAGAAAGCCAAAAGTTTTCCACGTCGGACTGCTTTAGCCATATAGGAAGAAATCTGATGAATGCATTATACCCTAAGCCTAAAGGCATGCCATATGCGAATGCGCTTACCCACCAAGTTTTACGATGTGATATCATAATTCTACCCCCCCCCCTCCGGTTGGGTTATTCTGGCATATTGTTGTAGAATGAGCAAGATGAAGTGGTGACTTATGCATTCCAAGATTATTAGAAATGAGTTTTTAAAATTTTTTAAATCACACGATCATGGTGTGAAGAAATCTGCCTCTATTGTTCCTCAAAACGACCCAACCATTCTTTTTACCGCTGCGGGTATGGTTCCTTTTAAGGATCATTTCTTAGGATTGACACCGCCGCCGCACCACTCTCTGGCCTCCTCTCAAAAATGTGTTCGTGCTGGTGGAAAGCACAACGATTTTGAAAATGTTGGTTACACAAAGAGGCATCACACATTCTTTGAAATGCTGGGTAACTTTTCTTTTGGAAAATATTTTAAAGAAGAAGCCATTTACTATGCATGGAGTTTTTTGGTTGATGTGATGGGTTTGAATGCCAGTAAGCTTTCTGCTACGTATTTTCACACAGATGAAGAAAGTTTAAAGCTGTGGAAGAAGTTTTTGCCAGAAAGCAAAATATACCCCATTTCCACAGATGATAACTTTTGGTCTATGGGCGATGTGGGGCCTTGCGGACCTTGCACCGAGCTTTTTTATGATTTCTCGCACATGATGAAAAATCCAGAAAAAGCTTCTGAGGAAGATCGTATTGTTGAGATATGGAATCTGGTATTTATGCAGTTTAATAGCGACAAGAGCGGACAAATGCTTCCTCTTGCTGTTAATTGTGTGGATACAGGTTTGGGTCTTGAGCGCTTGGCGTGTGTGATGCAGGGGGTGGATGATAACTACCGAACAGATATTTTTATGGCCCTGAAAAATGGCATGAGTGAGTTAGCAAAAACCGCTATAACACCCCAAAATGAAGTGGCTTTTAATGTTATTGCGGACCACATACGCTGTGCGACTTTCTTAATTGCTGACGGCATTTTTCCAGATAACGCTGGACGAGGGTATGTGCTTCGCAAAATTTTGCGTCGTGCGATGCGCTATGCGTACAAAATGAATCAGAAAGAGCCAATCTTGCACCGTCTTTGTGATGTGGTTGTGGAGCAAATGGGAGGATGTTTTCATGAGATAGCATCTCACCAATCGCTGATAGAAGAGACTATTTTAAATGAAGAAAACCGCTTTGGTGAGATTTTGCAAAAAGGAATGAGCTTTTTTGCAAACTCTGTGGATGATTTGTCTGGAAAATCGTTCCCTCCCCATGTGGTTTTTGAGTTGTACGACACCTATGGATTTCCTATTGACCTCACTTATGAATTGTTGCGTAATAATGATTTCGAAGTAAATAAAAAGGAAGTGGACGCTCTTATGGACGCGCAAAAAGAAAAATCCAAAAAAAATTGGAGGGGATCGGGTGATGCTTCTGAAGATACATTGTGGAAAAAACTTTCCGCCTCTCTTCCTCCCACCCAATTTGTGGGATATGAACAAAAAGAAAGTGAGGGTAAGATTGTGAGCATTGTTCGCAATGGACAAGAAACGGGATCGCTTGCTTGCGGCGAAGAAGCGTGGGTGATTGTGGATAAAACTCCTTTTTATGCTGAGTCAGGGGGGCAAGTCGGGGATTTGGGTTCCATATTCTCCGCGAATGGAGAGTTTGAGGTGTTCGACACACAAAAGTTCGCAAAAAGTATTTTTGCGCACAGAGGGGTGCTTAAAAGCGGATTTTTTGGAAAACAAGACGCTGTGCAGATGCATGTGTCCCATACTCGGCGTCTCAATGCGCAAGCGCATCACACGGCAACGCATTTGCTACATCAGGCTCTGCGTTTGCATTTTTCTGATTCTGTTGTGCAAAAAGGATCGTTGGTGGCGGATGATCATTTGCGTTTTGACTTTCATCTCACAAAACCATTAACGCCGAGTGATGTAGAGGCGGTTGAAAATTGGGTGAACGAAAAAATTCTAGAAAACCACTCTGTGGAGTGTAAGGAATACCCTCTTGAAAAAGCTCGCACAATGGGGGCGATTGGTTTGTTTGGTGAAAAATATGGGAGCATCGTGAGAGTAGTGTCCATTGGTGCGGATAATATTGTATCTAGAGAATTTTGTGGTGGATGCCATGTTTCACACACGGGATCTATTGGTACTTTCAGAATACTGTCCACCCATGGCATTGGTAGCGACACCAGGCGTATTATTGCGGCGGTTGGTATGTCTTATCTCTCGCACGCGCGAGAGGATGCCCGCCTGCTGTCTTCTTTGCAAAAGAAGTTAGGTGTTGCGAGGGGTGATCTTATGAGTAAGGTGGAGCATATTTTGCTTGACTTGAAAAAGAAGAGCTCCCATCAAGCGCATGTGTCCTCCCCTGTATGTCAGGAAAGCATAGCAAGCCTCACTCTTATTTTTCAACATGCCACTAATATAGAGATGGGTGATTTGCGTAAAAAAGTGGATCAGTCGCTAGCTCTCAAAAAGAATGTGGTGGTGTGTTTTTCTTCCTATAATGAAGAATCCAAAAAGATTTCTGTGATCTTGGCAGTTTCTAGAGATGTGGAAAAAGATTTTCCAGCTAACGCTTTTGTGCAAAAGATGAGTGGTTATATTTCTGACAAACCAAACGGCGGTGGTCGTGCAAACTTTGCGCAATGTGGTGGCGTGCGTCAAAAAGGAATTCCGGATATGTTGGATTTCTTGCGCTCAGAAATCACAAAATGTTTCACGTGAAACACTTCGTCTTGAGGCGCAGTGAAAGCTAATTGTTCACAGGGGGTGTGGGTTGTATGTTGTTGTGCGGCAAGGGTTTTGTTAAACTTTTCACAATTTAATCACAGCTTAAGACTCTTTGTTGTACAGTTGTGCAACGAGTGTTTCTAACTCTTCTATTCTTGCAAACAAAATCTCAATGCGACCGCCGTTTTTTTTGAGATGAATGTTGGTGGTGAGGCCAAGTGCTAAGCTTAATGATCGCTCAATGCTTGCGATGTCTTTGTCCATATCGCCGCCCTGCGCTTCTTGTGCGATCATGTTTTCTACAGCGCGTACCGACATTTTTTCACTAACAATTTTTTCAGCAATTTCTTCATTGTTTGGGCGCCCTATTAAGGTGCGTGCGTGGGCGGCGCTAATATCTCCTTTTTTGACAAGGTCTTGGATGTTTTGGGGGAGGGTGAGGAGCCGCAGGCTGTTGGCAATATAGCTGCGTGTTTTGCCAATATGTTTGCCTAGTTGCTCTTGTGTGAAATCTTGTATCTTGAGGAGGTTGGAGAACGCTTCTGATTCTTCAATGGCGTTAAGGTTTTCTCTTTGCAGGTTTTCAATCAAGGCAATGCTGAAGCTTTCTTGGGTAGAAATTTCTCTCACGATGGCGGGCACCGTGGCTAGGCCTGCTTTTTGAGCTGCTTTAAATCTGCGCTCTCCAGCTACAATCTCATAGCCACCTTTGACGACTCTGACAACCAGAGGCAAAATCACACCATGTTCTTCGATGGAGGCGGAAAGATCTCGAAGCTCTTGTTCGCCAAAATGTTTTCGTGGTTGTAGGGGGTTGGGTTGTAGTGACGATATGGGAATAGAAACAATGTCAGATGCTTTTTGAGCTTCTGCATCAATATTTTCGAAGAGCGCGGAAATGCCGCGACCTAAGTCATAATTTTTTTTCATAACTGATTACCTCTTTTCCTAGCGCGATGTACGCTTGAGCGCCGGGGCTGCGCACATCGAAAACAACACCCGGCACTCCATGGGAGGGGGCCTCCGCAATCTTGATGTTGCGGGGGATGGTGGTGTTAAAAACTTTTTCGCCAAAATGTTGGCGGATTTCTTTTTCCATATAAAGGCCCAATCTTGTGCGGCTGTCACACATAGTTAACAGCAAGCCTTCAAGGTGAAGTTGAGGATTGAATTCTTTGCGCACGATACGAAAAGTGCCCAAAATGTGAACGAGGCCCTCCAGGGAGAAAAAGTCACACTGCATAGGAACAATTACGCCAGTAGATGCGGTGAGCGCATTGATGGTGAGAAAGCCGAGGGAGGGAGGGCTGTCAATAAAAATATAATCATAGTCTGTTTTGCTGATGCGATCTTTTAAAAAATGCTCGCGCCCACGTTTGGAGACCAGCTCTATCTCGGCTCCCACCAAGTTTTGTGAAGAAGGGACCACGTGTAAATTTGGCACTTTCGAGCACACCATAACATCTCCAAGATCTGCCTTCCCTATAAGAAGCTCATAAGTGCCGCGGCCAGCTCTTACGCCAAGGCTGGTTCCGGCATTTCCCTGAGGATCCATATCTATAA
This sequence comes from Alphaproteobacteria bacterium bin98, assembly GCA_002238905.1. Taxonomy (GTDB): domain Bacteria; phylum Pseudomonadota; class Alphaproteobacteria; order Bin98; family Bin98; genus Bin98. The sequence goes on along the minus strand of MPNG01000003.1, from coordinate 98,698 downwards.
GCAAAACTCGCTTGTTCGCACTAGCCACAGTGGTGGCTAAATTAACGGCGGACGTTGTTTTGCCAACGCCGCCTTTTTGATTGCAAAAACTAATAATACGCAAAACTACCCCTGAATCAAGTTAGCATGAAAATGTTTCACGTGAAACATTGATTTTCATTTTTAGGAATTCATAATTTAGGAATTCATAATATTGTAGAACTCTTTGTTGTTTTTTGTTTTTCTTGTTTTGGACAAAAGAAACTCCATGCCCTCGTGTCCACTCATGTTGAGCAAAACGCTCCTTAAGATAACAGCTTTTCGGTGTACTTCGGGTGGCATGAGCAAATTATCTTTCCGTGTTCCAGATCGCGCAATATCAATGGCGGGAAATGTTCCCCTTTGTGCTAATCTTCGATCTAAGCAAATTTCGCTATTTCCTGTTCCTTTAAATTCCTCAAACACGACATCGTCTGCCTTGGATCCTGTCTCCAAAAGCGCTGTGGCAAGAATGGTGAGAGAGCCGCCATTTTCTACGTTGCGGGCTGCACCAAAAAACCTCTTTGGTTTTTGTAAAGCATTTGCATCCACACCACCTGTCAAAACCTTCCCTGATGAAGGGGTGACGGAGTTGTAGGCGCGCGCAAGTCGGGTGATGGAGTCAAGTAATATCACCACATCCTTCTTGTGTTCCACCAATCGCTTGGCGCGCTCTATCACCATGTCTGCTACCTGTATGTGACGGTGTGCTGGCTCGTCAAATGTAGAGCTGAAGACAGCGCTTTTGACTGTTCTTGCCATGTCAGTGACTTCTTCTGGGCGCTCATCTATCAAAAGCACCATCATTTCCACTTCTGGGTGGTTGGTTTCGATAGATTGAGCTATGCTTTGTAGCATCACTGTTTTTCCAGATCTTGGTGGAGCTACAATGAGGGCTCTTTGCCCTTTTCCAATAGGGGCAATGATGTCAATTATGCGCAGTGTGTCTCTCATACTTTTGTCTGGATAGTTATCCATTTCTAGCTGTATCGCCGTGTCTGGATAAAGGGGGGTGCTGTTATCAAAAGAGATTTTGCGAGATGATGTGTTTGGTTTTTGGCCATGTATTTCAAGAATTTTGCCAGCCGAAAAATAGCGCTCACTTTCTTTGGGGCGTCTCATTTCGCACATTAAATCGTCGCCTGTTTTGATGCCTAAGCGTCTTACATGAGATGGGGCTATATAAATATCGTCTGCGCCTGTGAGGTAGTTGTATTCTGGAAATCGTAAAAATGCGAATCCGTCTGGCATAACCTCTGCTATACCTCGCGCTGTAAGGATATCACCTCTCTTAGACAAGTTTTTCATCATAGAAAAAATCAAGTCTTGTTTGCGTAAAGAATTGGGGTGATCAATGCCAAGATCGTTGGCTTTTGCGAGTAAATTTTCTGAAGACAAGCTTCTGAGGACGCTTATGTCCGTCACTGTTTTTTCATTCATTTGGGGGAAACCTTTGTTTCATTATAGTATTACTCACGCTCAATGACAAGAGTTGTTGTTAGATTTGAGGGAGGATCTGTGTTTTTTTTGTTGTTTTATTGATTTTGGCAAGAAAAAGGAGGTTGGGTATCTTTTTTATTTTAGAATTTGTAGGCGCTCACCAAGAAAGGTTGATTTGTTCAATCACCTTTCTTGACTTGAAAAATATAAGGTTTTTTGAGAAGGTGCGTTTTTGATTTTTTAAAAATGCGTGATAGTTTCAATAATAGATATGGAGGGGTTATGTTTTGTTTTATAGTTGTGAGTTTATTATTGTCTTTGTCTGCAGCGCAGGGTGCAGTCTTGACTGTGCCGAAAGATGATCTGGAGAGTTGCGAGGTCTTACTCCGTGATAGTTCTCCAATGTTCTGTGGTGAAATTTTGTTTGGCATTCAGACTGAATCGGGAGAGGAAAGGGTTGGCGTTGAGAGTGTTGATGGAGCTTTGCCTACTGATCCGAGAAAGAATTATTTGCATGCGCGAGGATACTGTTTGAAGGATGAAGGAATGACCTTGCAGGAAAGAGAGCAGTCAGAATTTTTTATTCTCACGATGAACCCTGGCACACCTATGATTCAACATGGAGCGGACTCTGATCATCCGCTCTCGTGGAAGTGCGAAGCACTAGTCATATCTGCGCTATTTGATTCTTCTCGTGATTTCCTGTCAAAATTTTTCCCTCATTTTAGCGGCTTTTCAGGAAGGGTCACATTTGGGCCTCAAGGCCCCCCTGAGGCGTGTGCGCATGTTGCTTCTCCCGAGAGATCATCGACTTACGATGACGGGTTGAGGGTAGGAGGGATTTTCCCTTTTCTCGACACTTTTTTGACCTTCTTTGCTCAAAAGAGTAAAAAATTTCACTCATCAGATGTGCCGGCTGCGGCAACATTTGCTGCAAGCCACAAAAAAAAACTTAATGATTTGGCAGGCGCACTAGCTCGTGTGTTTCCTTTTCCTGAAGAATTGAATGCTGATTTTGCCAACCAAGCCGTTGACACTCAATTGTTGCGTGACGCTATTGTGGATCAAGCCATTTTGTGTTGTGTGAATAACAAAAATGCAGAAGGGCGGGAGTTTGTGGACGCATGCACATGTGGCATAGCTGATCTGTATGCATCATTTTGTCCTAATTCTGAAATATCGGATTCAATCCTTGAGGATTGGATCAGTGTTGCGGGCTTTTTTGATAATTTGCGCACAGCAGTTGTTGAAGCGCTGGAGTCTGCGAAAAAAATATCGACATCTGAGTTGGAGGCGCAAAATCAAGATGTGGGGATTAAATATGCAGTGCTTCAAAAAGTGAATCAGGTAGATGATCGCTCCGATGAGGGCAGTGTTTGTTCCCAAGACCAGGAAGAAAAAGAGGGTGAAGAAGAGGTGAGGATGCCGTTGAGGTCAGCACAAACATTCCTTGATGAATCAGGGAACCACGCGCTGAATATTATTAAGGGTGTGATTGTGGGTTACACCACAAATTACGCGCTCCAACAGGTTGCTGTTTCCCTTGAAGGGCTGAGTGCAGAACAGTGTCTCAAGGCTATAGCGATCGAAGATAAGCAAAAGGTAGGGATGGTTGACGCGCTCAAAGAGCGTGTTATATTCCAAAAATTTGTGCAGAGCATGGATTCTATCTGTGGGTATTTTGGCACTTCTGCTGATCGAGATACATGGAGTTTGGCTGATTCGAGTCTCCCTATCCTTCTAAATGATAATCATTTTTTGAGGTTTGTTTGTGACTACCTTTTGGAGGATCCAGAACTTAAATCTCTCAGATTTTCTTCCCTATGGGAGACTGTGCGCAGAGCCTACTGTGCTCTCAAAGAGCGGGGAAAAGTGTGTGTGGATGCGAATTCAGCGCTGCATTTGATGTTGTTAGCTCAGGGTTTCGATGTAGAGTTGTATGGGCGCCTTGAAGGTATCCTCTCTTCACACAGTGATTCAATCGGTGAGGCAGGTGCTTTTTTCGGCTCGTCAGGCAGTTATTCAGCCGGTGGTGTTGATATTTTGTATTAGGTCATCAAGGTAGGTGTTGGGAGGGCGCCTGCGCGCGCTCCCCTACTGAGACTTTTCTTTGAAGTCTGGTAGTAAAGCCTCTTTGTTTTCTTTGTGTGCAAAGGAGTCTGCATCTTTTGGTGGTAGTTTTTTTTCAAATATTGGCACTGCGTCTTTGATTTTGTTTTTGTTGTAGAGAGACCATGTGTTTGTGGGGTCATACAAATCGTTAACGATGGCATTCACGGGGCACTCCTGGACGCACAGGCCACAGTCAATACAGGTGTTGGGATCAATGATTAGCATATCAGGCAGCTCGAGGAAACAGTCAACTGGGCACACCTCAACGCAATCAGTGTATTTGCACTTAATACATTTTTCCGTTACTACATGTGCCATAATTAGACTATGGTGGGGGCTATAGGATTCGAACCTATGACCAACTGATTAAAAGTCAGCTGCTCTACCAACTGAGCTAAGCCCCCATACCCACTGCCGGACTCGAACCGGCACGGCATAAAGCCAACGGATTTTAAGTCCGTAGTGTCTACCAATTCCACCAAGCGGGCTGATTGCCTACAATAAGATTGTACCAGATATCTTACAAAAAAACGAATTGAATTTTTTATGATATAATCGCAAGGGTATTATATGCAGTTTTTAAGAAAAATATTTCCAACAAAAAATGATAAGTTTGTCAAAAACTTAAAAAAAATAGTTCAGACAGTGAATGCGTTAGAGCCAGAAATGATGGCTTTAAAGGATGAAGACTTTCCACAGAAAACTGCCGAGTTGCGTGAGAAAATCAAGCAAGGCGCTTCGCGAAAAGACATTTTGGATGTTGGCTTTGCATTGGTGCGTGAGGCGGCAAAGCGTGCTTTGAACATGAGGCATTTCGATGTGCAAATCATGGGGGGCATTGTCCTGTTTGACGGTAAAGTGGCAGAAATGGCTACTGGAGAAGGTAAAACTTTGGTGGCTACACTGCCGGCTTATGTTGTGGCACTAGAGGGTTTTGGCGCTCATATTGTAACGGTGAATGACTATCTGGCAAAGCGTGATGCTGAGTGGATGGGTCAGATCTTTGAATTCCTTGGTATGACTGTTGGTATTATACAGTCTGGTATGTCGCCAGAGGAAAGATCGGCTCAGTATGCTTGTGACATTACCTATGTTACTAATAATGAGCTTGGATTTGATTATTTGAGAGATAACATGCGATCTTCTCTTGAGCAAAAGGTTTTGCGAGTTTTGCACTTTGCGTTAGTGGATGAGGTTGATAGCATTCTGATTGATGAAGCGCGAACACCTTTGATTATTTCTGGTCCTACAGATAAAAAAGAAGATTTGTGTCATCTGGCTAATAAGGTAGTGTTGAATCTTAAGAAGGAACATTACGATATTGATGAAAAAGGAAAGAGTACCTCTTTAACAGAAGAGGGAATGTCTTTTGTAGAGCAGTTTTTGAAAAATGCCGGTGTTTTGGACAAAGAGGCTTCTTTATATGATATAGAAAACTCTTCTTTGGTGCACTTTATAACGCAATCCCTTAAAGCACATCGCTTGTTTAGTAAAAACAAAGATTATATTGTGCGCGATAAAAAAGTGCACATCATTGATGAGTTCACTGGCCGTATTATGGATGGTCGTCGTTTTTCAGATAACCTTCATCAGGCTATTGAGGCTAAAGAGGGGGTTGCCATTCAGCAGGAAAACCAAACTCTGGCCTCCATTACGTACCAAAACCTTTTCAGAATGTATAAGACTCTTTCGGGTATGAGTGGCACCGTTATGACGGAAAGTGTTGAGTTTCAGGAGATTTATAAACTTTCGTGCGTGGCGCTTCCTACCAATAGGCCTTTGATGCGTGAAGATAGGCAGGATTTGCTTTACGCTACCTTTGAAGAAAAGGCGGGAGCCATTCTTGCTAAAATTAAAGAATGTCAGAAGAAGGGCCAACCAGTGTTGTTGGGCACGGTGAGTATTGAAAAATCCGAGGCCTTTGCGCGTATTTTGCGCAAAGAAAAAATTCCGCACAATGTTTTGAACGCAAAGAATCATACAAAAGAAGCTTCCATCATTGCAAGCGCAGGATCCGTTGGTGCAGTTACTATTGCCACCAACATGGCTGGGCGTGGAACAGATATTAAGCTTGGTGGCAATATGGATTTTTATGTTGAGGGTATGCGATCCAAGAAAGAGCTTTTGCAAAGCGACCTTGAGAGAATAGAAAAAGATTTTTCTGAAAAAAAATCTGCGGTTTTGGTCGCAGGAGGGTTGTGTATTATTGGTACGGAGCGTCACGAAAGCAGGCGTATTGACAACCAGTTGCGCGGTCGTGCGGGTCGTCAAGGAGATGTTGGAGAGAGTGTTTTCTACCTGTGTATGGAAGATGACTTGATGCGTATTTTTGCGGGCGATAAAATGCAGTTTTTAATGAGCCAGATGAAAAGCCAAAAAGGTGAGCCCATCGAACATAAGCTTATTACCAAGTCTATTGAGCGTGCTCAGGGTCGAGTGGAGGCTCAAAACTATGAGATTCGTAAGCATCTATTGAACTATGATAATGTGAGCAACAAGCAGCGTGAAATGATTTACAGCATGCGTCGCGATCTTTTAGATGATGAAAAACCATTACTTGAGATTGTGGAGGATCACATGCACGAGGCTGCTAATATGCTTTTGGAAGAAGGTTTTCCCGGGGATGAGCTTTCGCCAGAGCGTGTGCAGGAGTTTGTGGGAAGGGTGAGTCATATCTTTCGGGATGAGCGCATGCAGGGGTTAGGTGCTTTGAGTAGTGTGTCTTTAATCGAGAAAAGCCTCTTTGAGATTCTTTGTGATAAAATTATTCCGGCTATTAAGGTTCTTGATTCCGATCAAAGCCACTTTGTTGCTTATTATATTTTATCTACTATTGATAACAACTGGCGGCAACACCTAGCGCGCATTGATCATTTGAAGCAAGGTGTTAATTTGCGATCCTACGCTCAGGGCAACCCTCTAGTGGAGTTTAAGAAGGAGGCTTTTGATTTATTTTTGAAGCTTCTTAGTATGATCTCCTTAGAGGTTAGCAGTGTGCTCTTTAACCACCTTCAGGATATTTTGAAACATTCTGAGGCACGATCGGCGCCATCTTTAACCCCTCCTGCATCGCGCAACGCGCCTTGTCCGTGTGGGTCGGATAAGAAGTATAAGCACTGTCATGGAAAGATTTAATGAATGTTAGTGTGACTATTGATGGTGCTTCAGGAACGGGGAAAAGTGTGTTGGGGGTGGCTTTGGCAGAAAAAATGCAAGGCACGTTTTACTCAACGGGCGCTATCTATAGGCGGCTGGCGCTTTTAGCTCTTGAGAGGGGGTGTGATGTTGCGGACTCTGTGAGTCAAGTGTTGATGAACAATGAAGAGGATGCCTTGCTGCTCAAAGAAGAGCGCGTGGGTCATAAGGCTTCGGAGCTTGCAGCTATAGCGGAGGTTAGAGAGCAGGCTTTGATGATTCAAAGAAAAGAGATTACACATTTTCTGGAGCGCTCACATGTTGTGATGGATGGCCGGGACGCCGGCAGTGTGATTTGGCCGCAAGCCACTCATAAATTTTTTCTTACGGCAGATGTTTTGGTGTGCGCTCAAAGACGCGCGGAGGAGTTGGGGTTGCGCGTAGAAGATGTGTTAGCCAAGATGAAGTTAAGAGATAAAAGAGACAGAGAAAGAGAAGTGGCCCCATTGGTGGTTCCGGATGGAGCTATTGTTTTGGATACGACTCTTCATAGCAAGAATGAGGTCTTGGATCAAGTGTATAGTTTTATATATTTGCCCTAATGCGTCAAAGAGTATATAATGGCTAAAGATTGGTTGGATTAATGGAAAGAGAAGAAGGCGTTTTAGACGCAAAATTTGAACAAGAATTTAAGGAAGCGGTTGAGAAGATAGGCCGTGTGCGCAAGTCGTTATGTTGCGCAACAATTGATTCTATAAATAGCGATCATGTCATCGTTAATGTTGGATTGAAATCAGAGGTATGCATCCCGGTGCGTGAGTTTGGTGAGGAGCTGGCGCAGCTTTCTCCAGGTGATTCCATAGAGGTGTACATTGAGCGTGTGGAAAGCAGCTCAGGTGAGACGGTTGCAAGCTATGCGCGTGCGCGTTGTGAGCGTACGCTGGACGAGTTGTGTGCAAGTGTTGATACCGAAGAATGTTTTGAAGGTACTGTGTATAGCAGAGTGCGCGGTGGTTATGTGGTTAACCTTTGTGGCATTGCTGCATTTTTGCCTTTTAGTCAAATTGATTCACACATGCCCAGCCCAGGAGGATTTTTGGGATCTACGCAGCAATTTAAAGTTGTGAGTGTTGAGAGAGATAAGGGCAGTATAGTTGTTTCTTATCGTCCATCTGCCAGCGCTACCTCTGATTCTGTAGAAGAGGGCTCTGTTGTCGAAGGTATTGTGAAAAACCTTACAGATTATGGCGCTTTTGTTGATATTGGTGGCAAAGATGGTTTGCTTCACGTGACAGATATAGCGTGGGGACACGTGCACTCGCCTGGTGATGTTCTGAAGGTTGGACAAAAAGTGACCGTTAAGGTTATTAAGATGAACAGAGAAACGGGTCGTATTTCTTTGGGTATGAAGCAACTAGAGCAAGATCCTTGGTTAGAGGCAGAAAAGAGAATTTTGATTGGTGATATTCGCACAGTAGAAACAATCCATGTGCAGGAGTACGGTGTGTTTGTTCTTTTGGACAAAAATATTGAAGGGTTTGTTCACGTGAAAGAAATGTCATGGTATCTTGGTCGCCAAATTAAAGCTACCGACTTTGTTAAAGTTGGTGAGAAATTTGATGCTCGTGTTTTAGATGTTGACCGTCAGAAGAGGCGTTTCACTCTTAGCAAAAGGCAGGTTGAAGAAAACCCTTGGCAGGCATTTGTTGAGAAGTACCCGGCTGGATCTGTAGTCAGTATCGAAGTTGTTGAAAAACAACGTAGTGGTCTTACTGTAAAAAGTGTTGATAATTCCACAGGGTTTGTGCCTGCGGATGAAATTGCCTGGGGTTTACAGGATCAAGAAGCTTTGGACAGTATTGAGGTGGGATCTACGCACCAAGCGCGTGTTGTAAGTGTTGATCTTTATGGTGAAGGTGTTACATTTAGCGTGAAAGGTTCTGTAGCAAGCCCAGTGCAGGACTACTGTAAGAAATTGCGTAAAGGTGATGTTGTTACGTGCTCAGTTGTTCACGTCTTGGAAACGGGAGTGATTGTTGAGGTTAAGGAAGGGGTTCGTGGATTTATTCGTCGTACCGATCTTGCCAAAGAGCGTGGATTGCAAGCTGATAGGCGGTATGCACAAGGTGACAGGGTGGACGCTAGCTTTGTAGGATACAACAAAAAAAGTGACACACTATTGCTATCTGTGCGCCAGCGTGAGATAGAGGAAGAGCAGCAGGTGATGGAGCAGTATGGTTCTGTTAGCAGCGGTGCTAGTTTGAAGGAAATCTTGGGAGGAAATTTTTCCGAAGATGATCTCAACAAAAAGGTGAAGTAATGTTTAAAAAAAATTGGTTGATTGCGCTAGCTATTTTGCTAGGGCTTGGTAATTGTTCGAAAGACTCTTCTTCGAAATCAAGGCTCATCGTGGCTCAAAAATTATCGTCTATTATCACTTTAGATCCAGCCGATGTTTTTGAAACTGAGTGTATGGACTTCATTTTCAACACTTACCAAAGGTTATTTAAAACTATTGGTGGTGCTGTGCAAAATGATTTGGTCGAATCTTACGAGTTTGTAGAAGGCGGAAAAATTCTGCGCTTAACCATCAAAAAAGATCAATACTTCTCTTCCGGCAACGTTGTGACCGCGGAAGATGTTGTTTACTCTTTGAGAAGGTTGGTGTTAATGCAAAAGGCGGCATACATCATGTTTGCGCCTTTAGGGTTTACACCGCAGAGTGTGCGTCAACACATTAGAGAGGTGGACCCACACACAGTAGAGCTAGAATTTCAGAATCCGCTAAGCAAAGATCTTGTTTTGACGTGCTTAGCTGCAAGTGCATCCTCGATCTTGGATGCGGCGCTTGTGAAAGAGCATACAGTAAATGATGACTATGGTGCGGCCTGGTTGCGCTCAGCAGGAGCAGGTAGTGGTCCTCTTATGTTGGGTGTGTGGCAGCCAGGGGAAGTTCTGACTATGAAGAGGAACCCTTACTATGAAGATTCTGATGATATTAAATTTACAACCGTGATATTGCGTCATGTTGGTGATGTAGCGACGCAAATGCTTCTCCTAAAAAGAGGAGAGGTGGATATCATTCGTGATTTACCACAAGAACAAAGCGAAAGCGTTGATAAGGAAAAATATGATTTGGAGTACATAAGCAAAGCGCAGATTTGGTACTTAAATCTTAATCAATCTAACAAGTACCTTAAAAACCCTGCTGTACATCAAGCCATTCGTCACCTTATCGATTATTCAGTCATGAGTAAGGTGTTGGGAGAAAAAGTTGCTCAACCTTTGCCAACTCTTGTGCCAAGTGGATTTTTGGGGCATATAACAAATCCAGAACTTCCTGAATTTAACCCAGAAAAAGCGCGAGAAATCATTCATGCAGAATATGGGGGAGACATCGAAATAGAATTTGATACATCCATGTTAGCGCTTGCTCAGGTTTACCAAAGCATTTTTGCAAAAGGTGGTATTAAGTTGAAATTAAACTATTTTGATGCCCGTCAAGCTATCTCTCGTTTGCGCAAAAGACAGCATCAAATGAGTCTTAAGATGTTTGGTGCTGATTATAACGATCCCCACACTTTTATTACAACGTTTGTCCTGTTGCCTCAAAATGAATCACAGGCGGTAACGTTCGTAGCGTGGCGTAATAGCCTTGATGTAGAGGGTTTGCAAGAAATGGCACATAAAGCATCAACTATTATGGATACTACAGAGCGTACTAAAATTTATGAAGAAATTCAAAGACGTTACCAAAAAGTGCCTTTGATACCCTTAGCTGAAATTTATGCAACTATACTCTTTTCTAAGCGCTTGTCGGGTCCAAGGATATTTATAAAGGAAGCGCTGATTTATCACCACCTTTACAAGAAAGATGTGTAATGGATATAGGAAGGTTTCTTAAACACACGTATTGGTTTGTATTTTCTCTTTTAATATTACTGCTTTTTACTTTTGTTATGAGTGTAATGAATCCGGTAGATCCGGTGATTGCGCTCATAGGAGAAAGCGCTACACAAGAAATATACGATGCTACCGCTAAGAGCTTGGGTTTAGACAAGCCCGTTATCATAAGATTTTGTTATTATGTAAAAGGATTGCTCTCTGGTGATATAGGAGTATCATTTTTGACCAAAAAACCCGTTTGGCAAGATTTGCAGCGTGTTTTGCCCTTAACTCTAGAGTTAGCAACCATTGCGCTTCTTTTTGGTATATTTATCGGCATTCCGCTAGGAGTACTGTGTGCCTTTAAAAAAGGAAGGCTAGATAAGATAGTAAGGTCATTTGTTTTTATTGGGCACAGCGTTCCTAACTTTTTAATAGGATATGGCGTCTTAATGCTAGCGCTTTCTATGGGACAAAGTGGCCTTCATTTAGGAGATATGCAGACAGGGCTGATCAGATCTTTGATCAGGAGAGACTGGAATGCACTTGCAGAAAGTTGGCTTATTCTATGGCCACCTGCTGTGCTCTTGGCTTATATCGCCCTTGCCTATATTACGCGTATGATGCGAGGGTTTGTCTTGCACGAAATTTCTGCTCAGTATATGATTACAGCAAAAATCAAACACCTCTCTTTTACGCGTGTATTTTTTGTGCACATGATGCCTAATATTATGCCGCGCCTTTTGCCGGTTCTGATTCTTTCCTATACACAGCTATTAGAGGGATCTGTGATTACAGAAACAGTATTTTCTTTAAACGGTATAGGGTCGTACTTAGTACGTGCTGTGTTGGCTCATGATGAAACAGCTATTATGGGTACAACCCTTATAGTGGGAGTGATTGTGCTTTCGTGTAATTTTCTTGTAGATACTTTTGTGGATATGTCTTATCCTCAAACCCCTTCTCAAAGGAGTAAAACATGATGATACGTCAGAATTTTTTACGTGAAATTGCGCACAATAAAGTCGCACTCGTTTCTCTTTTTGTTTTTATGGTTTTTGTGCTGTTTGCCCTTTTCCCATCGTTCTTTGCTGCACAAACGCCAGATTCTGTAACCATTCAGGACCGTATGCAGGGATTCTCTTTTCAGCACTTTTTGGGAACAGATGATATAGGCCGTGATTTGTTTTCTAGAATTGTTTATGGAACAAGGACTGCTTTTATTATTGTGATTTGCACTATGCTGTTTTCTGTTCCTTTTGGTGTGTGCCTTGGTGTTATTGCCGGATACAGAGGAGGATTTCTTCAAAAAGCCGCTTTGCGTTTTACGGATGTTTGGATTTCTATTCCAAGATTAGTGGTTGCGATGATGGTTCCAGCGCTTTTTGGACGCACAGGATGGGGAGTGATGATCGTTTCTATCTCGGTTGCGATTTGGCCCGCTTATACACGTCTTGCTTGCGTGGAAACTATACAAATTAAAGAGTCTGATTTTATCCATATTGCCCGTCTTCAGGGAGCAAGTTTTCTTTACATACTGCGCTATCACTTGGCTCCTATTGTTCTGCCATCAGCAGTGGTCAGAGCCTCTCTTGACTGTTCCACTGTTGTACTCACCGCAGCTAGCTTAGGATTTTTGGGATTAGGGGTATCCACAGATGTCCCTGAATGGGGCTATATGGCAGCACAAGGCAGCTCATTCCTTCTTACGCACCCATGGGTGGCTATTGTGCCAGGAGGAAGTATTTTCTTACTGAGTTTTTCTATGAACTCCCTTGGAGATGCATTGCGGGATGTTTTAAACCCTAAGGAGCTTTAAAATGTTAAGAATAGAGAAATTTTCTTTAAACATAGAAAGAAAGGGTAAAGAACCTATACAGGTTTTGCACGACATCTCCCTGTGTATTCGCCGTAATGAAAAAGTAGCTGTTGTGGGTGCATCTGGCGCTGGAAAAACAATGATTATGCGTGCAGTTCTGGGCATCTTACCATCCCAGGCTGTACCGTCTGAAAGTACAAAAATATACTTTCATGATACCCCTATTTATAATGCAGGAGAATATTGCAAAGCGGAACACCTTCCCATTGCCGTTATTTTGCAAGACCCGTTGGTCGCTTTAAATCCCATGATGACTGTAGAAAAGCAAATAGGGGAAGCACTTCCAGGTTATATGAGCAAAGTGGAAAAGTTTTTAGAAGTAAAACGACTCTTGCACAGCGTGCAACTTTTTGAGGCAGACCGCATTGCAAAAAGTTATCCAGGACAGCTTTCTGGTGGCATGGCGCAGCGGGTTATGGTGGCTATGATGATGGCATTAAAACCCCTGCTTCTTATTGGTGATGAGCCCACCTCATCGCTGGATGCGCCTGTAGGAGTGGAGATACTTCGTTTGATTGATCAAGACCTATCCACGCGCCAAGCTTCGTTTTTGCTGATTAGTCATGATATCAATATGGTGCGTAACTTTACCGACAGAATTATCGTGATGCATGAAGGGCGTGTGGTAGAAAATATTTTATCCAAAAACCTGAAGCAGTCTGTTCATCCCCACACACGCAAACTATTAACGGCCATAACGCAATGACAAACGCATATCTTTCTGTTAAAAATCTCAATGTTTACAACCCCAATAGACCGCAAGAAAAGTTGTTGGATAATGTTAGTTTTTCCGTTCATCCAGGCGAAACCTTTGGCGTTTTAGGTGAATCAGGCGCCGGTAAGTCGTTAATAACAAGAGTGCTCACAGGAAGATTTAACGCCTATCAGGGAGAGGTGGATATTATTGATGGTATTCACCTTGTTCCGCAAGATCCCGTGGGAGGGTTGCACCCACGCCATACGGTGGAGTTTATTTTACAGGAGCCTCTGTATTTACGAGGGGAAATGGACTGCGCGCAAGAGCGCATTGAACAAGCGCTTTCAGAAACGTATCTGGATCAGTCTTTTTTGCGACGTTACCCACACGAACTCTCCGGTGGACAAAGACAGCGTGTGTGTATTGCACGCGCTCTTATTTGCAAACCAAAGGTAGTGTTTCTTGATGAACCCACATCCGCTTTGGATGCGTACATTAAAGGGCGTGTGCTAAAGCTTTTGCGTGATCTTAAGAAAACGCACAATCTTACCTACTTTTTTGTGGCACACTCGCTTGTGGCCATGGAGTATCTCGCAGACCGTATTGCCATTATGCGTCAAGGAGAAATCCTCGAAATTGTTACCAAAAAGCAGTTAAACGAAAACCAATTGCAAGACCCATACTCACAGAAGCTGATTACCGCTTACCGCAGTTTAGCAAAATAATTACTCAACTGTAACGGATTTTGCCAGGTTGCGTGGTTGATCAATGCAGCTGCCGCGATGTTCCGCCACCACTAGCGCAATCATTTGTAAAAAAGGTGTTGCGAGCATAGGAAACACTAAGTGGTCACATTCGGGAGTTTCAAGATGTAGGCAATGTGGGGGTATAAGGTCGCTTGGGCCGTTGGTAATGACTATCACAAAAGGCGCATGATCCTGAAGAGCTAAGGCAAGCGCCTCATGCGCTAAAGGTTCATGATCTTTGTTGAGTACAATGATCAGCATAGAGTGTGGATGAATGTGCAAAAAAGGCATGTTGTCAAACGTGTAGGCGGTTGATGTAATGTAAGAAAGCTCCTTCATCTTTAGGCTTCCTTCGACAATAATAGGGTAGAGATTTTCTGCAGATAAGAAAATGTAGTGATTGATATCTAAAAGCGGCGGAATGTTGGTGGCCAAAAAATCGTAGGATCCCTTTATCAAGGTATCCAAAAGAGTGGGTAGTGTTTCAAGTTTTGCAATGTGTTTGCGCCCCTCTTCTCCGCCCCAGGCGCATGCCAAAAGAAAAAGTGTTGTGATTTGGGAAAGAAAAGCCTTTGTAGAAGCTACGCTTCGCTCCACACCAGCATACAAAGGGATAACCCTAGGCACCAATCTGCTTAAAGAAGAGTGAGCGCTGTTTATCAAACACATGGTGTGTTTGGCTTTGGGCTTTAAAGGCTCAGAAAACAATCGTAAAATATCGGCTGTTTCTCCTGATTGCGATATAAAAGCACACATTTTATCTTCTGCGCACTGCCAGTAATACTCAGATGCGATGTAAGGTGAAGCGGCAATATTAGCAATTTTTTCCAACCAATGTACCCCTAATAAGCTTGCGTAATAAGAAGATCCACATGCGATGAGATGCATACGCGCTGTGCGGATGCGGACACTTTCTGCAAAAGATGGTGTGAAGGAGGAAGATTCTGTCTTTTGTACATTGTTTTTTAAAATAGAGCGCACCACATCAGGCTGCTCATGAATCTCCTTGAGCAAAAAGGAAGAAAATGATCCCTTTGTTGCTGTTTGTTGTGTGGTGACATGTGGGGATGTGGGGCGCACGACCTCTTTCTTGTTGTTATAAACAATAATTTCTTTTGTGTTAACAAATCCGTAATCCCCATCTTCCGGAAACGTTAACTCTGTTACCGTATCCGGCATAGATCCTATGTCAGATGCTAAGTAAAAACCTTCAGGTGCTTCGCCAATAATGAGCGGGGATTGCTTGCGAGCGAATAAGAGAGATTCTGGATTTTTTGTGCACGCTATGGCTAATGCCCAGCTACCCTCTAAGAGTTCCACTGCTCGCTCAAGCGAAAAAAAGGAAGAACGATTGTTAGACCACAAATGTTCACAAAAATGAACCACAACCTCAGAGTCTGTCTCTCCTTTTAAAACAGAGATTTTTGGAAGCCTGGGGGCGATGTCATCGATATTGGAAATAATACCATTATGCACTAACGCAAAGTGTTTTGAGGCTACAGGGTGTGCGTTTTGCAAAGAAACAGATCCGTTGGTGGCCCATCGAATGTGTCCAATACCAACATGCGCTTGTAAGGATTTTTTTGGCATAAGAGGCGCGAGTTGATCCATATTGCCTACCGCTTTAATCACATGATGTTCTTCATTATGGAGCACAGAAACTCCCACAGAGTCATACCCACGGTAAGTAATCTTTTGCAAACCTTCCACTAATACTGTGGCGATGGAAGAGGGCTCTCTGGATATAAAAGAAAAAATACCACACATATTAACACTCCAATTGATGTATGAGCCAATGCATTGCTGTCCACGCTTGCATAATAAACTCTTCCTGGCTTTGATGGGAAAATATATAGGTGTTTATTCCCAAATTATTACGAATAAAATCCCCGCCTTCTTGATCTGTCAAGCAAAGAACCTTTCCTTTTCTGCAGAGAATTTCGTGGATGGATGCGATGTTTTTTGAGAAAATATCGTCATGGGGGCAAAAAATAATAGCTAACACTGACTCATCCACTACCGCAAGAGGTCCATGTTTGAGCTCTCCCGCAGGATAGTGAAATGATGCGGATCGTGTGTGTTTTTGATCGTAATACGCACAAACACGTGCAAATCCGGCAAACACATGCCTTCCTAAATAAAACCTGAGAGATGATTGCATTTCTGGAAGTGCCTGAGTCAAGGTTTTTTGCAAGCTATCACTAAGAGCGATAGGCTCTGGCGTGCTTTGGTGTGTAATCATGTGCATAGCATGTCGCCATTGATGCATATGGTGAAACAATGGCTCCATGTGATCGTGGCGCAAAAAATCTCGTGATGGATCTATAACGTATACGTGCGGTTGCTGAGCAAGTGTGTGCAAAAGGTGCTGATAATGAGAAAAAGGTGAGGGCAGAAGAAACACAGGGTGTGTGGCGCTTGCTTTTATAGGCATGTGAGAGGTAATTGGGAAAATAAACGTTTGAATGCCATGGCTTCCTTCTATACTGTCTTTAATCATGCGAGATACACAAAGGCCCATGTTTTCTGCAAAAATAGAAATCTGTGTAATGTTCTCTGTCAGAGGTTGTGGCAAAGGGTACGCTGGTGGTGTTTTGTGGTTGGTGAGCAGATGATATGTGGAGACTGTGTTGGTTTGTTGTCCAAAACGCCACGTTGTGTTTTGTTCGATAAGCGCTGTAGGCTGAGAGGATAAAAGTGGGTTTGTGGTGATTGTGTTTTGTCCTGCGTAGCACCCTATGCTGTGCGACCGTACATACACAGTGTTTGTTTGCGTGCACCACACAAGGACTGCAAACGGTTCAGAACTTTTGAGTTGACTGAGGCTTTCTTCAACGCCGGAGCTTTCGATGATTGTTAATAGTTGTTGCGCTTGTAAATCATTAGGATGTTTGGAAAAATCAAGGGTTATGGGCATGCAAGGCTTGCCAATATAGGCGACTAACAGCTGGTTGTTGTGAGCCATATAGGTGAGACTTCCTAGATGTAAGCGACCTTTTTGGGATGGGAAGAATGCGCCATCTTTATAGTCAAAACAGAGCGTGCCTAAAGCTTCTATTGGTGTATGAGAAAACAAAAACATAATTACGATTTCTTTTTACAAGCAGACGCCCACCCTTGTTTGTTTTCTTGAGGAGGGCGCGCAATGGCCAGAGCGTTTTCCGGAATATTTTTTGTTACAGTGGATCCTGCGGCAATAAAGGCATTTTTTTCTACTGTGATAGGGGCAATTAATGTGGTGTTTGCTCCCACAAAACCACCTTCTTCCACGATAGTTTGGTGTTTTGCTTTTCCATCGTAATTAGCACATACAGCGCCGGCGCCTACGTTGGTGTGCTTGTGTAGTGTGGCGTTTCCTAAGTAAGCGAGGTGCTTGGCTTTTACATATTCCATGGCTTGTGTTTCTTTGCATTCTACAAAATTTCCAATGTGGCTGTGGCTATGAATATGAGAGTTGCTGTGAATGTGTGCAAACGGGCCAATGAGGGCATTCGGGCCAATGGTGCTGTTGGAAATATGTGAGTGAGGTAAGATATGTGCCCCTTTTTGAATAGAGACTTGCGCTCCTAAGGTTACGAAGGGCTCTATGCGAATGCCGGATTCTAGCTGAGTGTCATGATGCAGGTGGACCAGTTCGCTGATGAGAGTGCCTTGTTCAAACCATTTTGAGCGCATGCGTGATTGAAAAATATTTTCCAGGTTCATCCAGTCCTGCCATGTGTTGAGCCCTTGAGCTTCTTCTTGTGGAATCATACAGTGCTGTACTTTGTGGTGTTCTTTGTGGGCTATTTGAACAATATCTGTGAGGTAGAGTTCGCCTTGTTGGTTGTTCTGGGAAAGTTTTTTTATGCTCTTCCAAAGAAGAGGGCCGTTAATCGCCATAATGCCGCTGTATGCCAATATGCATCCCGAAAGTGCACGTTTTTCGTCTGCGCCGTCAATAATAGCTTGTACGCTATGGTCATCTTCGCGAGCAATGATGCGACCATAGTTATTCGGTAAGGGGGCGTTAAAAGACAACAACGAGATGTCGTTGTTGTCCTGAACATGACGCTCCAAAAGGCTTTCTAACGATTCTTTGCTAATAAGTGGAACGTCAGCGTAAAGGATAAGAACGACATCAGGAGGTGTGCTGCCCCACGCTTGGCATCCAACACGTACAGCATCTCCTGTTCCGTGCGGAATTTTTTGTATTGCGTGGTGTGTATGTTTTTGTGCAAATTCAGGTGAGGCAATAATAAAGGGCACTAAAGACTTAATGCTTTCTACAGTATTAAGGAGGTGTTGAATGCAAGGCAACCCTGCAATGGGAAGCTCTATTTTTGCAATCGGTCCTGCTACGCGCTTTCCCTGCCCGCCTGCTAATATAAATGCTGCAATTGTCACTGGCTTTTTCTCCAAACGCCCCACAAACCACAAGAAAAGGCGATAATGGAGTATACCATAACTATGAAGCCAACAAGAGCGCATATTCCTACAAAACGATTCCAGTCATAGACGTATTCTACAAGCATTGGTCCCGTGTATTTGATAAAGAGAAAAAACAATATATTTGTGATGATAATGCGTGAAAGCATGATTTTTTTGGAAAGTTTGTTGGGAAGAATTTTTCTTCTTTTGGCAATAACGTAAAGGCATAGAGTGTGGACGTAAGCGCTGATGGTTGTGGAAAGCGCTAATCCTATGTGCTGCCATGATTTGAGCAAAATGAGGTTGCTGATAATGCATATGGAAACGGAAATTAATGTGATGAGTGCAGGAGTGCGCGTGTCTTTGTGGGCAAAAAATAATGTTGATAAGACTTTAGAAAGCAAAAAAGCGGGTAGGCCTAATGCAAAGGCCATTAGTGTGTGTGCTGTTGGGGTGATATGTTCCTGGGAAAAGGATCCGTAGTTGTAAAGTGCGCGAATAAGGAATGCGCTCAGATGTAGGCACGCCAAAGATGCTGGTATGGCAAAAATCAAACAAAAGGAAATGCTGAGGGCAAAAAGTTTATCAAACATTTGTTTTTCTTTTTGAGCAATACTGAGTGTGAGTGCTGGCAATAGTGTGAGGCTGAGCGAGGCGCTGATGACACTGATAGGAAGTTGTATAATGCGATCTGCGTAAGATAGGTAAGAAGCCCCCCCTACTCCTAACAGTGTAATAAAGATAGTATCGATAAGAATGTTGATTTGGAGGCTTGTAGTTCCTATAACGCCAGGAAAAAAGTTTTTGATGAATTTTTGAAAGGCGGGGGAGGAAAAGTTCACAACACCCCCTCTCGGAATAAGGCGTATGGCGGGTATGCACACCCATAAAAAATGGACACACCCAGATACCAAAACAGACCAGGCGAAAATAGCACCGGCTTTTTCTTCTGCCGCTGGCAAAAAGCACAGCCCTGTGATGATGAGCGAAAGGTTTCCCATCATGGGGGCGCTGGCAACCAGATTAAAGCGAAGGTGGCTTTGCAAAATGCCGCTAAACAAGCTGGCTAAACTAATCATTCCAATAAAAGGAAAGATGATGCGAGAAAAGTGAATGGTGAGTTGTAGTCTTGTTGGCGTTTCGGTAAGTTTGGGAAAAAGAGTTGTGATAATAGAGTCAGTCCAAATTTCAAAGGAAAAAATAAGAGGCGCTAATGCAAGCGCAAGAAAGGCAAGAGAGGTGAGAATGAGGGAAGACTGGTTTTCTTTATTATGCAGCTCGGAAGATAAAATGGGTACAAAGGAGGAGCTTAGCGCACCTTCCGCTAAACTGCGTCTAAAAAACGAGGGAAGCTTGATGGCAATAAGAAGTGCATCCGTAGAAGCGCAAACACCTAAAAATTGTGCAAGCATTCTTTCGCGAAAGTACCCTAATATACGGCTGCCAATCGTAAAAATGGCAACCCATAGGGTTTTTTTTAAAAATTGCAGTCGGTTATTAATCATCTGGCGCTAAACCATGGTAATTAAAAGAGGGTGATTTTGCAATAAAGAGCTACGATATAGATTACAAATACATTATGCAGTGTTGGTTTTATAGCGGAAGAGAGGTCTGAGTTTGTTAGAGTTTATTAAGAATAAAAAAGAAAGTTGCATGGGCGTATCTGCGCATAAAATATTTTTTACTCTTTTTATAAAACCTGTCTTGTGTGTTTCTAAGTTTTTGCGTGATATGTTCGCGCCGCAAGCTTATACACCCTAGAAATATTATTTTGCCGATTTTTTTCTTCTTATAACGCTGAGAAATAGACATTTCTTAACCAAACATCCTATTGACCAAGCGTATAGATTTGATTGTGGAAGGTGGTTTTTAGTGAGAAGATTGTTAGATTTTATTCAACTATGAGTGCGGCGGATGTGAGATGGTTAGGACATTGTTTCTAATAACCCTATCCTTGCAAAACTATCCCGGATATCTCTAGCGTTATCTGTTTGCAAACATCATTTTTGTTGACAGGCTAGTTTTTTTGATGGCAACCTTGGATGGAGGTTTGATATGTTTTATTTATTATATTTTTTAGTGGCGCTGGTGTACGGAGCGCTGGAGGAGTTCGCAGATACATCGATCGTATCCAGCTCTACATTAGTGGCGACAAAAGAGAGGATGCGGGATTTAGGCAGCAGTACCTCAGATCTGAACCTGGCTTTGGGTGTTGAAGAGGGGGGCATAGCATTTAATCCGTCGTTTCAGGAGGCACAGGCGCTAGGTGTAGAGGTAGAGAGAGTGGATCTGACGTCGGCTCAAGAGGTGAGTCTGAATATAGATCCGAAGCAGGGCACAGAAGGGATAAATGCGGGTTCCAGAGTTAGGCCTCGATTCGCTGTAGTTGAACCGCCAGAGAGCAGATTTGTTCCTGTAGGACCAGCAAAGGTGCGTATCCCGCATGAACCGTTCCGCTCATCTCTTATGGCTCAAGCCCAGGCGTCTCATAAATTAGTGGCTCAGTGCGCCTCTGAGTTAGCAGCCGATTGGTGTGATAAAAATAACGATATGTTCCAGGCTATAGTCAAGAAGGTTTGGTGTGTTGCTCCCGCAAACGTAAGTCAAACAACAGTGTCAGATTGTGTCAGGCGATCCTTGTCTGGGCTTGGATTAGTCGCACGTGATGCCGTGCATTTTGCTGATTTGTTGAATAGCAATTTGCTAAAGCATGCCATTCTTGTGATGCAAACTGCGGTAATGGCTCTGCCTAGCGTAATAGATCAAGACCTCTCATCCGTAAATTCTCGGGTTACTGATTTTTATCACAGCATTGCTGAAAGGCTGGCTGCTCAAGCAGATCGTTGGGCTGAAAGGGTTAGCACTAATGAAGTAACTTTTGATGATTTTTTGGAAAAACCCTTCAATGCACTTTCGGATTTGCTCCGCAGGAAAAAAGTCGGATTAGAGGCAGTAGATGGCGACGAATCAGAGACAGTAGGTACCAGCGAGGAGATTCAAAAAATGAAAGCTGTTATGGCAGTCATTCAAAAAATTATGCCACTGGGCAAAATGGGGCTCAATGCTGTGGCTAAAGGAAGCACAACAGGCATGGAAGAGTTTAGAAATAATGGTGGCCGACACTGGCTTAAATCATTATTTTGCTGTATAGGTCAGTGCTTGAAAACTACGGGCAGTGATCTGATGGAGAACTTCGGAGACTATGCCACGCTCACTGAGGAGGTGGTGGAGGCAGTTGTGCATGCGGATGACACCGTGCATGGTCGAGAAGAGGTAGATGCTGCTCCTCCTCCTCTGACGGGCGAATTTCCTCAAAAAACTGCTGAGACCATGACTATATTGGCTAACCAGTCAGAAAAAATGGGCAGGATGCAATTATTTCTGGGTTATGCTATGAACGCAGAGTATGGACTCATTCCTGGAGACAAGCACTCGGAAAGAATCCGCTATTTGGCTGAAGTTGCGCAATTCTTTTCTCTAAAAATGATAGAGGATGCCGATACAAAACCATCGATCCAAGTAGCTCAAGACTTGGTGCGCCAGATACGCGAAAACGGTTCCAGCCATCTCCATGTGCCTCTTATGGCAATGACGGCAGGGTGTTTTTCTTTTTCTCAAGTGTCTTTTGCCGCGCACTGGAAGGCTTTCAAGACTCCGCCTCACGCTTCTGATGTTTGCCCCTCTGTGTTGTTGCAACCAATTGTTCCGGAGTCCTCTCCGTTGGTTGAGGCGTACTAACCTTAACCCATAGAACAAAAAGTCTCTCAAATGAGAGGCTTTTTGTTTTGTTCTCTTGATTCAACCTGACCACTATGGGATAATGGTATCCGAGGAGATTTCTGTGTCCAGAATTTGTGAAATTACATGGCGTAAAGGCCGTATGGGGTATAACCTCAGCCACGCTCATAACAGAACTAAAAGAAGGTTTGACATTAACCTACAGAATAATACGTTTTTTAGCAAGCTAGGCATTTGTGTGCGTTTGCGTGTGACTCCAAAAGCTTTGCGTATTGTGGAAAAAAGTGGCGGGATTGATCAATTTGTTTTAGCTCAAAAAGAGCGCATTTTGCACCCAAAACTACGCGTGTTGCGGAAGCAGTTGCTCAAAAAGGAAAACGGGTAATATGCGCTTTGTTGGGCCAGGCTCTTTTCGCCAGGTACAACAGTGTGCTCGATCTTTGGTAGAGCGGCTTAGACCGCCGTCTGATCTAGAATGGCTTGCGTTAATGCAAGCGGAGTGGCCTAATATAGTCGGTTCGTCTTTAGCAGAACAAACTGTTCCCGATAAGTTGTGGTTTAAAATACCCGAACGAAGTGCTGCGGGCCAGTTGACCGTGCGTGTTGCCTCGCAAGGGGCGGCATTGATTATGCAGCACGAAACCCTTTTTATGCGTGATGCTATTAATCAATACTATAATCAAAAAATTATCCAAAATGTTCGTGTGGTGGCCAGAAGATGATGAAAAACTTTTCACTTCTTATCTGTATGTTTTTGTGTGCACTATCCCTGTTCGCTAAATCTCAGATAGCTGTCAAACATGATCCTGATGCCGCCGAAGTGTTTTTGACCCTTGAAGGGCATTGGGTTTTTCACAACCCTAAGGCACGTTTTGTGGTCTATTCGCTTACGTCGGTAGGTTGTCCTGGTTGTTTAGCATTTGTGCTTAAGGGACAAGCAATGTTTGTCAAGCGCTTTGGAAAAATAGCTTCTTTCCGGGATATTGATTATTTTTTAACAAAAAAAGATTTAACGGCTATGGCTATGATTTCTGTTTTGCCTAAAAAATTGCAAGATACCGTTAGGCCCTATATGCTAGAACAGCAAAATAGATGGGGGGCGGAAGGCGTATCTACGCTTGAATTTATGACGAAATTTTTGGAAGCATCAGGCTTTACGCTTAGCGCCGAATATTACAACAAAATAGAAGAGGCAAGGGTGAGTCAATTGCAGCAACGCCAAGGCCTTGATATGATTTACACTATCCAATATTTGCCCTTCTTTTTAGTGATGGACTCTCTCACCAATGAACTCCATATAGTGGATACACTCACAAACCTTACAAGCTTTTTGGAAGACCAATTGGAAGCCCAAGAAAAGTTAGAAAACACAAGACAAAAAAACCTAAACAAGAGACGAAAGCAAAAAAATGCTAAACTGAGGTGTGATGGGTAAAGAAATAAATAAAAAAACGTTTTTTAAGATTCTAGCAGCCACTACATCAGAAATGATCGTTATGGCTCTTGTGCTGGGTGCGATTGGATATGGCATTAGTTGTTTTGGTGTTTGTTCTCATGTCTTTGGTTTTAGTGTGGGCGGCATTATAGGTGTTATGTTAGCACTTTTTAGTATTTATAAGCGTGTGCGTAGGTACCTTGCATGACAAATCCTATGCTGCAATTTTTTCAAAAACCCTTATGTCAGTTTGGCGTGATGGGTTGGGATCTTACACTTACAAACGGTGTGCTTTTTATGTTTGTGAGCCTGTTTGGTGTGGTGGCTTTTTGTTCTATTTTATACAGAGCTCAGATGCAACCAAGTCGTTGGCAAATGTTGGTGGAAAAAAGCTTCTTTTTGGTGGCTGGTATGATTGGTCCAGTTAACGATCAACTTACCAAGCAGGTGTTGCCGTTTACCCTCTCGATTTTTTTAATAGTTGTGTTTGGCAATGTTGTGGGACTTGTGCCGGGAGCGTTCACTTTTACCAGTCAATTGATCGTTACTATGTTTATGGCTATTGTGGTATTTTTGGTGTCCATTGTGCTTGGCATAAAAAAAAGAGGCCTTAAATTTTTTAAACAGTTCGTTCCTCACGGTGTGTCGGCGTGGCTTTACCCTCTTATTATTCCGGTAGAAATTTTATCATTTTTTACCCGCCCTTTAAGTTTGGGTTTGCGTCTTTTTGTTAATATGGTGGCAGGACACTCTATTTTGGCGGTGTTCGCATCTTTTATTGCTGGCATAAGCGTGATTAGCGTTTGTGTGGGGTTGCTTAATGCAGTGCTTTTTGTGTTAGAGGTGAGTATAGCGGTCCTTCAAGGATATGTGTTTTCTGTGCTCAGTAGCCTTTATTTACAAGAAGCGGTTAAGGGGCATTGACGACCCTGCTATAATGTAGTTAGAAAAGAGGTATATAAATGGAAGTTGAATCAGCAAAACTTATTGCAGCAGGGTTAGCGGTGCTACCTTTGCTGGGTGTGGGTATAGGCATTGGTAATATTTTTGCCACCCTTATTCAGTCAATTGCACGGAACCCAAGTGTGCAGAAAAATCTTTTCCCAATGGCGATTTTGGGATTTGCTCTCACAGAAGCCGTTGGCTTAATTGCGTTACTTGTTTCTTTCTTAATCTTGTTTCGATGATTGAGCCCTTTTTGCAGTATTGGACGCCTCAGATAGTCTGGCTCATGATCTGCTGGAGCGTTTTGTTCGCTCTTTTGAAATGGTCGCTTGTGCCTCGATTTTTTGCTTTGCAAAAAAAACGAGCGCAAGCGCTGAAGCGTCTGCACTCTGAGCGAGAAAAAATTGAACAGAAGATTTTGGAAAAAGAAGAAGAAGTCTTGAAGAAAGAACGAGAAATTTTACACAATATAAGGCAAGTGGTGGAAGAAGCGCGCACCCAATCTACAAAAGAAACACAAACCTTTACCGATGCTTTAAATCAAGAACTGAGAGAGCATAATCAAAAGAAAGAGTATGAATACGAACAGCTTTGCAAACAAGCTGACGCAAGTATTCAAGATTACCCTTGGGCAGATCTGGTTCAGCGCTTTATGGAAAAGATGAAGGATTCCCATGTTTGATGTAAGTCTACTGATTTCTTTTGGCATTTTTATGATCTTTGTTGTTGTCAAAGTGAGGCCTGCTGTTGTAGCAATGCTGGATGAAGCCGCTTTAGCTATCAAAGAAGATTTTGATAACGCAGACACCGCTTTGAAGCAAGCAAACGAAACTCTTCAAATGCTGCATGAGCGCATGGAAGTCGTGCTCCAAAGGAGTGAAGAATCTATGCAGGAAGCTGGGCAAGAAGTAACCGCTATTCAAAAGCAAACGCAAACGCTTACACAAGCAAGGTCCCACAGCTATCAAGAGCTGTGTACTCAGCAAGAAGCGCACTGGGCTCAGCAGCTTGAGTCCTATCAACTCAATCTTTGTATGGAGCATATTTCTTCTGCAATTGATGCGTATGTGGGTGCTGCAAAACATCAAAAAAAAATGAGCGATTTAACAAACGTTATTGTTAAAAACTATATTAAAGAGCACCAAAAAGGTTAGTCAGCCCAGATCGGGGAGAATGCTATGCCAAACTCAACGGGATTGGTGTAAGCGGTTTCTACTAGTGGTGTGGTGAGGGACATACTAAATACACCAAAGCTAGTGGTGTACCGGGCGGACCCTCCCAAAGAGTAGAACAAAGGCCATGTAAGCATGGGATAGTCCTTTTCGAATGATTTTCCCATATCAACATAAGCGGACAGTGAAAAGTTTTTCGAGAAATAGTAGTTAAGCTGTGTTCCGAAGGTTAGCATAGAGTAGTGAGGTGTTAATATGTAGTCTTCAGGCGTTAGGGAAAATGGTTGACGGCGATAACCTCTCAATCCTTTTGGACCGCTAATGTAGCACATGCGATGTAGTGGAATGTTGCCAGGTGTTGTTTTCTTGCTGCGCTTATCCATGTGTGATGGCGTCATATAGATTTTTGTCCAGTTCTCCCATACCAGTGACTTGCGAGCGTTCAGGGTGGTAAAGAAGCGCAAAGACGCCTTGATGCGAGACATTCTATAAGCAAGTCCATACGCGCCCACCGATCCAATAGCAAGAGCTTTCGCCTTCCAACCAGATTTAGGATGGATGGTGCTGTCTAGGTAGTTTGCAATAATGCCACCAAAAACGTCAAATGAGGTGATAGAGGTGTCCGTTGGACCAATGGAAGGTCTGATTTCTGGATAGCGGGCATACTCTAATCCACCCCCCACAGAAATGGCAACATGATCATTAATCATGTAATCAAAGGTTTGTTTTGCTCTAAATACTCCGGTAGAAAATCCTTGAAAGCGCTCAGAGAGAATGCCTAATGAGCTAAGAGACTGTACATTTGCAAAGCCAAAAGCATTTGAAAATAAGAAGCGTGGCATAATATGGCTGCGTTCTGCGGAAAAAAGCGCATCCAGGTAGAAGGTTTCTCCCATTTGGAATTTATTAAAGCGTGTTCCTTCAAAACCAAACGCTTCACCCACATCGCCAGACGCACCAGAAAATCTCACCATAGCCGCTCGCTTAGAAATCAGGTGGAAGAAGATATCAACTGTGACCACAGGAGCATCATCTTCCAACTCTATTTCCTCTGGCGTTAAGTTGCTCATTTCTTTTCCTTGCTTGTCTAAGTAAATAACGACTTCTTTAAATGCGCCGGTGTCCATAAGCTCTTGGGCCACTTGGTCCACAATCGCTTTATTATAGATGTGCCCTTTATCCCAGTTAAGAAAACGCTGTAAAAATTCCGGCTTGATATCTGAGTCACCTTCCAAAAAGACATCTCCGTATCGCACAAGTTTATTGGCGCGTATGCGAAAAGAAATCAGCAGCGATTTTTTGGAGCGATTCAAAACAGTTTTTTCTCCGGTAATGGTGGCAAAAGGAAACCCTGATTCGCCTAGTTTGCGCAAAATATTTTCTTTTGCCTCAAGAATCTTATGCTTATTAGCTGGCATACCTAAGCTCACACCGAACTGTTCAATATCTGAGGCCATGAGAGCCACAGGACCTCTGTGTGCAGGATCTGCGCGCAGAGCAAACGCTCCAATAGTGTATAAAGGACCAAGGCGGATATTGTAATAGATGATTTTTGGCGTAGATCTGACATCTACAAAGAAATCGACTTCTGCGTCAAAGTATCCGTATCCAGCTAAAATCGTTTCAATGTTAGGGATGCGTGACAATGACCAAGCAAAAACCTCTTCTGAGGACATAGATGCTTTTTTTGGAAAGGTAATTTCTTTTTCTAAGTCTTCTTTTAATTGTTCATCGCCACCCTCAATTCCGTAAAAGAAAATAGCGAAGTTTGAGTGGAATTGATCTAGCTTTGAGCCCTGTACTGCATCAGCAGATGACATAATAAAGCCATGAGATGTTGTAGAAAGAAGAAACAACAGTACCGCAAAGAGCATAAAAAGCCTCAATGCATTGTAGCATGCGTTTTATCCAGACATGATGTAACTAAGTGAATCATTCTTTAATAACAAAAGGAGTGTGCGAATGCTCTCACCCTTTGGTCCTTCCAAAAACGGATTCTTGGTGACAATGTTTTGTGCTATTTGTTGCGCTTCTCTGTAAAGGTCACTATGTTCTATGAGATCTGCCACCTTAAAAGGAGGCAATCCACTTTGTTTGATGCCTAGTACATCTCCTGCGCCGCGCAGCTTGAGATCTTCTTCTGCAATTTTAAATCCATCCGTTTCGTTGCGAATGGTCGCTAACCTTTTTTGTGCGGATTCGCTCAAAGGGCCTTGGTATAGTAATACACAAAGAGCATCCTCACCTTTACGACCCACACGACCACGCAGCTGGTGAATTTGCGCTAACCCAAAGACTTCTGCGTTTTCAATAATCATTAAGTTGCACTGAGGAATATCTACACCCACCTCCACTACTGTGGTGGTGACAAGTAAATCAATTTCTCCGTTGCGAAAACCTGTGATTTTTTGATTTTTTTCTGCTCCGCTCATGCGACCATGAAGTAAATCAATGCGCAAATCAGGAAGGGCTTTTTGCACGTCCTCAAAGCGTTGAGAAGCCGGTGTTAGGTGTGTTTTCTCGGTTTCTTCAATAAGTGGGCATACCCAAAAAACCCGCTCGTTCTTTGCTACAATTGCTTTAATGGATGCGTAAACTTTTTCTATATTTGTTTTTTGTGTAACGCTTGTTTTAACACGAAATGGCTTTGGTCGTGTGATTAAGCGAGATACTTGTACGCTTCCAAAAAGTGTAAGGGTAAGAGAACGGGGAATGGGTGTGGCGCTCATAATAAGGGTGTGAGGTGCTAACCCTTTATCCACAATGGACAGCCTTTGTTGCACTCCGAACCTGTGTTGTTCATCGATGACTACGGTGTTTAAGTTTTTAAACACGACGTCTTTTTCTAAGACTGCGTGTGTGCCTATTAAAATATCTAATTCTCCTTGTGCAAGAAGGCTTACAATATCCTTGCGTTCTTTTTTGGGGGTTTGCGATGTGAGAATGCGACAGGTTTTCCCGAGTTTTTCAGCAATAGGTCGAATCACTTGCGCCTGCTGTTGCGCTAAAATTTCTGTTGGTGATAAAAGCGCTGCTTGAAAATTTCCTTGCGCTGCAAACAGTATGGCAAAGAGTCCTACTGCGGTTTTGCCACTGCCAACATCACCCTGAAGCAAGCGAAGCATGGGGCGTGGCTGAAGCATATCTTCATAAATTGTTTTACAAGCTTCTAGCTGACAGGGTGTCATAGAAAAAGGAAGGGCATCTGCATAATCTTGAAAAAAAGATTCTTTATGAGGGCAAGGTTTAGCTGCACGGTGTTCTTTTTGGTGATATGTGAGAAGTCCAATAGAGAGATTGTGCGCCAGAAGTTCATCAAATGCCAAACGTGATCGCGCAACTGTGTTGGGTAATAAATCTTTCTCGCCTTTCGGGCGATGCGCCTGTATCAGGGCTTCTTTCCAGGATGGCCAGTTTTTGGTTTGCAGAATATGCATGGGAATCCATTCTGTAACGCCTGGCAAAATAGCCAAAAGCTCATCAATAAGAGAGCGGTATCGCTGTGGATGAATAGATTCAGGAATGGGGTACAAAGGCTGACAAATCACTTTTCCTTTTGCGGGATGTGTAATGATAGTTGGGTGTGCAATTTGCCATTGTTCTTTCCATCGTAATGTGCCTGATATAGAAAGTTGTTTTCGAGGGGCAAAGGCACGCGCAAACATCGCAGGGTTGCCGTTAAAAAACGTGAGAAAGACTTTTTGTGCACCAATAGAAAAAACGATTTGATGGGGGCTTTTATGTTGCCGAGGTGGCAAGTGTCCTTCTACGATGCCATTCAACATGACAGTTTTGCCTTCCAGTGAAGGGTTTAAAGTGTCTGTGGAAATTAAACACCGTACCCGTGTGGGCAAATGTAGTGCCAGATCCATAAGCGATTGACCAACATTTTTGGTTAGGCTTTGGGCAATTTTGGGGGTGCCCGTTTTCAATGCGTTAACATCACTATTGATAAAGCGTGTGACGTCCATTTATTTTAGTTTCTGGAGCTTGATTTCGTACAAGCACTCTCCCTCCCGGGTTAATTCTATCTTCCCCCGACAAGTTTGAAAAGTGTAATCTGAGCATTGAGCTCCATTTTGCAGCATTTCTATGGCAATGTGTGTAGTATCATACGCGGTAATAGCTACAGATAAGGGTTTTTCATGAAAAAGTTTTTGAAATGTTTTAACAAACTTTTTCCCTTTAGTCGTCAGAGGAATGTCGGAACGTATGGCACCTCGCAAAGAAACGTCATTAAGAAATTCATCGTTCCAGGCTGATGTGCCAAGTATGAGAGGTTTAATGCCCACTTTTTTTGTCATAAACGCAAGAGCTTCCGACATAAGCTGCAGCGTTGTGTTGTCACCAAAAGGCACTAGAAAAACGTTAGGGCTGCACTGTTTAAGAGCGTCATGTAGCTGTTTTGTGGCGTTGGCCAAATCATTGCTATCGTAAGTGAAAAAATAAAAAGAGCCTTGTTGTGCCTGTGTGACAACGGCGGCGATGGTGGCGGCAGACCATGGACGTGGTGTAAACACTAATACTCGGTGAGAAAAATGTTCATACGCTGTTGGCATTAGCAGTGCGATCTCCATGAGAGGGGAAGGCCCTATGGGTCTAGCGCCAAGTTTTTTAAGAGAAGGGTTGTTGGAGAATGATAAAATAGGCGGTGTGATTTTAAAAACTCTTTTGCACGTTTGTAGCAGTTTTATGGCTTCCTCAGACCGACGAGGTCCTATCCATACAGCTGTTTGTAAAAGGACGTCTTTAAAGTCGTGCGGATGCGCACAAAACTCTTCAAGATCAATAAAATGGCATGTGACATCAGCATTTTCATGCTCCAGGCACGCAAGCTGTGTTGCTTGAAAAACTTGTTTGTCTGCCAATGATGGAAAGGTGTTTTTATGCAGAAAAACACCTATGTGTTTTTGAGCGTATAAGCTGGTTTGTAAAAGCAGGGAAAGTAATAGTATTAACATGTAAGGACCTTTGCTTGAATGGTCAGTAAATCATACCATGCTTCTTTTTTCTTAAATGGGTTGCGCAATAAATAAGCTGGGTGGTAAATAGGTATGCATGTAAACGTTTTCTCCTCCAGTGATAGCTCTAAGGTTGTGCCGTGTACTCGCGTAATGCCCTCAGGTTTAGGGAAAAGTGCATTCAAAGGAGTGCTTCCTACCAGCACAATGAGTGGAGGATTGGCCAGTGCAATATGCTGCTTCATAAAGGGTTGGAAAAACAAGATCTCCTGCTTTGTGGGGGTGCGGTTGTTTTCTGGCCTCCATGGTACAATATTGGTGATATAAAGCTTATTGCGAGGCAGACCTATACATTCAAACATGCGCATAAGAAGTTGGCCACTTTTTCCTACAAAAGGTTTGCCTTGTTCATCTTCTTGTGCGCCAGGTGCCTCGCCAATAAGCATGATATTTCCTGGTTTTCCATCAGAAAACACAAAAGATTGTGCGCCTTTTTTGAGGTGTGACCCGCAGTGAAGCAGGTTGTGCTCTAAATCTTGCATCGAGGAAGGTTTTAGTATTTTCTTTGGCGTGAGAGGGGTCGGTTGAGTTGGTGTGCTTGCAGAAGGTGGTATTTCTGGCGCAGACGATGGCGGCGTTGGGTAAGGCTGTGTGCCTAGAATAAGATGGGTAATGTTGCGCTTACTGAACACGTACACGTATTTTCTCTAAGCAGAGTCTAACATCTTCGATCTTCACCTCCAACTCTGCGTAATCGGGGTGATCTTTTTTGCTTTCCAACTGTGTCAATACGATGCGTGCAGAGCGCTTACACAAAAGTAAAAACTTTTCCAGCAAGCAGTATTCTGCATGCACAATTTTTCCTAAGCGGCCATAAAGCATTGCAAGAATATGCCATGCCATGAACACAAATTCTTTCTGGCGAGAGGTTGCTATATTCATTTCTAGCATGCCAATAATGGCATGCGCCTTTTCTGGGCAAAGTGTGGGCTGTTGCAAAAGAAGGATGGCTCTTTGCATAACAAGGCAAGGATTTGCGTGTGAAGAAGCATTCAGCGCTTGTTCTGTGTATTCGATGGCTTTACTAATCTCACCCATATCTGCCAGCAGTCCTGCGTATGTTTGAAGCAAAAAGCATAGCTCAATAGGAGAGTTGTTTAGGGCTAAAAGCTCTTCTAATATAGCGCGAGATTTGAGGTGGTCATCAAGCTGCATATGCGCAACCGCTCGGGAATAAAGCGTTACCTTATCTGTTGCTCCTGCGCTAATTGTAAGGAATTTTTCGGGATGAAGCAGTGCTGTCACTTTGCTTTTGAGTCTTTGACAAAGGATGCGGATCTCTTCCGGAAGAGGTGGATTGGGCAGATCATCCAAGTCTTTCACGTTAAAGAGATCTTCCAAATGATCTTCCATGATGAGGAGGCGTTGGCGGCCTATGGGGTGAGTTAAGAAGTATGGGTGGTGTTTGGAATGCGTGGAAAAAGCTTTCATGAATTTGAGAGTTTCTTTGGTGGGCCAATTATTCTTTTGAAAAACTGTTAAGGCAAAGCGATCCGCTGATGCTTCCCGTTCACGTGAGTAGCGCATGCAGTAGGAAAAATTCAGGTGATCGACGGCGGCTATCAGTGCTGTGCCTACTGGCAATCCCATCATTGTTAGCACGGCGCTCATGGCAAGAGGGAGAAAGTTAATTTTTGGCATCTTTGTAATGTGCCTTTCATGCAAATGGCCAACCTCGTGTGCTAACACAGAAAGCAACCCTTCGGCTGTGGTGGCTTCGATGAGGCCTGAAAAAACAGCCATAGTATCGTTGATGGTGGCGAAGGCGTTGAGTGAGGTATCTTCTATGATGTAGATGGATAGGTCATCTTTTGTAAGGCGTGAATGTTTTGTAATGGGCTCCATCAATGCGCGGAGCAAATAGAGGCACTCTGTGTCCATAAGCAAAGAAATTGACCGAGAAAAAAGTGGCTGAGACAAAAGGCAAAGAATAATAAAAAAGGTACTTTTGCGCATGGTTATTGTTTGCTAGAATAAGAGAGTGTTGAATATGGGGCCATAGCTCAGCTGGGAGAGCGCTACAATGGCATTGTAGAGGTCAGCGGTTCGATCCCGCTTGGCTCCACCAACAGGAAATGGCTGGGGGACAAGGATTCGAACCTTGGTCGCTCGATCCAGAGTCGAGAGTTTTGCCTCTAAACTATCCCCCAAAAACATTAAAACATGTAGATTAAGCCCATTGATATCGTGTGAGCAAATGCTTCACCATTTAGGCCTAAGAATGGCATTTGACGAACCTCTCCGTCAGCATTTGTTCCTTGCACAAAGGTTTTTTTCTCAAAGAATCCGCTCATCTCGTAAGAAATCATTAAAGCAAGGGGCAAATTCCAGTGGAAAATTGGCTTAATGTAGCGAAGGCCGCAAGTCCATCCGGTTGCCTCTATTTCAGAAGTAAATGATCCCAAGCTTTTGGAATCTTTAGCTTTTTTCACCTCCAAAAATAAGCGAGCACCGCGCTTTGCGGCTCCTGCAAAGATGTGAAAAGAGTCGTGCTGACCAACAGGTGTTCCCAATGAAAAGAACAACATAGGTCCGCCTAATCCTTCCAGGTTGTAGGTCATTTTCAAAGTTTTGTCAGCGCTTTGCTTATCTTGTATGGTGCCTTTTAATGAAAAAGCGCCCAAGTAACCCATTCCAGCTCCCACTAAAAGATTGTCTGAGTGGCCAACGCGCCCAAATCCGCCACCAATGGCTCCCCAAGACCAGTCTTTGGATGTGCTGTCGGCGGAAAAAAGCTTGGCTTTGCGCAAGAACTCTTTATGTGGCTCTATTAGGCCGGTGGAAAGGCCGCCGCTTACATATACTCCCACATACACGGTTTCAATGGGGTTTTTTTTAATTTCTGCGCGCATAATGCACACACACATTAGCAGGGAGGTGGCGGTGCTTTTCAATATATTCATAATGTTAGTCTAGGTTTATTTCAATGTTCTCAGGTTCTTTAAACTCAATTTTTACTGTTAGCTGCCCGTTTTGGACTGAGGCGCGAATTTTTTTGGAGTTTCCAGGAATTTTGAATCTGTGAAGGACACTGTCTCCTTTTTCTTTGCAGTCACAACTCCTTTTCTCAAAGGGGTTATCTGTTTTGTCTGCACCCTTTGCGCAGGGTTTTTTTAAACAAGAATCACAGATGGTGTTTTTTTCTCGTACTACCAGGGTGTTGTCGCCTTCTAAAGTAATAGTCAGATCGTTTTTGCTGTATCCTGGAACGTCTATTACCAGCTGTGCACCCTTGCTATCGCGTGTATACATGACAGAAGAATATCTTTGCTCGGTGTTAAAAGAGAAGTTTCTGTTCATTAAATCCAGTACACCGGAGTGCGCTGAAAGACTCGACAATGAATGAGCTGAAAGACTCGTAAAAGCAATAAAACATAATAAAAACATATAATTACCCTCCAAGAGAATAATAGATGAAAAGTATAGGTGCGTCAACAAATGCAAAAAATGCCTAGCGCTTGCCGATATAAAGATTGTCAAACTCAGTGCATAACTTGATGGTGGCGGGACAATATGCTACCATTCTCTATGGAGCATAAGAACTCATCGTTTAGTAGCACTTTCTATGGCATTGCATTTTCTGGCTTGTTCTTGAATGCCTCTACAGCAGGGCTTTTTAGCATTTTACCCCTTTACACACGTGATGTGATTGGTCTCTCTGAGATGTTGGTGGCGCAGGTCGACTCTATTGCAGAGATGTGTGCGTATGGGTCACGCATTTTTGTGGGAAGCGTTGTGGATGCGGCGCGATCACGCAAGCCTATTCTGTTTTGGTCCATGTTGCTTCTTGGGCTTTCTCAAATGGGTTTTATTTGGGTGTGGAGCGCTGCTTCTATTTTGATTTTGCGTTGTGCACAAAGGACCTTTAGTGGATTTGTGGCTGTTCCTCGAGATGTGATGGTAGGTGCAACGCTGCCACCAAATTTGCGAGCACGTGGATATTCTTTGCAGCGTGTTTTTAAAACCACAGGCTCTGTGGTGGGCGCGATAATGGCGCTTCCTTTTTTAACAAAACTATCCACAAGTCACGCTGAAATGACTCGGTGTGCCGCAGTGTGTGCAGCGTTTGCTTTTGTGGCCGTAGCATTTGTGTGGTTTTTGGTGAAAGAGCCTCGGCACACCCAAGCGCGTGTAAGAACCGGAAAGCTTTTGATTGTTTCGTTGGTTAAGTGTCTACCGGCGATTTACTGGCGTATTTTGGGTGTAGCAGGATTTTATCACTTGGGGCATTTTTCTGAAACCTTCTTAATTTTTCGTTTAACAGATCATAATGTGGTTTCTTCCTTCATTCCTTTTGCACAAGTGGCGTGGAGTATGGGTGCTATTACTATTATCTACCCCATTGGTATTTTAGGTGACAGAATTGGCATTAAGCGTGCGCTTCTGAATGTTTTTGCTTTGATGGTGGCGGGCAACCTTTGTTTGGCTGTTGATCATGTTTGGGTTAATTTTTTAGGAATGCTTTTGTGGGGAGCACAAACTTACTCCACCCAAACACTTTTGGCGGCAGAAATTAACAGAGTGGTGCCCGAAAATTTGCGTGGCACAGCGTTTGGTGTTTTGTATTTAGTGTGCGGCCTCTCTCTTGTGGGAGCAAGCTCGTGGGCAGGACTCGTGTGGGCAAAGTTGGGACATAGTGCTATGTTTTATGGAGGAGGCATTGTCGGAGTAATAAGCATTGTTTTGGCAATTTTTATGTTTCCTGACAATCGTAAAAAATAGCAAGGAGTGGGGATGTTGCAATTTTATAAAACGGAGCCTTTGAGTGTCCAAAAAAATTTAGGGACTGTATTGGGACACGGTGTCCTTGCTGGCACCAATAAATTAGTGATATATCCTGTAGATCATGGATTTGAGCATGGACCCATTACAAGCTTTTCCAAAAACATGGAAGCTATGGATCCGCTTTATCACTTTAAATTGGCCGACGAAACAGGTATGAGTGCGTTAGCTGCACCGGTAGGATTCTTGAGCATTGCTGCGGATGTGTACTGCGGGCGTGTTCCGCTCATTTTAAAACTCACGAACAACACACTATTTGTTCCTGGTGGTTTTTTAGACCAAGCAGAAACAGCATCCGTTGAGGATGCTGTTCGCTTAGGTTGTGTTGGTGTTGGGCTTACAATTTACCCCGGTGCCACAACCACGCTGGATATGCTTGAGAGAGCACGCGCCATTATTGCAGAGGCGCGAGAAAATGGCCTTTTCACTGTTGTATGGTGTTACCCACGTGGACCAGAAGTGCTAGGAAAAGCAACAGCAGTAGATGTTATTGCTGATGCCGCACACATGGCAGCGTTGTTGGGGGCGCACATTATCAAAGTTAAGATTCCTGATCAGCCAGTATCACTTGCGCGACACAGCAACTTGGGTCTTAAAGATGCTACTCAGAGGGACCGTGTTAAGTTGGTCATGCAGTCTGCTTTTAATGGCAAAAGACTCGTCATTTTTTCTGGTGGATCGTTTGAGAGTGAAGAGGCAGCTCTGGATGACGTAAAAGCGGTCATTGATGGTGGAGGGCATGGAAGCATTATGGGAAGAAATGTCTTTCAGCGACCATGGGGCGAGTCTGTTGAATTAATCAAGAAAGTTTTTGCGCTATACCAAAATGCCAGATAGTGAAAAGAAAAGTTACCAAAAGAAGAATTTTGGCCAGTACTCTGAGGCACTGCGCCGCAATATCAAAGAACGTCGATTAAAGAAAAAAGAGGAGAGATCGCATGGGAATTATGCCAGACAAGTGGATCAAAGAGCAAGCAATCAAAAACAAGATGATTGAGCCTTTTGTGACTAAAATGAATCAAGAAGGATGTTTATCATATGGACTGTCTTCGTATGGATATGATGTTCGGGTCGCTGATCATTTTCAGGTGTTTTCTAATATAGATCCTCGCGTTATTGATCCTAAAAACTTTTCTTCTGCATCACTTGTGGAAAAAGTTGGTGCAACGTGTGACATTCCTCCTAATAGTTTCGCTTTGGGGCGTACTGTGGAATACATTCGTGTGCCCCGGGATGTGCTGGTTCTTTGTATTGGCAAATCAACGTATGCTAGGTGTGGCTTGATTGTGAATGTGACGCCGCTAGAGCCGGAATGGGAAGGTCATGTAACTTTGGAATTTTCTAACACTACAAGCCTGCCCATTCGCATTTACGCTTTTGAGGGTATTTGCCAGTTTCTCTTCTTTCAAGGGACAGAATCTTGTGAAACTTCTTATGTGGATAGAAAAGGTCGCTACCAGGGCCAAAGAGGCATTACGCACCCTATGGTGAAGCCGCATGGATAAACTCATTATTCGAGGCGGTAAGGCGCTCTCTGGAAGTGTGTCTGTTCAGGGTGCAAAAAATGCCCTTTTACCTCTAATGGTATCTTCCGTTTTACGCCCTAGCGTCGTGACCTTTTCCCCTGTATCGGCGCTAAAAGATGTTATCCTTTTGGGTACTATTTTAGAGGATTTGGGCGCTCAAACTTCTCTCAAAGATGGCGGCATTTACTGCGTTGATACTCGTTCCGTTCAGTGTTGGAAACCTCGCTATGAGCATGTGAGTAAAATGCGTGCATCTTTTTTGCTTTTGGGGTCGCTTTTGGGTCGATTTGGAGAGGCGCGCGTGCCTTTGCCAGGAGGCTGCTCTATCGGATCCCGACCTGTGCAGTGGCACCTTGAGGGCATCCAAAAATTGGGTGTTGATATTGCTTTAGAAAAAGGTTTTGTGCAGGCAAAAGTTGCGCGATTGCAAGGCGCTCAGATTGATCTTCCTTACCCAACGGTGGGTGGTACACAAAATATTTTAACGGTGGCAGTTTTGTCTAAAGGAGAAACCACTATAACAGGTGCGGCTTGCGAACCAGAGGTCGTTGAGCTTTGTAAGTTTCTTGTGAAATCGGGCGCAAAGATTGATGGCATTGGAACCCGCACTTTGACTATACAGGGTGTGGACACACTCAATATGCCTGAATCGTGGTGCGTGCTACCTGATCGGATAGAGGCTTTGACCTACGCTGTTATGGCCGCCATCACTAAGGGTGATCTGATTATCAAAAACAACGACGCATCTTTAATGGAGGGTCCGTTAGAGTTGCTTCAATCAATTGGAGTGGATGTGAGTTTTCCTGATGCAACAAGTATGCGTGTGCGTAGAGCAGGTGTGTTGAAAGCGTTTGATTTTGAAAGCGGACCTTACCCCGCTTTTTCCACCGACCTACAAAGTTTCTTTATGGCCCTTTCTATTTTTTGTGAAGGAGACAGCACAATAAAAGAAACAGTTTTTCTTAACCGATTTATGCATGCGCTGGAGTTCATTCGTATGGGCGCCAACATTACTCTTCAGGGTGATAGGGCCACTGTGCATGGTGGCGCCAATATATCTGGTGCCACTGTAATGGCAAGCGATTTGCGAGCAGGGGCCGCTTTGGTGGCGTGTGCACTAGGTGCTGAGGGAGAAACGCATATACGACGCATCTATCATACGGACCGAGGATATGAACGCATAGAGGAAAAGCTTGCGGCATGTGGTGCTGACATTGTGCGTGTAGCAGAATAATGAGTAAGGGAAGGAGAACGCAATCTTCGCAACGTTGGTTACAAAGATGGTTGAAAGATCCCTATGTACTCAGAGCGCGCAAAGAAGGTTGGCGTGCGCGGTCTGCCTTTAAATTATTAGAAATTGAAGAAAAGCATAAAATTTTAAAAGGAAAGCGCAGAATCTTGGAGTTGGGTTCTGCGCCTGGTGGTTGGACTGAGGTGGTGCGCCATATTACACCTACTAGCTTTATCGTGGCAGTAGACCGATTAGAGATGGATCCCATTGAAGGCGCGCTGTGCCTGCAGGCAGATCTTTCATCTGAAGAAGGATGGGATAAAGTCAGAAGCGCTTTGTCTGATCAAAAGGCAGATGTAGTTCTGTCAGATGCGGCGCCTAATACCATTGGCCATGCCTCCACAGATCATATTCGTATGATGGTTTTAGTGGAGAAAATATGGCAATGCTCTCAAGCATTTTTGGATGATGGTGGTGTTTTTGTTTGCAAAGGGTGGCAAGGACATGAATGGTCTGTTTTTGTAAAATCTCTGCAAAAATACTTTATAAAAACGTCTCTCATGAAACCGCCTTCTTCTCAAAAAGAATCCAGAGAAGTCTTTTTTATTGGTCAGGGATACCATGTCGCGGAGAGACTCTGATTTCTAGCTGAACCCCTTTGCAACAACCCACGTTGATGGTAAAATGATTTGTCGCAAAAGCGGGAGTAGCTTAGCGGTAGAGCGCAACCTTGCCAAGGTTGAGGTCGAGGGTTCGATCCCCTTCTCCCGCTCCATTTACAAAGATTCATTAATACGATTTTCTAGTGTTTGCAAGAGATCTGACAGGTCGGATTGATCTTCATTAACACCTTCTTGCAGTGCTTTCTGTGCCTCAAGAATATTGTCGCTTACGGTATGGTTTGCTTGATATGCATGAAGGCGCGATAGCAGCAAAAGCGCCTTTTGCTTTGTAAAAACACGCTGATAAGTTTCTGCATCTGCAAGAGCGTGCTGGGCGGCGTCCTTCACTGTGTCTTCATAGTGTTTGGGATCCATAATATTATTTAATGTTATGTGGTGGTATTGCTGCGACTGCTTCTCAAACGCTGTTACTGTTAACAATCCTTCTACATCTAAGGAAAAGGTGACCTCGACATGTGGTATGCCTGCAAGGACAGGCTGCAGAGGACCGATGGTAAAGGAGCCAAGCTGTGTACAGTGTTGTGCCAAATCGCGTTCCCCTTGAATAACGGATATGTTAATAAATTTCTGCCCGTTGATGGAAGTGGTAAATACCTGTGTTTCGTTATGTGGAATAGGGGTATTGCGAGGAATAATAACCTCCACAATGCCTCCCACAGACTCAATGCCAAGCGACAAAGGTAGCACATCAATTAAAATGTTAGGATCGCTATCGCACATGATGGAGTGCCCATATTGCGCTGCTCCCATAGCCACAACCGTTTGAGGGTTTTGGCTAGATAGGATGGGTGCGCCCATGTGGCGCGCGATGGCATCTTGAATGCAAGCAAGGCGGGTGGTGCCACCTACAAGAATAATGTTGCGGAGGTCGCTGTAGCTCATGTTGGCGTCCTCCATAGCCTGATCACACATCGAGAGAGTTTGTTGTATCAGAGGTTCTATGAAAGATGCCACCATGTCTTTTGTTACACTGATGGTGTTTGTGTTTTGTACCCAATCCACAGAAGGAGCGAGGCATAAAGATTCTTTGATCAAGCGCGCTTGTGCAATATCCTGTGTGCTTGGATGCTCAGAGTTCGTGAGGTTTTGGGCAATAATGCGATCCAGGTCGTCGCCTCCTAACAAACTATCTCCGCTGAGAGCAACAACGCGAAACACTCCATCCTCAAGCGCAAGAATAGAGATGTCAAACGTCCCCCCTCCCCAGTCATAAATAAGGTAGCAAGCGGGCTCTAGGGTATCGAGCTTGTAGGCCAATGCGGCCGCTGTTGGTTCTGGAAGAAGCCTGAGAATGTGCCACCCTGCTTGTGATGCTGCGTGACGAAGTTCTTGGCGCGCTTTCTCTGAAAAATGTGCAGGGACGGTTAAGACGGCTGTATGTACATCGCATCCAAGGGCATGTGTTGTGTGTTGGCGCAGATGGCGCAAAAAATCAGCAGTGATTTCCAAAGGTGTTTTAGGGCCTTGAGGAGTAACGATCGTAATATTTGATCCTTTTTCAACCTGAAATCCCAACGCTTGTGCGGTACCAGATGTTTGCCCAAGAAGGCGTTTTATGGAATTGATGGCAAGAGCGCTTTGTGTTCCGCACTCTGTTTTATCCTCATGATAAATAACGGACGTGGGAAGCATGAGTGATTCGTCATGCTTAATAACATCCGGTGGCGCTCCATGCGCGACCAGTGAGCATGTTGTGCCAAAATCTATGCCTACAACAGGTGTGTTTTTTTTGTTTTCGGAAAAATCAAAAATGAGTGCGGGGGAGTTTTTTTTTGGCATCTTTTTGTACGCGCAATAGGTAGCTAATGAAAGCGGCCTCTTCTAATGATTTTTTTGGTAGTTGGTGTTCGATATGTGAGGCGACCCGAGCAAGCGATTTTTTGAGTTCTGTGCTGATTTCGGTTAATATATCCTGCACAAAAGATGTGTTTTCGGCGGTGTCGATTTGGGCGCGCTTCTCTAAGAGGTGGTCAAGAATTGCGGGATCAAGCGTGGCATTGTTGATGTCCGCGCAGTGATTGTGTGCCGCAATAAAGGCAAGCGATCGTTGCAAAGGGCAGGAAAGCACGGCAAAGGATTTATTGAGTAAGGCCGTGACTTCTGTAGCAAAGGTGAAAGTCTTTGGCTCACGGATAAAGCGATCTGGGTGTATTTGTTTTTGTGCATCTAAAAAAAGTCTTTTAAGGGTTTTGGGGTCGAGAGTGGTAGATGGTTTTATGCCAAAAATTTCAAAAGCATTGAGTTTTTTGATAGCGACAAGGGGGGAAGAGCACGCATCACAAACCACTTGAATGCGTGTGATGAGGTGTCGGCAGTGAGTGCAATTAAGTGTAAAAAGATTCTCCACAACCACAGCGTCCTTTTTCATTAGGGTTTTGAAACAGAAATCCCTCCGCTGTATCTGTTTTTTGGTAATCAAGAGTTGTTCCCACAATAAACATGAAGGCTTTTGGATCAATAAAAAGCGTGAGGGCGTCTGAGACGGCGCATTGATGGTCAAGCGGGTCGACTTTGTCAACAAAGGACATAGTGTAGGAGCGCCCAGTGCATCCCCGTGTGCGCACACCTATGCGAATACCAAGCGTGTCTTTTTCGCGGGCAACAAGCATGTTTTGGAGCATTTTTTTTGCTACTGGTGTGGTGGTAAGGAAGGACTGAGTCATCTACCCGATTATTGTTTTTCTTTTAAGTTTTCTACAGCAGCTTGAATCGCTTCTTCGGCTAATGTAGAGCAGTGCTTTTTAATGGGTGGGAGAGCAAGATCTGCGGCGATGTCGTTGTTTTTAACAGCAAGCGCTTCGTCCAAACTTTTACCTTTAAGCATCTCTGTGGCGAGAGAGCTTGAGGCAATGGCTGCTTTGCAGCCGAACGTTTTAAAGCACGCATCCACAATAACGCCTTTCTCTACTTTAATTTGCAGCTTCATGACGTCACCGCATGCTGGGGCTCCCACAAGTCCTGTTCCAATATCGTTGCTGTCTTGAAATGACCCAACGTTTTTTGGGTTTTTGTTAATATCTTCTACCTTCTGACTGTATTTCATAGCACTCTCCTAGTGTTTCCACTCAATTGTTGAGATATCCACGCCGTTTTGTCGCATTTCCCATAACGGGCTCATGTTGCGCAAATGGTTGACTGCGTGCACAATGCGGTTTGCGGTGTGGAGAATATCTTCTTCTGTTGTAAAGCGTCCAAACGATATGCGCAATGATGTGTGCGCCATGGACTCGTCTACCCCAATAGCGCGTAAGACATACGATGGCTCTAGAGAGTCTGATGTACATGCAGAACCAGAGGAAACGGCAATTTCGCTGATGTGTCCCATCAGACCTTCTCCCTCAACATCTGCAAAGCTTACGTTTAGTACGTGTGGTAGAGCGTTATCAAAATCTCCGTTCAGGAGTATTTCAGGTAATGCTTGTATTTTTTTCCACAAAGTGCGCTTCAGATTTAGCAGTCTCACATTCTCTTTGGAGCTTTCTTCCCATGTGATGCGGGCTGCTTCTCCTAAGCCAACACACAAAAATGGAGCCAGTGTTCCGGAGCGCAAGCCTTGCTCTTGGTTGCCACCGGTCATAAGGGGTGTGATGCGCACGCGCCTGCCTCGCTTGCGCAAAAAGAGAGCGCCTATACCCTTAGGGCCATAAATTTTATGCCCAGAAATACTCAAAAGGTCGATGCACATATCCTCAACATCAATAGGCATTTTTGCAAATGCCTGTGCAGCATCTGTGTGAAAGAAAACACCTCTTTTTTTGCAGATATGCCCAATTTCTCTAATGGGTTGAATCGTGCCAATTTCATTGTTTGCGGCCATAACACTCACAAGAAGCGTATCGTCTTGTATTGCGTTTTCTATGTCATGTGCTTGCACAATGCCGCTTTTCTGTACGGGTACATACGTAATGCTGAATCCTTGAGATTCGAGAAAAGTGCAGGAATCCAAAACACACTTATGCTCTATTTGCGTTGTAACAATATGTTTTTTATCAGGATGAAAAAGAGCTAAGCCTTTAATGGCAAGGTTAGTGGCTTCTGTTGCACCAGATGTGAAAATAATTTCTTTAGGTGATGCGTTGATGATAGATGCTATGCCTTTGCGTGCTTTTTCCACAGCGGTACTAGCATCCCATCCCCATTCATGATTTTTGGAGTGAGGGTTGCCAAAGTGATCTACCAAAAATGGCATCATCGTATCAATAACTCGTTGATCACAAGGTGTGGTGGACATATGGTCCATGTAAAAGCGGTTTTCTTTTTTCATAGCCTTTCGCTATTATACTATAATGCAGAGAGCGTTATTTGTCAAAAACACTTTGTAATTACAAGACTTTGTAGGCGGTGTT
The DNA here is from genome assembly GCA_002238905.1 of Alphaproteobacteria bacterium bin98. Lineage (GTDB taxonomy): Bacteria > Pseudomonadota > Alphaproteobacteria > Bin98 > Bin98 > Bin98. Next base: position 55,497 of record MPNG01000003.1, on the reverse strand, counting down.
TTTTAAGATTTCAGCTAAGTGATGGGCGGCCGGATCTTCTTTTTTGGGAGGGACAATGACTGGATGCATGATTAGGTTGCCGCGTACACCTGGAGCGTATTCCACGCCGTGATTTTTATATACAATAGGCGCAAACGGAAAACTTCCCAGCGTAGGAATGTGCACATTGAGGGTTTCGAGTGGCGTGGTGAGTGAAAAAGTGTTTCCATGGAGGGAATCCGCAAAGGAAATGGGGCACTGCATAATGAGGTCTTGTGCGGTTCGAGAAAAAAGCGGATTGGATGCTACAAATACTTTCAAAAAAAGCGTATCTACTCGCGACAAAGAGGTTTTGTGCTCAATAGTAATAACGGTTGCATCACGTGTGTTGGGCGGAATGCGTGCATGGATGCTTGCGTTGAGGAAGGTGATTTTTTTTGTGGTTCCAAGCAAGCTTTCCTGCAAGGAAATCGTGATGGAAAGGGCGTGTTGTGCATGCTCTGTTTGCGAGCTTTTCTCGCTTTCTATGTGTTTATGCATAAAGGCGGCAAAGGCGCTGTAGTCTGAAAATGTTTTGCCGCCGTTGGTGGCATCATCAAAAAGCTTCCGGGTCCGGTGCGATTTTAGCACAGAGAACGCTTGCATGATGTTTTCTATATTTTGAGGATCTGAGGAACCAGAGGCTGTGTCTGGATGTTTTTTCTTAATGATGTGGGCATATTTTGCGCGTATAGCTTGCAAAGATTCGTTGGGTGAGACACTCAATGTGGCGTAAGGATTAAACATCATTCACTTTGTAATCAAATATAGCATGCATTCGCTTTTCCAAATATAGGAAAGCTGATATGGTGAATAAAGAGGGGTTTTTTGAAAAAATATTTTTTTTTAATTATTTTGCTGATGAATCCACCAGCTTTTTTGGAAGCTAAGGATTTTGTCGGTTTGCGTATCGCTACTAAGATTAACGTAACCTCATTCTCTGTTTTTCCAAAAAAGATAAGCAACCCTCCCTCCGCATGGGTGCCAGGCGCCTCGGTGCATGCGTACCTTGGTGGATTGAAAGGAGAGGGCGTTTACTATGGAGGGCATGCCTTTGCGTGTGTTGAGCGTGGAGTGTCTGAAAAATCAAGCTGGACGCTGATACCATCACACTGTTGGGGTGGTGGTCTTGTGACTGGTGCTATTGTGCAAAAAACTTTCTTAACCAGCTTTGGTTTAGGCTGTTTGCAGTCAATTTTTTCAATGAAAAGTCCGCAAGGGAAAAAATATAACCAGGAGATGTTTTTTGGTTATGTGGAGATAATGACAGAATCCCTCTTGACAGGCGCCCTATCTTCTGAGGTATCATATCGATATGCTTTTGCGCTTTCTGAAAATGCGCATCAGTCAAAGGCCATTTTTGAGAAACGTGCTGCAATGCATACGTTTTCGGTCGGAATAATTTTACATCTATAGGGTGTGGGAAAGGCTTGTATGAACAGGTTACTTGTAACAGAAGTTGGTTTGAATAAACTTAAAACAGAATTAATAAATTTGCGCGACACGGAGCGTCCGGCGGTGATTAAAGCAATCGCAGAAGCTGCCAAGCATGGGGATCTTTCTGAAAATGCAGAATACCATGCTGCGCGAGAGAAGCAGTCTTTTATTGAAGGGCGTATTGCGCAATTGGAAGAAAGTTTGCAAAATGCAGAAGTCGTGGACGTGAAGAAATTCACAGGCGTGCAAGATGTGCGTTTTGGCGCTAAAGTCACTTTGCTTGATGAAGAGACGGAAAATCAGGTGGTTTATAAAATAGTAAGCCCCATTGAGGCTGATCCAGAGGATCGCCTGATCTCTCAAGAGTCGCCTCTTGCTCGTGCTATTTTGGGACGTAAGAAAGGCGACAGTGTAGAAGTGGCTCTTCCTAGTGAAGGCGTTAGGTACTACTGCATTGAGTCGATCGAGTACAAATAGTTAGCGACCCCAGAAATGGCGGCTGTTTCTGATCTTAAGATAGCGTTTCCAAGTGAGAAAGGGGCGCAGTGTTTGTGTGCAAGAAGGATCGTTTTTTCCTCTGGGGAAAAGCCGCCTTCTGGCCCAATTAGTATGTGTGGATGTGCGCTGTTAAATGGTTTGGCAACCGTGTGATTGCTGCGTTCGAGAGCCACGTATAAAGGGCTTGTGGTTGTGTCCAAAAGGGCGTGTAAAGCTATGGGTCTGAGTACTTTGGGGGGTGTGAATCGCTCACACTGCTCAATGGCCTCTTTGCACACATTTTCTAAACGTTCTAAATTGGGTTTATAGTTTTGGGAAAAGTGTGTGGTGATGAGCTGAAAATGCGTCACCCCTAGCTCTGTACACTTTTCTAAGACAAATGATAGGTTTTTTGGCTTAATGAGCGCTATATAAAGGTGTAGGGCAGGTGAAGACCATGGATCGCATATGCGCTTTCCCACAGTAGCTGTTGAGCGTAAGCTGAGGCGTGCCTCAAAGCTTCCTTCTCGTTCATTAAAAAGAGCGAACGTTTGTTCAGTAATGCGGCGTGCGGCAAGATGGCGTATCATTTTATCTGTTAAGATAAGATTTTTTTTGGTGTATAGATTTTCTGATGTATAAAGTCTCAACATGATGTGTTACTTTAACACAGCAAGGTATTGAATGTTTTAAGTGGTGTTGATAGTATCCTGCTCTGCTTTTATGTATCAAAATGATACAAATTGCTTGAGAGCGCTTGGCGCATACTGGTTGTTGGCTTGATAAGAGAGTCAGGATTTGCTAAAAACATACAGGAACTGAAAAGGTAGTATTATGAAGAAATTATTATTGTTGGGAGCAGCGGTATGCTCCGGTTTGGTGGCAGCGCCCGCCAATATGACGTCTCCGGCGTTTAGTTTGAAGATGTCAGCAGCGGTGAACGCTGTGCTTTTGTCGGTTAACCAAAAAGTTCAAAGGGAAGCTGCAGCTAATTCATACATTGGTATCGGTGGAAACCTAACGGCAGTAGCGTCGTCTACAAAAGATCAACATGATCACTCCTACGGATTGATTGCCGCAATAGATCTTGACCGTGTTAAAGAGGGTGTTAAGAGAATTGCAGAGTTTTATGGTTTCTATTCCACACCATACGGAACAGGATTCATAGGTGGATATGAAGGTCCAGTGAGCACGCTTAACATTGACGGTCCAATCAACGCAGGTGGTTGTAAAGGTCCTTTGGGATTTGTTGGCCGTGTTGTGGACTTGCCAGTTGGTTGCAACCTTTACCTTGGTATTCGTCAGGCTCCATCCAACAAGATTGGTTTTAACACTGTTTCTATGAATGGATTCGTATTTGGTATTTCCTTTGCTCCAGACACTGGAGAGGAAGGGCGCGCTTCACGTATCGTTCTAAAGAACGAGATTGATCGCAAATTCTCTTTCCGCAACATGACGGAAGTCGCATTAAACTACACTAAGACAATTGACAACCTTACGCTAGGTGCTTTCATTGGTGGTGTGTTCGCTAAGTCTATGCCTGCGAACGATAGCCATAAGCCTTCTAATGTAAACTACAACCCTGTTGAGGGTTACCAAGTAGGTGCGATGGTAGACGCTGGTTGTGTAAGAATTGCTGGTAGTTTCTACGACATGGGCAAATCAGCAATTCGTGCTGGATTGCCTTTCACAGCGCCTAAAGGATACAGCGTTTCTGCTGCATTCACATTGGGAGCTACGCTTCTTTCTGTGGGTTATTACCGCACAGAGCGTAAGGTAGAGCAAGGAATGGCAGAAACTAATCTTTTGACATTCAGCGCTGACTACCAAGTATCTCCAAGTGTTACAGTTTACGCAGAGTGTGATATCGTAGATGCGCAATCTACAAAAGCTCACGTGAGTGAAGCAGGCCTTCGCGACATTGAACTTGATAAGATTTATGACGGAGCAGGACTTTCTCTTGAAAAAGATGGACCCGTTAATACAAAAGCTCAAGTGTTTATGATTGGTCTGAAGGTGCAATGCTAATATAGTTTTGCCGCAGAATAAAAAGAGGAGCTGTTGCTCCTCTTTTTTTTTAGAAAAAAGGTGCAGTGTGTCAGGATACGATTTTAAAAAAATAGAAGACAAATGGCAAAAGAGTTGGGAAGAAAGCCAACCCTTTTCCGTAGATAAAAATCCCAAAAATCCTTTTTATGTATTGGAAATGTTTCCTTATCCATCAGGCGTTTTGCATGTTGGGCACGTCAGAAATTATGTTCTGGGTGATGTGCTTGCGCGCTTTAAAAAAGCACAAGGTTTTGATGTCCTGCATCCCATGGGGTGGGACGCTTTTGGCTTGCCGGCAGAAAACGCTGCTATTACCCACAACACGCATCCACGAACCTGGACTCATGCAAATATTCAACATATGCGCAAACAGTTCAAGCGATTGGGTTTGGGGTATGACTGGTCACGAGAATTTGCTACATGCGATGAATCGTATTTTATGCATGAGCAAGAAATGTTTATTAGGTTTTGGAAAGAAAACTTACTTGTACGCAAAGAAGGGGTTGTCAACTGGGACCCTATTGATCAAACTATTTTGGCTAATGAACAAATAGAAAACGGCCGAGGGTGGAGATCCGGAGCGCTGATAGAAAAGAAAAAAATGCGACAGTGGTTTGTCAGGCAAAGCGATTTTGCAGAAGAGCTTCTTGCAAGTATCAAAGATCTGGATGAATGGCCTGCAGCTGTCCGCACCATGCAAGAAAACTGGATTGGATATTCAGAAGGCGCAATCGTCAGATTTTCAGTGAAAGATAGGGACTCTTTAGAAGTGTTTTCTACACGCCCTGAAACCCTCTATGGCGCTACGTTTTGTGCTGTTTCTGTAGAACATCCTTTAGCTGAAGAAGCCGCCAGTACACACAAAGATGTTGCCGATTTTATCACGCACACAAGAGCACACCCTTTTGATGAACAATCTGATCAAGCAACACAAGAAGGCGTAAAACTTTCTTTTGAAGCATGTCACCCTTTAACAAAAGAGTTATTGCCTATTTATGTTGTGAATTATGTTTTATCAGATTATGGTACAGGTGCTATTTTTGCGTGTCCTGCCCATGATGAGCGTGATTTTGCCTTCGCAAAACGCTATAACGAACGTATTCAGCAAGTCATTGCGCCCGCTCAGGGTGAGTGGAGCGGGGAAGAGGCGCTTGTGGTGCCGCGCGATGACATAGGTGGTACGCTTATACACTCCAAAGAACTGAATGGATTGTCATGCGCTTCTGCCTTTGAGCGTGTAACAGAAACTCTGATTAAGCAAGGGCTTGGAGCAAAGCAGGAGCGATATCGATTGCGTGATTGGTGTGTTTCTCGCCAGCGCTATTGGGGGACACCTATTCCTATGATTTTGTGCGATGATTGCGGAGAAGTGCCAGTGCCGGTGGAAGATTTGCCGGTTTCTTTACCTCAAGATATCGTGTTTGATGGGCAGGGAAACCCTCTTGATAAACATCCCACCTGGAAGCATGTTTCATGCCCACAATGCGCAAAACCCGCTGTGCGTGACACAGATACGCTTGATACATTTTTTGAGTCTTGTTGGTACTATTTGCGTTTTATATCTCAGCCTAAAGATCGCTGTTTTGATCCTAAAGAGGTAGAGCAGTTTTTGCCCATTGACTGGTATATTGGTGGCGTGGAGCATGCTGTGATGCACTTGCTGTATGTTCGTTTATTTATGATCATGCTTGTGCGCGCTGGCTATCTTAAGCCTATAAAAACACCTATTAAGAGATTGTTAACACAAGGTATGATTTGTCATCGTACATACCGCACAAAGGATAAAGAGTGGGTAGAGCCAAAAGATGTCAAAAAACAAGCGGATGGAACATGGGCGCTGAAAGATGGAACGCCTGTGACGGAAGGCGCCTCTGAGAAAATGAGCAAATCTAAGAAAAACGTTGTAGACCCGGACAGTATTATGGAAGCCTACGGCGTTGATGCTTTGCGTATGTTTGTTGTGTCCGATGCGCCGCCGGAGCGACACTTTGATTGGAGCGATACAGGTTTGCACGGATCATGGCGTTTTGCTAAAAAACTGTATGCTATGATGGATGAGTGGCGAGATGATTTAACCGCAGAGCAGCCAAAGCAAGAAATGACTCAGGAATTTCTTGTGCTTATGCACAAAACTATTGCTGCGGTAACTGATGATTTGGAGGCCATGCGCCTGCACTTAGCCATTGCACATATCAGAGCGCTTTTTAACGCTGTTACGCAGTCCGCTGCGGCAGGGTGTATGCAGAACCTCTGGCACGGATGGAGAGCGCTGTTGCTGCTGTTGGACCCCTTTATGCCGCATTTGTCAGCAGAATTGCGAGAGCAGTGTTCTGTGGAATCTAGTTGGCCATCTTACAACAAAAATTATCTGGTGGCAGATATGGTTACGGTGGCGGTGCAAGTGAATGGAAAAATGCGTGGCACTGTAGAGGTGGCATTAAACGCTGCAGAACAAGACGTTTTGCAAGAGGCGCAAAACATCATTGCGCGGACCATAGGGAATCAGCCAGTTAGAAAAGTGATTTTTGTGATGAATCGTATAGTCAATGTTATTGTATAAGTGATGGATTATTCAGAGGTTTTGTTAACGGTGCAGTCAGCACTGCGCTTGGTGGAAAAAGGGCTGCTGCAGTGCAAAGATTTTGTTCGCTGGGATGAGCTCTTGGCAAAAAAAGAATCGCTGCGTGAGGCTATTGAACAAGATGCGTTGTGGGACAATCCAGATAACGCCCGTGCTTTAACGCAAGAATACGCCCAAGTGAATGGTGTATGTGAAACTATCGCCAATTACACAAATCAGCATGCGCATGCCCAGGAAATGCTAGACTTTTTGCGCCAAGAAAAAGATGAAGACATGCTGACAGACCTGAATGCTTCTTCTGGTGCCCTGGCTAAGCGTGTACACACACTGAGTTATCATATTATGCTGAGCTCCCCTGAAGATAAAAAGGGGTGCTATGTGCATGTGCAAAGTGGAGCAGGTGGCACGGATGCTCAAGATTGGGCAGAAATGCTTTTCACGATGTATATGCGCTTTGGGCAGCAGCAGAGCCATAAGGTGATAGTGGACGATTACGTGGAAGGTGAAGAAGCTGGCATTAAAGGTGGAACGCTACGTTTTGAGGGAGAGTATGCCTTTGGGTTTTTAAAAACAGAAAGCGGCATTCACCGCTTGGTGCGCCAATCCCCTTTTAATTCTTCTGGAAAAAGACACACAAGTTTTGCTTCTGTTTTTGTGGTGCCTATAGTGGATGAAACCATTATGGTGGTAGTGGAAGATAAAGATTTGCGCATTGATACCTACAGAGCTTCAGGCGCCGGTGGGCAGCATGTCAACAAAACCGACAGCGCCGTGCGCATTACCCATATGCCTTCTGGTATTGTGGTGCAGTGCCAAAGTGAGAGATCTCAGCACCGCAATAAAGATAGTGCGATGAAAATGCTGCGTTCTCGTCTTTACGCAGCTCGCCTTGCAGAAAAGAAAGAAAAAGATGCGCAAGTAGAAAAAGAAAGTATTAGTTGGGGCCACCAAATTCGCTCTTATGTTTTGCACCCTTATCGATTGGTGAAAGATTTGCGCACAAACGTTGAACATCAAGAGCCAGATAAAGTTCTGCAGGGAGATATTATGCGCTTTCTGGAAGAAGCTCTTGCTCAAAAAGTGCCTTCAAAGATGTAAAAGATGATTAATATTACCGAAAGCGCTTGGAACAAAATAGCATCGCACTCAGAGAATCCTGTGTTGCGATTGGGCATTAAAAGTGGTGGATGCCATGGCTTTAGCTATGTGTTTGTTTTTGTGGAAAACGCTGAAAGCAATGATGTCGTTTTGCATAACAAAAATGCGCGTATTGTAGTGTCTAAAAATCATCTTCCGTTTTTAGAAAGTGGAACGTTGGACTATCAGCAAGAAATGATGCATGCTAAATTTGTGTTTCAAAATCCCAAGAGCGATGGAAGCTGTGGGTGCGGAGTATCGTTCACTTTGCCTAAGCCGACATCATGAAGATTTTATCCTGGAACGTGAACTCTGTGCGTGTGCGCCAACAGCAAGTGGAAGATATTTTGGCAACCGGAAGCGTAGATATTATTGCACTGCAAGAAACCAAATGTAGCAAAGAAGATTTTCCCACCCTGAACTCAGGGTTTGAAATATTTGCCTTGGGCAATAAAGGATTGAGCGGAGTGGCATTTGTATCGCGGATACCTTTTTCTGTGGAAAGAACCTCTTTACCGCAAGAAGGGCATCAGCCCGCAAGATTTCTGCATGTGATTGTACAAGGAGTGCATCTGATTAACGTTTATGTGCCAAACGGTGAAAGCTTAACAAGTGATAAATTTGTGTATAAAAAAACCTTTATGCAGGATTTGGCGTCCTATTTGGCTCCTTTGGCTAACGAAAAAGTCCTTGTGATGGGTGATTTTAATATTGTACCAAGCGTTAAAGATGTTTATGCTCCGGAGCACTTTTCTAAAAGGCTGTTGTTTAGTCCTGCAGAGCGGCAATGGCTTAGTCATGTGTGCTCGCTTGGATTTATGGATGTTGGTGGTGTGTTTTTGCATAACGCGCATCAAGAAGAGCGCTACACATGGTGGGATTACCGTAATATGGCAGACTTTCCTGTCAAAGGTCTTCGCATTGACTTAATGCTTGCCACCTATAGCGCTCTTGATTGCATTACAGGGTATGGACATATTCGCGCACAACGTCAAAAAGAAAGGCCTTCAGACCATATCCCAGTTTGGTCATCTCTTTGCCTTTGAATCGTGATGACGAGTTTTTTATGTTAGAATGAAAAATGCTTAGGGTTTGCGCGTGGTATCCGCAAGGAGATAAATGCTAGATAAAATAATGGAAGGTTTCTTAATAGGCTTTAAGGTAGCTTTGCCTATAGGGCCTGTTGCTATTACATTAATTAGCATGGTTTTAACCACAAAAGGCTGGAACATGTGGCCTTTGGCATCCTTTTGGGCAGGTATGTCTATAGTGGCGCATACAACAGTCGCTTTAGTTTTTCAGGCAGTGATTCTTCAGTATGTAAAAGAGTATGCTGTGCAGTTTTATTTTGTGATGGGTGTTGCAGTGGCGCTTGTTGCCCTCAACGCTTTTATGACTGGTCGCAAAATTGATATTCGTAACATTCGGCCTGTCACTAAGGTTTACACGCCTGCTTTGATTTCTTTGTTGTGTCCTTTTATCGGTTTGCTGGTGTTGAATTTGTTTCTTGGCACAGAGAGGCTGCAGGTGCCCTTCACACCTTTGGAGATAGCAGTAACCTCTCTTGCAACAGGGTTGAGTGGCGCGGCTACCTACTTTTCTTTAGCGTTTATGGTGTTTAGGCTTTCAGAACAAATGTCGCTAAGAGTGAGTATTTTTCTTGTGAAGTTGGCGCCTATTATTGTTTTGTTTTATAGCGCTGAGAGTTTGTATCAGGCTTATGTATTGTGGTTTTAAATGTTTATAGTTGAAGGTTTCAAAATTGGCGCTGCTTTAGCGCTACCGGTTGGTCCTGTGGTGATTCTTCTTTTGTGTATGGCCATCTTGCGCTCCATGAAAGATTTTTTAGTAGCACAGTTTCTTGTTGGATTGGCTGTGGGCACACACTTTATGGTGGCCATGTCTTTTCACGCATACATTAGAGAGCTTGTAGAGCGATTTCCGGTGGAGCTTTATGCAATGATGGGGTTTCTGGTATTGTTTTCGGCTTGGCGTTTGTACGCTACTAATCAAAAGATTCGCTATGGTTTGCCGAGAAACACAAAATTATGGGGTCCTGGGGTTTTGTCTCTTTTGTGTCCTTTCACTACGGTACTTGTGATTAATTTAATGATTAACACCCCTTCTTTGTGTGTGGATTTGGAGCTAACCGATAAGTTATGTGTGGCGCTTGGTGCTATTTTGGGTAGCATGAGCGTTTATTGTTCTGAAGGTTTTATATTGTTCCTTTTACGTAAGAAAGCAGATAGTTGGATGAAAAATGGTGTGATGTATACACCACTGATTTTAGTTTTTTATGGTTTATCCTCACTTCATCAATCCCTGCAGACTTATAAAGGAGGATCCTGGTTTTAGGAGGAGATATGTTTTTTTGGGAAGGAATCAAAATAGGGGCCTATATTGTTTTGCCGGTTGGGCCAGTGGTGATTTTGTTGTTGTGTATGGCGGCGACACGATCACTGAGAGATTTTTTAATAGCTCAAGCCTTGTTGGGTTGTTCCATAGGGTGTCACGTTATGTTGGCTATGTTTTTAAATACGTACATTGTTGTATTGGTGGAGAATTTTCCTACTGCTCTTTATACGGTGATGGGTATTTTGGTTTTATGTGTGGCTGCACACGCTCATGTTTCCAATAAAAATATACGCTATGGTGAGCCAAGCGCCGCTGCAGTTTGGTGGCCGGCTGCGCTTTCGTTGGTGTGTCCTTTTACCACGGTGTTGGTTATTAACCTGATGGTGATGACACCTACACTTAGCGCAGAATTACTCCTTATAGAAAAACTACAAGTGGCTTTGGGAGCTGCTTTAGGCAGCAGTACCGCTTACTGCTGTTATGGATTGTTGGCGTATATTATGCGTCAGAAGGCCAACACATGGATGCAGAGGGCTGTGTTAGTGTCACCGCTTCTTATAGTCTTTTTTGGACTATCTGCATTAAAAAAAGCCCTTGTTTCATATTTTCAATAGAAACAAGAGCTTTTATGTTCAAGCAGCGCTGTTAGATTATTAGTTGTGCACCAAAAGTTTTGGCGCATATTTTTGTAATCCGCTCACCACTTGTGCATCAACAGAGTTGATAAGGTTAGTCATAAATTCAGCCCATGCTGGCGTTCCATGCTTCGGAGGACCGTAGCGGAAAATGTTCATGGATCGATGTGCCTTAATGCGCAGTTTTACATCCGTATACAATGATGATCCTGTAATATGAATAGTAATGATTAAAGCGTTGTGGTTCCAGAAGTTTTTGGTTATAGGGCCTGTGGTTGGCACTTTTTCTGTTGTTACCATGACGCGCATTGTGCCATCACCGTGTGTTTGGAAGCGTTTTTGACTCCATTCGGTTAGTGCTCCACAGATGCCTAGAGAGTCTACTTCTTTGATAGTGTGCCCATCCATGTTTTCAGGGAAGGCAACAGAAATGTTAGAGATCAGCAAAGGTATAGTTGTTGCGTTGTGTGTATAACGCGTTGGTGAGTTCTGTTTGTTGTGAGCACATGAGATCAGCAGCGCGGCAAGTAGTAAATGAATCATGAAATTCCTCCAAGGATAGTATATGTCAAAAGGGTGGGGGCGCACAAGCCTGTGGTTCCAAGAAACACACACCTTGAAAGGTGTGTGTTTTAAAAGCTTTATTATCTTCTCATACTGTTAGATCTGTTGGATCTTAATCTACCTTTGGCGGAAAAAGAGCTTTCAAGGCCGTATTCAAATGAGCACGTTGCTTGCCCTGACCCATTAACAATTGGGAATTTGTTGTCAAGCGCTGTCACCATAAGGCGAATATGACGATCGAGCGGTTCATTTGGATCAATGGTGCGCTTGATAGTTATCAGGGCATTGCCTCGCTTGTTGCGCGGACAATCAGCCAGTAAACGCAAAACAGCAACGTTTTGATTTCCTTCTGTAATGACTTTGTAATCTGCAAAAAGCGTGTATCTCAGCATCCGCCCTTTGATGTTTAAAGGATTAATCAGGAATCCCTTTGATCGCAAGAAGTGCACAACATAAGGTGTCACTGGTTTTGGCGTCTTCATAAAAGATTCTTTGTCCAGAATGTAGGCGCCGCGTGGTAACGACTCGACAGTGTCATGCATTTGTGGGCCACATCCCACTAACGATAATAAAAATATTAGTAAAAATAACATCATAACTCCCCCAAACAGACTACAGTTTTTACTGTATCAGAACAAGGGTGGTTGCTGTTGGTGATTAAAAAGTGCGTGTTGTCTGTATAATTGTTGCCACAATTGAGAATGATAGAGGGGTGTGCTACAATAGTTTGCTACAGGAGAAGAAGTGGTTAAAGTATTTGTTTCTGATGATAAAGCTGAACAGGCATTAAGGGTTTTTAAAAGACGGGTTATGCAAGAAGGTATTTTGAAAGCCTTTAAAATGCACCAAAGCTATGAAAAGCCTTCTGAAAAAAGAGTTCGTGAGCGCGCTGAATCGGTTAAGCGTTTGCGTAAGCTTAACTCAAAACGATTTGGTCGTGATGATTAAAGCTTTGTGAATATCGCAAAGATCGTTGATTTTTTTTATCAAAACTCCCCACAAAGTGTCAATATGCGTGTGCAGCGTGGGTCCGCATGTCTGCTCGTGGTGGATGGCGTGGAGCTGCATCATGTGCGGGAAGCTATGTCTTTAGGCTTATGCCTTGAAGTCGGTAGTCGTATGACTATGCGCTTGACATCTTCCGATGTTGTGAAGGCGGCCGATGTGGCGCCAGCGCCCCCCAAAGTCCCTCACATCAAGATAAAATCGCAATATTTATATAAGATTTATAGTGCATCATGCCATCATGACATGCCCAAGCATCATGTGCCTTTGTGGTGTGTGTGGGAATGCATTCTGCGTTTGCACCACTGGCGTGTTACGCGCAACGAAGATTTTTTGAATCCTCTTCCAGAGTTGGGTTTTGTGTGGTGGCTAGACTTTGCGCGCCGCTATGGTGTGTGTAAGATGCCCATGAAAAAATTTTTTACTAATTTGTACAGCAATATAGCTTCTTCGTAATGGCTTTCTTCATGATATAATGGGCTGCAATGGATAGGGTTTTCAGGGTAGTGTATGAGCGATTGGCGTTCTGAAGAAGAAGAAAAATATATATACGCTGGACGGCGTATGAGCGTACGAGTACGCTTAGCACTCGTTGCTTTTATTCTCATTATTATTATTTTGCTTTGGTTTGTGTTTTCTCCGCCAGAAAGCCGTGGGGTTATCTATGTGCAAGCACCAAGCGGCGTTGTGCGCGCAGTGCCATCCGAGCCTGGTGGATATCGCGCTGAAGACAAAGGCATGGCGGTTTATCGTTTGTTGGATAAAGAGCCTGAGCGTCCCCGAGATACTTCTGTAGGACGCAAAGAGATTCCTGCAATAAAAGAGCCTCAACGAGAAGGTCGTAATTACTACAGCATCCACTCAGATGTTGTGAATATTTATACAGATGAAGATCGTGTAGTGGCCACCGAAAAAAAACAAACGGTTCCAGATACAATGGTGGATCTTGATTTGGCAACGTTTAAAACGCGTGCTCAAGCAACAACTTTAATACGTAATCTTAGCAAGCGTGACCCGTACAAAAGCCTTCTTGTAGGTAGCAGAGACAAAGTGGTGTTGATGCAAACAAAAGTGAAGGGTCGCACTCTTTACCGCGTGACGATTGCGGATATGCCCTTGTCAGAAGCAAATCAGTTGTGTCGATCCCTGAAAAATAGCGGAGAAGACTGCTTGGTGCGCCGATAAATGTCTGATTTGGAGTATGCCTCAGCAACCCTTGAGGAATGGTTGCGTAATGGTGATATGCATACCCAGCGCATGCAACGCGTTTACACACTAGCAAAAGAAGCAAAAGAATATGGCGAAGTGCCAGTGGCCGCTTCACTTTGGCATCAAGATACGTTGGTGGTAGAGCATGCAAATCGTGTGGAGCGCGATAATAATCCCTTGGCGCATGCTGAGTTATTATGCGCGCAGAAGGCGCATAACATGGAGCGCAGGTATTGGAGTGAGTGCACACTATATGTCACACTTCAGCCCTGCACAATGTGCTCGGCCGTTTTGCAGCGTATGCGACTGCATACGCTCTGCTTTGGCGCGTTTGATAAAGAGGTTCCTGTTGGCAAACCTCCCTACCCGACTTTAATTTTAGGAGGTGTGCTGGAAGAGCCTTGCGCCGCACTTTTGCAAGAATTCTTTTCTGGGTTGCGCTAGTGTGTTATGTTGTGCCCATGAGGCGGTCATTTTTCTTATTTTTCATTTGTTCATGGCTGTTTTCGTCAGTTCCTACTTGGTATAAAGTTTCTTTTGCTCCGCGCTATGTAGGGTTGCAAAGTGAATCAACGTTTAAGAAATCTGTTGGCATGCTGATTGATAAAAAGAGAGGGCTTATGCTGGTGTATACAGATAACGCAACCTACTTTACGGGAGATGAGCGCTGCTATATTTATAGCGCTACCCACGGCTCTATGGATGCACACATTGTCTTTATAGATCATCCCACATCAACGCTTATTATGCAGATAGAGGATTCGTTTCTTGATAATATTGCCAATGATGAGGAGGTGCGTTTTGCACAAGAGACTGTGCATCAAGGCCAAGAGGTATTTTTGTTTCACGCGACACCCTATTTCAAAGAGCTACACAAAAGAATCTTGGAAGAACCATCGATTAATAACAAAATGCGCGTTACTGTGGCTTGTCCTCTTGAGTGTGAGGATGTTGTGCAAGGCATGCTCCTTCTCAATAAAGACAATAAGTGCTGCGGTGTCATGCAAGGAAGGCGGCGCAATATGCGTGTGATGGACATAGGGGGTATCAGAGATCTGGTGGCTGCGTTTAAAAAGAAAGGGAAAAATACAAAACGTGGGTTTTTGCCGGCTACTAGCTTAAAAGGGGGGTTTTTGGTTGACCGATGCTGTTTTGATGGCATTGATACTGCTACACTTCCCAAAGGGATTATGGAGCGTTATGGATATGCTCAGCAACTCATAGTGAAGAACGTTAGGATGCCTGTGGAAGAAAATGCCCCCCATATTGGCGATGTTGTGCTTTCTTTGCACTACCAAGGTTGTGAGCATGATATAAGCAGAAACCCGGATCTGCTACAGTCCTTTTTGGATAAAGCGGCCGAAGATAATGCCCCTATGATTCAGTTAACGGTGCTCAGAAGAGGCGTCAAAAAGACGGTGCAAACGCCCGTATCTAATTCACTGGATTATGCCCCTAAGCGCTTATTTTATTGGGGACCACTTCTGTTTACCGATGCGCGTGTGCCAGGCATGGAAGGTATGGGTGGCGTGGTGATGCGCTTTGCTGACCCTTTTACCCCTTATTCCCAAGGTGATAGATTTTTTGTGCAGTCCGCAAATGGTCAGGTTGTTAAAAACTTTTCAGATTTGGTGGATATAGCGATGCTTGCTTGCCAAAATATTGCTTTGAGTGGTATAGATTTGCTACTTACCAGTACAAACAAAGGCTGTTTTTTGCCATCAAAAAAACTATCCAGATTTGTCAATTTAGAACAGCAGTGCACCAAAAGAGCAGGTTGGGCCGCATGAAGTGGATAGCGCTACTATATGTTTTGTCTTTGTGTGGCGCTGCGCCAGATCCTGCGTGTGTGTCGCAAAGCGTTGGGTCCGCAATGGTAGAAGTTTTTAAAGAAGGTTCGCCAGAAAAACACATAGTTCCCACCGCTCTTATTGACAAGGAAAAAAAGCTTTTTGTTGCGTTCCTTTCCTTGGTGCATATTGCGCCTGTAACAAAGGTAAGGCTGTGTTTGCATGGGGGTATGTTAGTGAACGCTCGTGTTGTTTTTGTTCACCCCATACATGGCTTTATGTTTTTGCAAGCTGAAGAAATTCCTGAAGAAAGCCATGCCATACCACTTGATGATCATGAAAATTTGCCAACACAAGTGTGGTCTTATCATGCGAATGAGTCGGAAGTCACAGAAACCCTCTTGGCTTATGAAAATAATGTCTATCAGCGCACGAATGGATACTTTTGGCAAAGATGGAATGAAAGCAGCGCTCTACCCTTATTGTTTTCTAAAGATGGTTTAGTTGGTGTTGCTATAAATGCTTCTTTTGTGCGTGCAAAATTTATAAAAAAATCCTTAAAAATGCTCCTATCTCGACACACGGAAGAAATGCGCTATGTTCCTCTGGAGAGCGCAACATTTTACGCATCGACTCTTTTGACACATAAAGTTGTGACAGAAGAAATGCTCAATATCTTTAGTCAGAGGTATCCAGGAGAGCCTTTTCTTTTTTCCGTCATGACAGAGAATCGGAACGGCTTGAAAGTTTGTGATGTTTTATTTGCAGTGAATGGCCTTTATCCAAGCCACTACAATGCAGTGATAGAGTCTGCCAACATACCTTTTGTGGAATGGGAGGTGTGGCGAGATGGAGGTTTGCAAAAGGTGCTGCTTCCGACGGAAAGGTTTACCCAATTGCAAGCAGGCTGTATCGCGAACGCAGATGCTGTATGTTTTATTCAATCACCTTTTACAGCAGAGTATTTTAACTGGAAAGCCTCTGTGGGTACGGCGGTTTGTTTGCCACGTGGTAGAAAAAAAGCCTACCAGGTGTTTACAAGTGACGGCAGAAAGATGACGCTAGAGAAGTTAAAAATTATCCTGGAGCAGAAACAAATAGGCCTTGAGCAAAAACTTCACTCGAAGATCTTGCAAGACTGCATACAGCCAGCAATATTAAGAGGGAAGTTATGATGTGGGTGGTGCTCCTTCTATTTTTTATGTCAAAATCAGCTTTTGCAGACACTCACATGGAAAACTATTTGTGTAAAGTGTTTATGCCCACAACGCAGATAGTTGTGCGCCGAGGGCGTAGCACTCATTACTGCGCAAGCTCTGTAATTGTGGATAAAAAAAGAGGCCTTGTTTTATCTAACGCTCATGCAGTGTTCTATTGTAATGGAGGAAATTATTTTTTGCACACAAAAAATGGCAGTTCTGCAGAAGCTAGGGTCGTGTTGATTGATCGTGCCAGCGATTTGGCGGCTTTGCAGGTAGACCCTGCGTTTTTAGAGGACTATGAAGAAATCGCAGGATTTGTAGATGACGTTTATGTTGGTATGGAAGTTTTTACTATTAACAACTCTAGTGGTGGTGGTTTTATCTTTGGCAAAGGTTTGATGGGAGGGTCTGACACATCGTTTCAGCGTATGAACATTGTAATGGAATCTTATAGTGCGGTGGGGCCTTTGAATTTTCACGCTGGATCAAGTGGTTCTCCTTTGTTAAGTCGTGATAAAAAATTGGTTGGTATGGTGTTTCAAGGTTCGCGCAATTGTACAACTATTATTCCCTCCTACCAAGTGAAAAAATTTGTTGAAAGAGCAAAGAAACGCTTGATTTGTGAAGATGATGGCATAACCAGTCGGGCTTTGAGAGGATACGAATTTGTGTATGAAGATGGATCTGGTTTGGTAGAGATGTTGGGGCCATCAAAGCACTTGGAAAGCCATAAGCGTTACCTGTACATTCAAAGGATTTTTTTTGATCCATGTGAGATCAAACATTCGCATCCCCTGGAAGTGGGAGATGTTGTTTTGCAGGTCAATGGAAAAAAGAATCCTACCCTGGGTGATGTATACCGTGCATCTTTGGCTGAATCTGGCGCTACTATAACAGTTTATAGATCCACCACACAAAGCGTTTTGGATATGCCGCTTCCCGTTTATACGTATGACGCACAAGATGAGAAAGCGCTGCACTACGGGGGAAAAGATTTTTGGGAAATGTGGGAGCGACCTCTTGGTGAAATATCACGGTTAGTTCTGGACAGTTGCTGCAATAATCTCTATCAATGGGTATGCTTCATTAATGGTAAAAGTATTCACACTCTTGATGATTTATTGCCTTTGATCGGGCTTCCCTATTTAACTGTCGGCATGCACTATTTGTCTCACCCATTTAATGAGCGGGTTGTGTTAGAGGAACTATCAATACCCGCACATGCACAAAAGGGCCTTCTTTTGTCTCTGAAAAAAGGTATTGGCATAACAGAACAAAGGGTTGTAGAAGGAGAAAAAAGTGCGTAGTAAGATCATTATTGGCATTATTGTTATGACGGCTTTGTGCTGTATGCTCTTTGTGCAAAAAGAGAAAGAGTTGGATGGCATTTTTCAAATACATCCTGAAGGGCCATTGGTTATGAGTTTGTGGGTTGATAAAATCGCGTTTTTAATAGATCGTGAGCGCGGCTTGTGCGTGAGCCTTGACTCATCGTTGCAGTTTTATAATTTGCCAATAGTGGGAGAATATCACTTGGTTTCCTGGAGCTCTGATCCGTTAAAAGCGCACTGTGTGGGATCCATCGGTGCTCTTACGCTGTTTCAGGTAGAAGAGAGTGATAGAAAGAAACTACAAGCGCACAAAGAGTACAAGCTGAGTGATCAATGGGGCACGCTGCATCAAAAAGTATCGTTTCTCTCGGACCTTCATTCTCAAACAAGCACGAACGTTATGCTGGGTGATGTGATGTCTTCTGCACGATTGTTGCCTATGACGGCTGCTTATACGGCGCGCAAAGATGCGGAACCATCCCTCAATGTGCCAGTAGTTGGTGAAAATGGCGCGGTGATTGGTGTGCGCTTTGATCGAAAGAGCGATCACAGCTTGTATATTGCTGCCTCTCCACCTATTGTGTTTCAATGCGATTATTTTAAAAAGCAAGGGGTGTTTTTTACTGCCCATATAGGCGCTCTCCTCTCTCACAAATCTATGGAAGAATTTTCAGAATTTATGGGCCTTCCGATTGTGTGGCCTGAAGGATATGATAGCTCTATGGTGCACAAACGTCCTTTGACAGTTTCTGAATGCAACGCAAGTGATCACCTGCAGAACATGCCTTTTGCGGTGAGAGATCATATCTTTTTTGTAGAAGGTGAGCCGGTTTATCGTATAACAGATGTGTGGCGTGTTTTAGAAAAAGCTATCGCAAAAGGAAAAAAAACCGTGAGTGTGCGTATTTGGCGTATGGGAAAAATGATGACGGTAGAGGCACCCATTTGTTTTCTTGATACCTTCACGCCTGATCGCGTGATTGATTATGGATCGCATATATTTTTTGAAACATCACATGTTTTTCGACGACATGGAAGGCGTTTGGCGTGTATGTCCAAGAAAGGCAATAACTATAATCCTAAGGCGTTTGTATACGCAATGAATGGCAAAGAAGTCCACTCTCTGGATGATGTTTATACGTTGTTATCCGAATGTTCCAAAGAAGGAGTGGTATTATCGACAGAGCCTATAAACATAGAGTGGCGATCCTGGGTGTACGCTCCCCGAATGGTGCTTCGTTTTTGCCCGTATCATAAAAAAATGACAGAATATAAGCAGTCCTTTGACTCTAAGTGGGTGTGTTGTGCTTAAGGTTTTTTGGATGCTTTTATCTTGTGCTGTTTGGTGTTCTGCGGACCCTGGAAAAAGTTTGGCCATTGTGTGTGTTCAGAGTGATCATGTCATAGTGCATAAGGGAAACGGGGGTGTAAAAGAGCACTATAAGCAACAAACCATGGGTGCGCTGATAGATAAAAATAAGCGTTTGTTTTTAACAGATAATACATTTTTTGAGTGTCAAAGTGATGCAACAGTGACAATGTTTTTTGCAGATGGATCCTCTTCTCCAGCGCATGTGATTTATCAAGATATTTATGCAGACTTTGCCCTTGTAGAAGCAGATCATGTGCCGGCTGATATGCCAGCGCTTCCTGTGAAAGCAACACAGCATACGGGAGATATTCAGATATACGGTTTTTTAGCCAAGCTTGGGAAAATGTCTTATTTTGTGACACCCTCAAGGATTGAGGGCAAGACACAAGATGGTTGTGGTCATGCGCGTCTTATAACGGACGTTAATGGTGGTTTGTTGCTGAATGACAATCATGAAATTGTAGGTATTCAAGTGTGGGGCAATACCTATGCCTCGTGTGAGAAAATTTCTTATGCCTTAGAGCGCTTACAGGCAAATAAAAACTATCAACAAAAAGAAACCACCTATACCGCAGCTCTTATAGAAACAAGCAACTTAAGGTGGTACACAAACACTCTTGATGCCCAACTATCTTTCAGCAGTGATGAACCTTACGCGTTGCATATTTATTGTGTTGTGAAGGGTGATGGAGTGTTTAAGGAAGGCGATATTGTTAAATATCGCCACATAGATCACATGAACGGCAAAGAGGTTTGGTATGCGGCAGAGGGTATTTTTTATCATAGTCAAGATGTGAAGGTGCTGAGAGATGGAGAAGTGATATCGCTGCCATCTTCTGTAAAGCCTTCTGGGTTTCCTGAGCGCATTGAGGAACGTGGTATGATTTTTTTCCGTATTACGCCTTTCCTGAGAACATTATGGGATTTGCATGACCCTCAAAGGTGGCTGGCGTATGTGGCGCACTATGAGCAACTGCCTCTTGCGTACTCCTCTCCTCCAAAGATGCTAAATCCTTTGCTCTATCTAGACAGTATTGATGGAAAAAAAGAGTGGGATGATGTAACGCTCAGAGACTGTTTGAGATTAGGGAAGCCCATTATGCTCAAGCCAGTGCAAGGTCGTAAGAGATTCGTTATGTTTGAGACGCGCGCTTCCTCGACAATCTTTGCTATGCCAATCGGAGGGGGTTTATGTTGTTGATAGTGTTATGTTTTTTGTGTGCAGAGTTGTGGTGTAAAAATTGCATGGTGTCTGTAGTGCATGACATTAAAGGCGCTCCAGAGTCATCGGCCAGTTTAGTGGATAAAAAGCGCCATCTGTTTTTGGCACAGTTTAGCAAGGTAACCAATTACTTTGTTGGAGGAAAAATTATTTTGCAAAGCCATGGAGAGCGGCGTGTCGCGCGTATTGTGGCTGTGCAACCTTTGTACGATCTTTGCACCCTGCAGCTTGAAGAGGGAAATGGCGCTTTCCCGCGCTGTGAAGAAGTGCGATTTGTTGATAGTAAGGCACTAACAGCGACTTCTGGCTTTAAGCAGGTTTTGGATTTTGTCAGCGATAGTGTTGAAAAAAGCATTATGTTTTATGCTAGCCATGATTATCAATCCCACAAAGGGTTTCCTGGACAATCTGTGGGAAGCCCAGACCTCGCTTCAGAGCCGGCGGCGTTGTATTTAAATGAGAACGATGAGGCGTATGCGATTAACACTCTTGCGGGATGGGTTCCATGCCGAGTTGTTAAAGAGCTTATGGAGGATACAGAACATGTGCTGTCTGGTGGCAAGCGACGAGATTTTTATTTTCTCAAGGGTTTAAGTTTTAGGTATATGGCGCCGTGGGAAAAACATATTTTTATGGGAGAAAGCGGTTATGAAGAAGGTATTCTTGTATCAGAGAAAATGCTTTATTCTGATGTCGCACTGAAAGTGGGTGATGTCATTGTTTCGTGCGATGGGAGGCCTGTTAAAACTGTGACAGATTTTGTGTGTATGATGCAAAGAAAGCCCAGGAGTGAATTGAAAATTGTGCGTTTTGGTGTGGAAAAAACACTTTCTGTCTGTCTTACAAAAGTTGACTGCAGGGTTCACCCTTATTTAGCGCAGGTGGGGCAATTTTTTATCAGGGTGAACCAGTACCTATCTTTGCGGTATGGTTTAAAGGAAAACTCTTTATGTTTTATACAAAAACCAGGCAAAAACCCACCATATATTGATAACGTCTTTGAGATCAACGGTGATCGGGTGTACACGAGTAATGCGGATGAGTGGATCAAAAATAAAAATGGTGTGGTTTTAACACCGATTTTTATCGTTCTGGCGCGAAGCGACGACACCTTTCTTTCCTCAGAGAGGGTTTTACGCTCTCAGGAGAAAGTGGTGCGCATGGAGCCGTATGACCCATGGCTTAATTTGCAATACTGCGGGTAAAGCGGTGTTGTCGCTCTGCAGATTCTTGTGCTTCAATGCTGAGTGTGGCTGTTGGGCGTGCATCTAGTCGCGCCAGATTGATAGGGTTTCCTGTGACTGCGCAGTAACCGTAGGTTCCGTTTTCAATGCGTGCCAATGCTTTTTCCAGGTCATTAAGGGTTTCTTGCTCTCTTTCACAGATGAGGGCTGTTGTGGTGGAATCAAAAACATCGTTGGCTTGATCTACCACATCACCGGCATGCGCAACAGGTCGTGTTCCATGTTCTTCAATGTACGCTAAGGCCTCTAAGATTTGTTGGCGTAAGCGAAGAATTTTATTTTTGAAGTATTCCACCTGCTTCGGATTCATAAAAGTTTCGCTTTCCGATGGCCGATAATTTTTAGACATTAATAAGCTCCCGCATAATTACTACAACATTTGTGTAAGCTCAGAAATAAGCATCACCGCACACAAATAATAAAGTTTTTATCATGTTGCTAAAAAACACTATATTTTGTGATGGGCGCGCAAAATAACATAAAATGCTCCAGATCCCCCATAATTTTGATGCGCTTGCGATACTTGCACTACCAAAGGGCTGAGGCGGGGTGAACAGCACCACTGCGGCAATGATTTTCGGAGAATTCCGAGGTTGTTTTCTCCTTTGCCTGTAATAATCAGTACGCAGCGCATTTTTTTTCTAACCGATTGCGATAAAAAATAAAATACCATTTCTTCTGCTTCTGCCGCTGTGTGCCCGTGTAGGTCCAAAGAAGCTTCAATTTTTATTTTCAGAGCTTTAATTTTCTTGGTTAGTGTGGGGTCTGAGTTTTCTAGAATACGAGGTTTTACGTGATGTGTGGAGGGTGTGATGTGTGGAGGTGCGATTTTTTTTGAGTGTGGGGCTGGAAACTCTTTCTTTGTTTTGAGAGCAGGGGTGATGCCTTTGTGTTTTTTTGTTAGTGGTCGCACCGTATCAAAAAATGCTTTGAATTCATCATTACTCATGAGCCGTTGTGGAGCATAGGCGCCACAAAGAATCAGAAGACCGGCAAGGGTGAGAAAACACCCAACAATCTTCGAGGATTTCTGTGCGCTCAGGGTCTCCTTCTACAAGTGTTTTGCCTTTATAAAGTGATAGCGACTGTTCTGACTTAAAGTATACAGTGAGCAAAACATGCTTTTTTTGTACAGAGACATTTTTTATATTAGTGGTAATGTGCCTAAAGAAGGTTAAAGAGTAGGTATGGTTTCGTGCGATACGCTCTTCAAAGTCTTTTTTGTATCGCAGAAAAAGATCTTTCTCAAGCAAGGGAGCTAGTGCGTCGATATCACCTGTAACAAAGGCCTTCACAATATGCTCAAAAGCGTTGGTTGCCCCTGCTAAGAAGCTTGCTTCATTAAAAAGGGGGATGTGTTGGCGGATTTGCGAGGTGGTGGTGATAATAGGAGGTTTTTTATCTTGGCGCGTCTTACTTTGTGTGGTTGTGCCGCTTGGAGATTGCCCCAGAACAGAATACAATTGGTAAACCACGAAAATGATAACAAATAGCAAGAAAACATCAACAATCATACGTTTCTCCAAGATTAGTATACATAAATAATAAACTTTGTTAAAGTGTGTCATGAAGAGCTTAAATTATCATAAACAACCAATTCCGGGCAAGATAGGAACAATCGTCCTTAAACCTGTAAAAACTAGAGAAGATTTGGCGCTTGCCTATACCCCGGGTGTGGCAGATGCGTGTTTGGCTATCAAAGAAGATCCTAGAGCCGTTTATGACTATACGAACAAGGGCCGCACTGTTGCGATTGTGACCAATGGCACAGCTGTTTTGGGGCTGGGCAATATTGGCCCTTCTGCTGGTAAGCCTGTGATGGAAGGGAAAGCGGTTTTGTTGAAGGTTTTTGCTAATGTGGACGCCTTAGATGTGTGTGTTGATGAAGAAGATGTTGAGCGCTTTGTTGAAGTTGTGCGTGCCATTAGCCCAACGTATGGAGTGATTAACCTGGAAGATATTGCCGCGCCAGCTTGTTTTGAAATTGAAAGACGCTTAAAAGAAATCTTGGACATACCTGTGTTTCATGATGATCAACACGGTACAGCTGTGTGTGTGGTCGCGGGACTTATTCGTGCTACTGCTATGCAATGCCTTGATTTGCATAGTGCAAAGATCGTTTTTTCTGGCGCTGGTGCTAGCGCACTAGCAACAGCCAGGCTTTTGCTAGAGTTTGGTGTTAAGCAAGACCAAATTACGATTGTAGATAGTAAAGGTGTGATTTATGAAGGCCGTGAGAACGTGAATGAATACAAACGTTATTTTGCGTCTCAAACAGACGACAGAACATTAGCAGATGCTTTGAAAGGCGCTAATATTTTTGTGGGCCTTTCTTCTGGTAACGTTGTTAGTAAGCTTATGGTGCGGGAGATGGCGGAAAAGCCAATTTTGTTTAGCCTTGCCAACCCTATTCCTGAAATATCCGTGGAGGATGTGGAGTCTGCTCGTTCTGATGCTATTGCTGTTACAGGAAGTTCAAAAGACCGTAATCAGGTTAATAATGTTATGTGTTTTCCCTTCTTGCTACGTGCGGTTATTGATGTGGGTGCAAAAGATGTTACTACGAATATGCTGAAAGCAGCTGCAGAAGCGCTGGCATGTGTGGCGCAGCGATCTGGGCGTATTATGCCGGATTTGTTTGATAATATGATTCTCCCTGAAATGGCCGCTGAGGTAGCTCGTGCTGCGCAGGACGATGGTGTTGCTACGAAAGAGTTGGATATCGCAGAGTACAAGCGATCTTTGCACAAAGAGTTTTAATGCTGCGTATTTTACAAGGTAAGTACCGAAATCGTCGCTTAATACTCCCGCCCCCTGAGGTGGTGAGGCCTATGGGCCAGCGTATGCGTGAGGCTATTTTCAACATTTTGCGTCATCGCTATGCATGCATATGGGAGGGGCAAAGCGTTTTGGATGTGTTTGCTGGGTCCGGATCCATAGGGTTGGAAGCTTTATCGCGAGGTGCAAACCCGGTTTTTTTTATAGAAAGAAGCGAAGATATTGTGCAGAATTTTATACGCAAAAATGTGCGCGATGATGAAAACGCTGTCATTATAAACACAAATGCCCTCGCTCCCTACAGTTTGCCGTGTTTGGTGGATGTAGCCTTTGTGGACCCCCCTTTTGGCAAGGATATGGTGAAAAAATCCCTAGAGCGGGTTTTTCCGCACATGAAAGAACAATCTTATATAGTGGTGCAACAAGAGCTGAACGCTTCGTTTGTTTGCCCTCCAGGATGGCGTGTAGATGCAGAGCGCATCTACACGTATAAGCATATGCGTATTTTATGCCGGGATTAATTTTCCAGTTGAGTGCTCAACTGTTTGCAGATAATCAAAAATCGTTTTTTGCAGTATCTCTAGTTTGTTCGAAAACATATGATCGGTATCCGCAATCGTTTTGAGTGTTACAAGAGATTTTGTGTTTTGTGAAAGGCGTTGTGCCCAGACTTCAACAGCGTTCACCATGGTAGTTTCATCCTGCTTGCTGTGCACAACAAGGCCAGAAACAGGGCATGGCGCCAAAAATGAAAAATCATTTTGCCATAATGGCGTTGAAACGGCAACAAAATGCACAATTTCTGGTCGGCGCATAGTGACCTGTAGCGCCAAATAAGCCCCAAAGGACGCGCCTGCTATCCAAAAATGTCTGAAATCAGACCGCTCCTGCATAGCCCAATCAATAAGCATGGAGATGTCCAAAAAATCTGGTGTTTTTTCTCCATGTGTTGTAAGGATGGGATTTGGGTTGGTGGAGTAATTAAAACAAAGCGTGCTGAACCCAGCGTCATAAAAGGCTTTTTCCATTGCTAATACAATGGGATTGTCCATTTTTCCTCCCAAATTAGGGTCAGGGTGAACAATGAGTGCGAGGGCTGCCTCGGTGTTTTCTGAGATATTTAAGCGCGCTTCAATGCGTCGATCTCCAATAGTATGTATAAAAAAAGACATATGTAATTCCTAAAACTAAAACGTTCCTTGCAAGTATATCACGATATGGATAAAATACAGACGGGATGACATATAATTATAAAAGCTCTTTCTTACAAAAATTAAGCACTCGAGGATTTCTTTATCAATGTACGCATGATCAAGAAATGGATAATCTTTTTGCTGAAGGTCCACAAAAGCTCTATATAGGTTTTGACGCAACAGCAGATAGTTTGCATGTGGGAAGCCTGTTGCCTTTGATGGTATTGCGCTGGGCGCACCTGTGTGGCCATGAGGTTATACTGCTCTTGGGTGGTGGTACCACATTGGTGGGAGACCCTTCTGGAAAAGAAGAAACGCGCACGATTCTTACCAAAGAAATTATTTGCACCTATACGAAAGGGATTAAAGAAAGCGTTGGCAAATTATTGCCAATGCAGGATGATAGAGTTCGTGTACTTAATAACGCAGATTGGCTGGCGTCCTTAAATTACCTGGATTTTTTACGTGATATAGGTTCTCTATTCTCTGTGAATAAGATGTTAGCGCTTGAAAGTGTCAAAACACGCCTTGATCGTGCACAAAACCTATCCTTTTTGGAGTTTAATTATATGCTGTGCCAAGCGTATGATTTTTTTGTACTTAGTGATCAGCAGGGCTGTATGATTCAGGGTGGTGGCTCTGATCAGTGGGGCAATATTGTGAGTGGCGTTGATCTCATTCGTCGTAAATCTGGTAAGCAAGCCTATGGTTTAACATTTCCGCTTATTGAAACCCGTGATGGCGTTAAAATGGGAAAAACAGCAGGTGGAGCTGTGTGGCTACACCCTGAAAAGAAAAGTGCCTACGATTACTGGCAGTATTGGCGTAATGTTGATGATCGCGAGATTGAGCGCTTTCTGCTTTTGTTTACATGCTTGGATGAAGAAACTATTAGCGACATCGTGAAGGGAGACCCTAACAAAGCAAAAATACGCTTGGCCGATGAAGCAACGCGTCTTCTCAGAGGGGAAGAAGTGTTGGGCGCCATTCATGAAACCGTAGCGGCACTTTCACAAGAAAAAGCGCCTTACACGGTGACTACCACCCCAGAAGGTTTCCCTGTTGTAAATACAGATTTGCCGCTTTACAAAGTAAACAGATCGTTTTTAGAACAAGATTCTTTGTTGATGAATCTTCTGATAGAAGCCGGTGCAATTGAGTCAAAAAGCGCTGTGCGCCGATTGATTCGAGATGGCGCACTCTCCTTAGATGGTGAAAAAATTCAAGATGAGCTCTATCAAATTTCTCTGAAAGATTTGATAGATCCTTTTGTGATACATATAAAAATTGGCAAGAAAAAGAACTTATTACTACAGGTGTTACCATGACAATTCAAAAAACAGTTTTGAGCAACAAGCTCACCATTCTGACCGACACGTTACCCACTGTTAAAAGCGTCGCTGCAGGATTGTGGATCGGAGCGGGGAGCGTATGCGAAACAGAGAATAACAACGGTGTTGCGCATTTCTTTGAGCATATGGCTTTTAAAGGCACGCCTACCCGATCAGCCCTTGATGTTTCTTTGGCAATTGATGGTGTTGGTGGTTACCTCAACGCGTACACATCGCGGGAGGTAACCGCTTACCATGGTAAAACTTTAAGCCAAGATGCGCCCCTTCTTCTGGATGTTTTGAGCGATATAGTGCTACACCCTTTATTGGAAGCTGAAGAAATGGAAAAAGAGCGTACAGTTATTTTGCAAGAGCTTATGCAATCTATTGATACACCAGACGATATCGTGTTTGATTATTTTCAGGAAATGATGTTTAAAAACCAGAGCTTGGCGCGCCCTATTTTAGGAACAGAAGAGAGTATTAAAAGGTTGACGCCAGAGATGCTTAAAACCTTTTTGCAAAGATTTTATGGGCCAGATCGCACTGTCATTGTTGCCTCCGGAAATATAGACCATGAAACGCATGTTGCAGCGGTTAAACAGGTCTATGATGCTCAAGGAAAAGTGGATCCTTATGAAGTGGAAAAGCACACGTACTACGGTGGTATACGTCATCATGTTCGATCAGAAATGCGCCAAGCGCAGGTGCTTTGGGGTTACCAAGCGCCTCCACGCTTATCCCCTGAAGGCGATGCCCTCAAAATGGCAAATGTTATTTTAAGTGCCGGAATGTCATCAAGGTTAGTGTATGAGGTTCGTGAGAAGGCAGGATTGGTTTACACTATTAGTTCCTTTTATCAAGGATACCGTGATACCGGTTTTTGGGCTATTTATGGAGGCACGGCTCCAGAGAAAGTGGAGCAAGTGTTGGAGTGCAGCTTGCGTCAAGTGTACAATTTAGCAGACAAAGGGCCAACAGCAAAAGAGTTAGAGCAAGCGCGCAAGCAAGTTGCCGCTCAAACGCATATGGCATGGGAATCTGTGAGTACCCGTGCACGTATTATTGGAGAGTATCACACTCATACACAATGCATTATTGACTCCGAGGAAGAGGTGAATCGTTTAAGCGCTGTGACTGCAGACGAGATCCGTGATGTTCTTCGCGCTATGATTAGCACACCAGTGACTAGTGTTGTGTTGGCTTCAGAAAGAGCGGCTATGCCCACGGATGCAATGTTGAAGACTTGGAATGTTTCTTGCTAAGTCGGCAGAATATTGGACCAAGTTGGATCGGATCCTTGCGGTATAGATTTGAGGGTGGTCTCGTTGTGTCCTGTGACTTCAATCGTACATATCTTGCTGGGGTTAGGACGATTTTTCTTGGCGCGCTCTTGGCGGCAAAAAACAATGCGCTTGCCGTTAGGTGACCATTGTGGTCCTTCCACGAGGTAGCCTTTGGTGAGCAAACGCTCACCTGTGCCATCTGGTCGTATGACACCAATGTAAAATTCACCCCCAAAGTGCTTTGTGAAAGCAATATAATCGTTGTTTGGAGACCATGTGGGGGCGCTGTACCCGCCGCGCTGCTTGGTGAGCTTGGTTCTGTTTTTTCCATTCTTGTCCATGATGAACAGGTGAGGTTGAGAAGTGGTTCCTGCTGTAAAGACAATGCTTTCGCCATCTGGTGAAAAAGATGGTGATGTTTCTACCAAGTTGTTTTTTGTGAGGCGTGTGATTTTCTCTGACGATAGATTATATGTGTAAATGTTAGATTCTGATCCCACAGCGCCGCTGAAGATGAGCATCCTTCCATCAGGAGAAAATCGTGGTGCGTAGGTCATACCTGGGAAAGAGCGTAAAAATCGCACTTCACCGGTAATAAGGTTTATGAAATATACCTTTGGCACTGTATGTGTAAAGGACGTGAAGGCCAGAAGGTTAGTGTTGGGAGAAAAGCATGGCGTCATGACGCGGGATGAAAGAGGCGTGAGGATGCGCATATTGCCGCCATCTTGATCCATAATAGCTAACTGCTTGATAAGCGTTTTGTGCCCATGTGTTTCGTTAATAAACGCAATTTGTGTATCAAAGCATGCGGGGTGACCCACAAGCGCTTTGTGAATGCGATCGGCTATAATGTGACCTGCGCGCCTCCAGCTATTCTGTTCAACTTTAATAGCGCCTTTGAAGATAAGGCGTGCGGCAAATACATCCCAAACGTTGTACTCTATCATGATCTGCGCGCCTCGAAAGGATGTTGCGCCTGTAATAACAAATTGGGTTTTATTGGCCTTCCATGCATGAAAGTTGGGAGGGCTGGGAAAAGGTAGGGTGTCTTGAGCAAAACAGGTTGGTTTTTCCACATCAAAGAAAGACGAAGATCTCAGGTTGTTTGATATGATATCTGAAATAGGGGTTTGTGTTGCACTTTGCCCTGAAAATGGTAGTGTGGCGATCGAAAAAGAGGCCACTTGCCCTTGAGAGACAGAGAGGGAAAAGGATCCATGTAACTGGGAAAACAAAGTGAAAATTATGATAAAAGCAATCATGCTGGATCTCCTGGCTTTTGAAAGGTAATGTGAAATGTCTTCCACTGATTATAGCGCTCTTTTGGCAAAGACAGAGGAATGCAATCAGGGTGATGGAATGTTCGTTGCGCGTTGTTAATAGCAATAGCTGTGTCGGGATGGGTTGCGTTAAGTGGCTCTATAACCTTTGTGCTCTCTACTTTCCCTTCTGGCGTAGCGCTGACTAAGATCGTTACAGGAATATTTTGTTCAGAGTTGATAGGCATGACCCAGCATCGGGAGAGCTGCTGGCGAAACGTATCCAGTTCAGAGAGTGTAAGGGTGTCGGCAATATCATGAGGTGTTTCGATCACCTCTTCTTTGACTTCTTCTTTCTCTTTAGCGGAAGGTGGTTGTGCTAAATTTTTCAAAATATCGTTTGCAGACAGAGCTTCCTGTTCAGGAATCTCTTGTTTTTTTGGGGGGGGTAGCTCTTTTTTAGGAGGTGTGGTGGTTTTTTTGTTTGCAATAACAGTTTGTGTTGTTTGAGGTGCTTTTTTGGGCTGTGTTTTAGGTGTTGGCGCAATCACTTTGGCTTTTTTTGTGACGGTAGGTGAGTTGGCTTTGGGGCCGTCTTTTTTCTTTGCTTGAGGGGCTTTTCTTGTGGTTTTTGGGCCAACAGGCGCAGCGGTTAACGCTATATTAACCATTAAGTGAGGTAAAAGTGGTTTTTGAGGTGTGGGGCTCCAGCTAATGCTAAGGGCAATAGCAAAAATTATGTGCCCTAGCGCAGCAAAGAGAATGTACGATGCGAAGCTACGTTTATTGTTTAGCCTTACTTTCCGAAACAAGGGAAACACTGCTGACTCCTGCGGTATTAATAATAGTTAAAGTTTCTAGAATAGTTTGATAAGAGAGGGAAGAATCAGCGTACAAAGAGCAAGCAATGCTAGGGTTTTTTGCATGTAATGCTTTGAGCTTTTTTGACAAGCTTTTGTGGCTAATTTTCACTTTTTCTAAAAACAATTCCCCTTTTTTATTCACAGAAATGCTAAGGCTTTCCGTTTGGTTGCGCATTTTTCCGCTTTGCGTTTTTGGCAAGGAGACATCAACACCATAGTGCATCATAGGTGCACAGATCATAAAAACAATTAGCAAAACCAGCATCACATCTACAAAGGGTGTAACGTTAATCTGCGCTTGAATTTTTTTTTGCTTCTTTCTGATCATAACTATGGGCTTTTTGTGCGCAATGCAATAATGCTCTCTGTTATCAAAATCTCTAACTCTGTCTGATACTCCTCCATGCGGCGTGTCAGATAGTTAAAGGTAATGGAGGCGGGTATGGCGGCAATAAGGCCTAGTGCGGTTGCGGCTAAAGCCTCAGCTATGCCTGGCGCTACCACGGAAAGATGCGTTTCTTGCGAAACGGCAATGGCTTGGAAGCTATTCATAATACCCCACACTGTCCCCAGAAGTCCTATAAAAGGGGAGGCTGAAGCGATGGTAGCCAGCCAGGTGACTAAAGGGCCTGCCGATAAAGCTGTGCTTTCTGCTCGTAGCAGGGCTGCTTCGAGTATGTAGGTTGGTTGGGTGTGAAAATTTTTCCACAAGGAAAAAATATGGGCAAACAGTTGCATGATGGGAGATTTTTGGCTTTGAGTCATGGTGTAAAGTCGCTCAAGTCCTGTGGTGTTTTGTGCTAGAGATTTTAGAGATACTAGCGCCCGCTGATGTGTCTGCAGTGTATTCAAAGTAAAGAAGAAGATGGCCCATACGAGCACGGATAACCCAAGTAACACTACTGTAATCATTTGTACAAAAAGTGTTGCATTAACAAGTAAATCAAAAATTGATGCCGAGGATTCCATAACGTACCTTCTCAAGAAACTGTACTATGATGGCAACATGGTAGCAAGTTTTATGCTAGATTTTTTTTGTGAAATATTTTTGTGTGTGAAGAGTGTTCAGCTTTTTTATAATCTTGTTTTGATTGAAAAGGTTTGATAATATGCCGTGTGGGTGGTTGTGCAAATATTTGCTATGGTTTTTTTATTGGTGTCTGTGGGTGCTTATTCGGGGAATTCGTCGGCAATGATGAATCTAACCATGAACGCCTTATCTCCGTTAGATGAAGAACAGACAGCTATCTTTACGGCATCAACAGTGTTTCAGTTCATCACCGTCCTTGGGATGACTGTGGGATCTCTGATGGGTTTTGGTAGTGATACGGCTGTGATGCGCAAAGCACTGAATGTCAAGACTTTAAGCTTTGACGCTCCTGCTAAAGAGTGGTCGTGCATGCTTTCGAACTGGAGTGTGCGGATTGGCGCTATGGGAGCGTGTACACTCAGGCTTACCACAGATAAGGAAGGCTTTCTTACAGAAGAGTGTAATCTTCCTCAAAATGATCACATTTCCAATCTGTGCGCTTTAAAAGTAATGATGCCACAAGATACAGGACTTAATGCGCCAACTATGACGATATTCGTACAGGGGAAGGCGCCCAAATTAGGCATGATAGCTCCTATTTTTAGCCATTTTTCTAGTGAAAAGACTCTGTTAATTAAGCTTGAGAAAGTGGTGCCGTGGGGTGATATTTCCTCTTGTTATAAAAAATACCCCTCTTTGTTTTCACATTTAGTTTGGGAGCAAACTGAATTCGGTCTTGAAGCACAATTTACAAGCCTCCAAGATGTTGAAGATTGCAACTCTCGGCGCGTTGAGGTGGGTAGTTTTTTAAAACAAGTTCTGCTCCATTATGTCGATCAAAAGCTACCACCCTTTTCTCTGCGACCCTTTGAGGATGAAGATTTTCTAAAAAAGAGTCAAATGTCAAAAAAATGTTTGGATGTGTTGCTAAACCCTGATTATGACATTTTGAAAGGGACGGTTGCTCTCTTTGTTCCTCAGCCAAATCATGTAGTTGAGGCAGAGCTTTGTAACTCTTTTTATATTGATCAAGTTTTGGTTGGTGGGGTGTTTCGGCGTCGTGTCGATTCGTTTTTTTCCCCTATAGAAAATGCCATTAAAAACAACCAAAACAACAGAGTTTTGGAGGAAATGATGCATGCTGCCTACAATGGTCATGTGACACTTGAAGAGGTAGACAGTGCAGTGGCGGAGAGATTCGTAGTCAAGACTGAAGCCGCATCAGCATTAAGGCATATTGCTTTTTTCCCTAACGCATGGGAAAAGAGCGTTTGCGATTTTTCTTCTCGTGCAAACAGAGTGGTCAAAAGTATTGAGTGTTCACCGGATGGTCGGTGCCGAGTCACCATGTGGCCAGTTTCTACGCGACCTTTTTGTCAGACTTTGCCTATGCTAGAGGCGCAACAGGTTAGTTACATAAAAGAGGAAGTGGGCACCTATGCATACCTGCAAGGCCTTAACATCACCATAAGAGAAGGCGATTATCTGGGGTTGCAGCTTGTTTTTCGATTACCACCCAAAAATCAAGATCATTCGCATTTTTCAAAACAGTGGGTCAGCGGTCACCAGGATTTTGCTGAAGTGGTATGAAGAAGCATTTTGTTTTTTTGCACATTTTTTGCCTACTGATGCAGCCAGTGCGTGCGGCGGATCCAACAGTGGAAGACATTTTTGCGTTTGCGTCTGTCATTTGTGCAATGGGCGTTGGTGCAGGAATTGTTTTATCCTGTGCTTGTTGTTGTAGATTGCGTTCTCTGCAGCCTGTACGAGGTTGCTGGCAGGAAGTTGAGGGCGGATGTTTGTTTTGTAAAAAAAACGGCCTTATATATTATAAGCATAAGGATGAGAGCTTTGGTGTGGGCAATATGATGCCCCCAGGGGCAAAGGAACAAGAGTATGTTGATAGTCAAGTTGCAAGAAAGATATTCAAGAGTTGTTTTTTACACTTATCACCAACACCTTTGGAAGGGGATAAATTCGCTAAAGTCAGAGCTCTAAGGGATAAAATGTCTGAACGTATGAGTATTACTGGGGGAGCTAGTAGAGATGCGTCCTTTCGAGCGTACTTTGATTGTTTGAAGAATAAACTCACACTATCGTTTTACGCGGATGTGCGCTTTTGTGATATAGAGGGAGAGGAGGCTGTGTATGGTTTTTTGAATTTTTCTCAGAGCAAGGATTGCGCAACCCTCAATCAAGCGCTGAAAGCAGTGAGTGGGTTATGTACTGAATATTTTCCAGAACAGTGCAGTGTAGAAATTTCTTCAAAAGCTAATCAATATTTTAGCATGTATTTTAGCATGGGCTCTATTTTTAGCATGGATACTGATGCGTCCTTTAGGCGGGTTGACATGTTAAAGGACGGCCAAAAAGTATTGACGAAGATACTGCAAGAACATGAAGACAAAAAAAGGTCTTTGGCGTGGTATCGTTTTCAGAGAGTGTAGCAAGTATAGGATTTGCGAGGGTCCACACAGACATACTTTGCCACTGAGATTTAAGAATTGTATCAGGCGAAATGCGCAAATGCAGATAGGTGTGCTTTTGTGCTAAGATGTTGAGCTTTGGTAAAAAACAAACTTTCTTCGTAACCGTGTAGAGCGTGTGAAGGCGTAGTCAGTAAATGTGTTTTGCTAACAGAATTTGTTTTGGTGGGTGGTTTATGTTACCATAATTGACGAGAGGTATTATGGCACTGGCTGTTATTGATATTGCGGGAAAACAATTTTCCGCTAAAGTGGGAACGAATTTTTGGATGGACAAGATGCCCAATGAAGTTGGGGAAGTCTTGGCATTACGACGCACTGTTTTGTTTGTTGATGAAAAAGAATGCAAAATAGGTGAGCCGTTTGATGAAAGCGTTGTTGTGTTTTTGCGCGTTCATGAACATGCGCGTGATAAAAAAGTTTTGGTTTTCAAGAAAAAAAGGCGCCATGGTTATAGGCGTTTGAAAGGATTCCGTGCGGATCAAACCCGTGTAGAAATTGTTGCTATTGATGCTGCACCTGCCAAGAAGGTTTATGATGCATGCGCAGTAGGAGAGCTTTCTGGTGCGTTGGATAAAGCGTTGATTCCAGAGATGAACATTACAAAATCTTCCGCTAAAGAAGTAACGCCTAAGGCTGCGTCTAAAGCAAAGGCTGAACCTAAAGCTGAAGCCCCTAAAGCAAAGGCTGAGCCTAAAAAAGCTGAAGCCCCTAAAGCAAAGGCTGAACCTAAAAAAGCTGCAGCCCCTAAAGCAAAGGCTGAACCTAAAAAAGCTGCAGCCTCTAAAAAGGCGGAAAACCCTGCACCCAACACAGGTGCAAAAAAGTAGAAGAAGCTCTGAGGAGAAGAAGTTATGGCTACGAAAAAAGCAGGTGGTAGTACCAAAAACGGTCGCGATTCCCATAGTAAACGATTGGGAGTGAAGATAGGAGATGGCCAAGCTGTATTGGCAGGATCTATTCTTGTGCGGCAAAGAGGAACAGTCTACAAAGCAGGTGACCATGTGGGTATTGGCAAGGACCACACATTGTTTGCAAAAATAGATGGACTGGTAAAGTTTTACAGAGGAGCGAAGAAGCGTGTGTTTTTGGCTATTAAGTCCGATGATGCATGAAGTTCCTCGATGAAGTCAAGATTTATGTAGAAAGCGGAGCAGGCGGAAGAGGTTGCTCCAGTTTTCTGCGTACCCGCATCAACCCTTATGGGGGGCCAGATGGTGGAAACGGTGGTCGTGGCGCTAATGTGTTTTTACAAGCGCAGCACGGCCTCAATACCCTTATAGATTATAAATTTCAGAGCGTTTTTAAAGGTGAAGAAGGCGTGAACGGCTCCCGATCGCAGCGCACAGGAGCAGACGCACCTGCGCTTATCTTAACAGTTCCCCCAGGCACCCGTGCTCTTGATGACACAAAAACGCATGTTTTAGGTGATGTGCAAGCAGCAGAAGATAGGGTTTTGCTTTTTCCAGGAGGCCGTGGAGGACTAGGCAATGCGTGTTTTAAGAGCTCTACCAACAGGCGCCCTCGCACAACACAACCACCAGAGCCTGGTATTGGTGCCTGGATTGTTTTACAGATGCAGTTGGTTGCTGATGTAGGATTGGTTGGTTTGCCTAATGCTGGGAAATCATCCTTTATTCGCTCAGTTTCTCGCGCGACACCTACTGTGGCGGACTATCCTTTCACAACGATTTATCCGCATCTAGGTATGGTTTATTGCTATGATGAAGAGGCGGTTTTTGAAGATATTCCAGGGCTTATTAAGGGCGCCTCAGAAGGAAAGGGTTTGGGAGATCAGTTTTTAAGGCATGCTCAAAAATGCTCAGTTTTTTTGCATGTTGTTTCTGCAGAAGCGCCCAACCCACAAGAAGAATTTGATACTGTGCGCAAAGAACTTCTTGCGTTTGACCCCTCCTTTGAAGATAAAAGCTTATGCATCTTGCTGTCCAAAGCTGATTTGTGTTCTGAAGAGGAGATCGAAGAAAAAAAAGAAGCACTTAGCTCTTATGGATTCCCTGTATTTACAGCGTCTTCTCATACAAAAAAAGGCATCGACCCGCTTATACATCACCTTTTCAAAGTGTTGAAAAAAGAAAAATCATGATGCATAAGTTGGCTCTTATATTCGTTGTTGTTGCTCTTTGTGCTGAAAAGAGCAACAGCTTTAGCGTGGATGGAAAGGTCAAATACTCTGATGATTTCACACACTTTGCTTATGCTAACCCTAACGCACCTCAAGGAGGGCCGTTTCGGCTTGCTGAACTGGGGAGCTTTGAGCATATTAATCCTGAATTTAGTAATGCGTTAAAGAGTGGAAGAGTTTTCTCCTTTACTCTGGGAACATTAATGGTCCGATCCATGGATGAAAAAATGTCCATTTACTGTTTTTGTGCTGATAGTATTGATGTGGCGCCTGATAAAAAAAGTGTAACTTTTACTATAAACCCGAAAGCTGAGTGGGATGAAGGCTATGGATTTTTAACCGCAGATGATATTTTGTTTTCTTTGGAAATATGGAAAAAAAGAGGCTCTATTTATTTGCGATCCTTGTATCAAATGGTGGAAAAGGTAGAAAAAATAGACAGCAAAACTGTGCGCTTTTTCTTTTCTTCTTCTACGCCAACATTACCCATTATTGTTGGTTGTATGCCGCTTTTATGCAAGAAGTTTTACAGCAACCATGGGATACACTCTTTGGAAACAAAACCCATGATTGCGCTGGGACCTTATAAAATTACAGATTATATGCGTGGCCAATATATTCTTTATAAGAAGCGTCAAAACTTTTGGGGCAATGACCTCCCTACTATGAAAGGTCTTTTTAATGCTGAAAGCATCCATGTGCGCTACTTTCGTGATGGAGAAAGTATGCGCTCTGCTCTTATTAAAGGTGATGTGGACAGTATTGTAGAGCGTAGCCCAGCGCACCTTGTTCGTGCAGACACTCTTTTAGATAATCCCAAGATAAAGTTTCGTGCGTGGAAACATGATCGTCCAGTTATGGTCCATCTAATGGTGCTGAATTCTCGTAAGGCATATTTGAAAGATAGGCGTGTGAGAAAAGCACTGTCTCTTATTTTTAGGCATGATATTTTACAGCGTTACTTTTTTCAGGGTGTTTATTGCCCTATTTCCAGTCTTTTTCAAAATACTATGTGTGCAGGAAAAGATACAGCATCTCTAGAAGAAATAGAGGTGTTGAGGCCTTTTGCCGATGTACTACCACAAGATGTTTTGAGCCCAGTGCAGTATTCTGAGCAGGATGATTATCGAGCAAGTATGATGCAAGCCAAAGCGCTCCTTGAAGAATCGGGATGGATCATGGATTGTGATAAAAAAGTTTTGCGTCACAAAGAAACAGAGAAAGTATTTCCCCCTTTGCATATTTATTGCAGTAATGCAGATGAACGGGCTATAGCGTGTGATTTTCAAAAGCGCTTGCAACGTGTGGGTATTCATCTTGTTTTGCATCAAGCAGAGCCTCCTTATCTCAATCATGTGATGAGCTCACATACGATCTATGATATAGGTTTTATGCGTTATATGGGTACGCCGTTTCCTGGCCTTGGGTTATTGGGTGTTCTGCACTCTCGTATGGCAAACAAAAAGGGGTCACGCAATTATGCAGGAGTGTGTCACCCTGCTGTAGATTGGTTGTTGCAGAGCATACAGAACACAACCCATTTAGATAAACAAATTGCTTTTGCGCGTGCGTTGGATCGCGTAGTGATGCACGAGCACTTTTTTATTCCTTTGTTTTACACGGATCAATTAGCGTTTTGGTGTTGGGATCATATTAAATTTCCTGATCCTCTTAAAGGTGTTGGATATATTGTAAACACAGCTTTTGTGGAGTTGTCTTAACCTTTTTAGATTTTTTGAGTAGAATATAGTCATGAGCCGCCGTAGCTCAGTGGTAGAGCGCACCCTTGGTAAGGGTGAGGTCAGGAGTTCAATCCTCCTCGGTGGCACCAGTATTTCAAGATTTCTTCATTGATTTTTTCCCATTGGCTTTGATCAAAGATGTGAGGCCAGATAATATCAGGTCGCATCTGTCCTCGGGCAAAGGTCAGTTGCCTTTTGGCATACTGTCTGGTAGAGATCACAATACGCTCTATGGCTTTCTTTTCTGAGATAAGATTTTTATCGACATCTAGACATTCTTGAAAACCAATTAAATTAGGCTGATAACGTTTGTGCTTTGTAAAAGAGCGCACCTCGTCGCGTACACCGCTTTCAAACATAATGTTGGCGCGCTGTGCGATTCTGTGGTCTAGGAGGTGTTTTTGTGGCGTTATGGCAATAAGTATGGATGGTCGTTGAGTAAAGTAACGCTTTGGGGCGTTTTTTAAAGAAGAGGGTTTTTTGCCGGTACTGATCGCAATGGATACGGCGCGCATAAGCGCGGCAGTATTGTTTTTGTGGAAAGTAAGGTTAGGATCCCAAGATTTCAGAAAATGATGCGCAAGAGCGGAGAATCCAGGAAGCGCCAAGAGCTTATGTATAAGTGTATGGTAGCGTGGTGGTGTGGGAATATTCGGGATACCTTCAAGGAGTGTTTGAATATAAAAACCTGTTCCCCCGACGACGATAGGCACTTTGTTCTGCTGGGCACAATTTTCTATTTCTTGAGAGGCGAGTTCTGCCCATAATGCTGCGTTAAAGGGAGCGCTTTCCCAAGGAAGTATATGGTAAAGTTTATGTGGTATGGATTGAAAATCTTCTTCAGAAGGTGAGGCCGATAAGATGGGAAGATCTTGAAAAATCTGACGTGAGTCTGCGTTAATGATATGTCCACCATAGCGCTGTGCGAAAGAGAGCGCTAGGGCAGACTTGCCTGAAGCTGTGGGCCCACAAATAACGATGAAGGGTTTAGACTTCGAGTTCTTTGGGTAGGTTTGTAACATCCGGCTTTATGGGACGGTAGATTTGCGCATTAAATGAAAACAAAAGTGGCGCAGCAATGAAAATAGATGAATATGTTCCTACTACAACTCCGACTAAGATAGGAAGGCTGTAGGTAGAGATAATTGGTCCACCAAAAAAGAAAAGTGCAAAGAGCGATATCATGGTGGAAAGTGACGTTAGTAACGTTCGGGAAAGCGAGTCATTGATGGCGGTGTTAATCATTTTTTTCAATGGTATGTCCAGGTGTGCATGATCGCGTAATCGGTCATAGATAACCACTGTATCGTTGATGGAATATCCGATGGTAATGAGGATGGCGACAATGGATGTGAAGTTTAATTCCATGCCAAAAATGCTATATAGGCCAAAGACGCATACAGAGTCATGTACCAAAGCGATGATAGCGCAAAGACCATAGTGCCACTCAAACCGCACCCACACATACAGAAGCATAAAAAGAAGGGCCATAAGTGTGGCAAATCCTGCGTTTAATACCGCTTCTGCACTGACCTTAGGACCAATGCTTTCTACACGGCGAATAGAAGGGTTTCCTGGCAAATCTTGTATGATTTTATCCATAAATATTTGGCGTTCAGAGGAGTTTTCAAAGACATCAGAAAGCTTTGCAAGAATGTCATTATGCTGACCAAAATTTTGCAAACTAGCGCCTTTTGAGAGTTGTCCGACTTTTGCACGCACAGTTGCGATATCCACTGGCTCAGAAAAGCGCAGTTCTACAAGAGTGCCGCCTTTAAAATCAATGCCATAGTTAAAATTTGTAAACAGAGCAAACGTTAGAGAGCAAGT
Organism: Alphaproteobacteria bacterium bin98; assembly: GCA_002238905.1. Taxonomy (GTDB): domain Bacteria; phylum Pseudomonadota; class Alphaproteobacteria; order Bin98; family Bin98; genus Bin98. The sequence goes on along the minus strand of MPNG01000003.1, from coordinate 15,925 downwards.
AATCATCACTAAGGATATTGCATAAGATGTTTTGCGTAAGCTTATAAAATTTATCGTAAATTTTGGAAAAAGGCGAGAAAGACCTAACATGATTTATTCCTTAAGGCGATTTGTAACATAATACGTGTTAATGTAATGGCTGTGAACATAGAAAGGATAATGCCAAGGCTTAAGCTAATCGCAAAACCTCGTACTGGTCCGCTGCCAAATTGGTAAAGAAAGAAGGCACCTAACAATGTTGTGACGTTGGAGTCTACGATGGTGGCAATAGCTCTTTTAAAACCGGCTTTTAGAGATTTTTGCAAAGTATTTCCTAAGGCAAGCTCTTCTTTAATACGTTCATAAATTAAAACGTTGGCATCAACAGCCATACCAAGTGTTAAAGCAATTCCTGCAATTCCTGGCAATGTTAGTGTTGCTTCAAGGATCGACATAACCGATATGAGCAGGGAGAGATTGAGGGCAAGCGATGCGTTCGCGACGGTGCCAAAAAGAGCGCCGTACACAACCCATACAAAAATAAACAAAATTGCAATAGAGACAAGGGTGGCATTTTTTCCAAGCGTAATCGAATCTGATCCAAGATCAGGCCCTACGGTTGATTCTTCTAATATTTTCAGATCAGCTGGCAAAGCACCTGACCGCAGAAGAATGGCAAGTTGGCGTGCTTCCGCTGTTGTGAAGTGGCCGCTTATGATCCCACTTCCGCCTGTGATAGCAGACTGAATCACAGGAGCGCTGATGACTTTTTTATCCAACACGATGGCAAAAGGTTTACCGATGTTTTTCTTGGTGACTTCTCCAAATTTACGAGCACCGATTGCGTTAAGGCGGAAGCTTACTGCGGGCTGACCGTTGTCATCAAAAGAAGGCTGTGCGTCGACTAACATATCTCCGGCAACATCGGGAAGAGGTTGTAAAGAGTACATCGTGTTTTTCTGGTTGGCATCAGGAATCTTAAGCGATCCAAATGCAGAACTTTTTGAGGCAAAGAGGTGAAAGTTTAGCTGAGCGGTGCGCCCAATCAACGAAAGTAGGTGTGTTGTATCGGCGAGGCCGGGCACTTGTACAAGAAATCTATTGAATCCTTGACGAAGAATATTGGCTTCTTTTGTTCCAGATTCATCGATTCGCCGTCCAACGATGCCAATGCTTTGCTCGACCAACATAGATTGTTGTTCTTCAAAAATAGCGCCGGAAGGCGTTGCTACAAAGCAGGATTGTTGCTCATCGTATGTGATGTGTATGCCTCTACCGAGTGCTTTTTGCACTGAGTCCGCGAAAGATTTTTCACTTCCTATCAGAAGAGAGTTACCTTGAATTTGAATAAACTTTGCGGACACTTTTTCAGCACGCAAAAACTGCCGGGTAGATTGGGCTAATCGTTGCAGATAAGATTTGTTTGCACTTTCCAGATCAACCTCTAAAAGGACGGAAGCTCCGCCCTTTAGGTCTAGGCCTAAAGGCGTTGGTTGTGCATTAAAATACTTAAAGATTGGGTGTTTTGCGCAATTTGGGAAAAAAGTTGGCACCGTGTAAATAACGCTAAGAAGCGTAATAAATCCCAAAAACGATACTTTTGCTAAAAGTTTCACGTTTTATTCCAATTATTTCTTTTTCTTTGTTGTAGGCTTTGCTGCTTTAGCAGTTTTGACAGGTTTAGGTTTAACTTCAGCTTTTACAGCGGCCTTTGGAGAAGATGTTGCTGCTGATGTTGGTACTTTTTGCGCAATCATTGTACGCAAAACAGTTACTACTGTTCCTGGAGCGAGCTCAACTTGGATTTCTTTTTCTCCTATAGAGTGTACATGGCCCAGAAGTCCTCCGCTTGTAATAACGCGGTCTTTCTTCTGTAAAGATGAAAGCATATCCTTATGCTCTTTGTTTTTCTTGGATTGAGGACGGATGACAAAAAAGTACATCGCGCAAAACACAAGAATTAACGGTAAAAAAGATGAAAAGTCGACGGTATTCATTTAAACTCCTTTTGCGATTAAACACCACAGCCTACACAAAAACAGTGACGCTGATCCAATGGCATTATATGCTAGTATGGGATATCTCTCAACCGGTATGAGAGCTAAAAGGCATAATTATGAATTGGCGGCATACGATCATACGGTTTTTAGGCGGAACATTTTTTCTGGTTTTAAGCGCCGTAACATTGTGGGGCATAGTATCTTATAGCCCTTGGGCTCCTTCATGGAATACAGCCACAGCTGTAATGCAAACAGGCAACAGTTTGCGGTATATTTTTAACGTTTGGGCCGATATGGTGGTTCAATGGCTGGGTTGGATGTCTTTGCCGAGCGCGATTTTTCTCCTAGCGTGGTCTGTGGGAGTGCTGCGCGATAAGCCAACGACATTTTCTTGGCGCATGAAGCTTTTTCCTTTGATTTTATCTATTATTCTTGGTGTTTCCAATATGTGTTGGGGGCTTCCGTCCGGTGGTTTGGGTGTGATGACAGCGACGCTCATTGAAAATATTTTCTGTGGTATGCACCTATCTTGGTGGGCGCAAACTCTCTTGACATTTGTGGCCTTGAGCCTAATGGTCTATCTCTTTGCGCTGCACTATGTGGGAGGTTGGTTGGCGAGCTTATGGATGAAATGGCGGGCTCATCAAGTGCAACGGCCAGTTGAGTGCAGAGAAGAGCCTATTCAAGTAAGGCGGCAGAAGAAAATGGTCACAATAGAAACAGAGGCAGAGCGTCCTCAGGCAAGTCATGCTGGGCCCAAATCTGTGAAGGTTTTAACAAGGCTGCACGGCAGTAGCGACTTGCCACCGCTCTCCCTTTTAGAAAAATCACCCCCTTTTGTGGGTGGTGACATGACCTCAGAGCAATTGCGCGACATGGAGGCGAAAATTGTACAGTGCATGGAAGATTTTGGTGTAAAAGGTGAGGTGGTGAAAGTAAGTGCTGGGCCTGTGGTGAGCTTGTTTGAGTTTGTGCCAGCGCCTGGCATTAAAACAGCGCGGATTGTGAGTTTGTCTGATGATCTGGCGCGTGCTATGAGTGCACACTCTGTTCGCATTGCTTCTCTTGCAGGGCATAACGCCCTCGGCATAGAGATATCTAATAAGAAGCGCACTCTTGTGACGTTTAAGCCTTTGTTGGAAGAAGCTCTTGCTCAACAAGATCACATGAGCATTCCTATAGTACTAGGCCGCAGTATTACAGGAGACCCTATTGTGGTGGATTTGGCGGCTATGCCGCACCTGCTTGTTGCCGGAACAACCGGATCCGGCAAATCTGTAGGCCTTAACGTCATTATTACTTCCTTGCTGTACAGATTTACTGCTCGTAATTGCCGTTTCATCATGATCGATCCTAAAGTGCTAGAACTTTCTATCTATGAGGGTATACCACACCTTCTTACAGGTGTGGTGACGCGCCCTAAAGACGCATCACGTGCGTTGAAATGGTTGGTGCAAGAAATGGAAGATCGCTATCAAATGATGGCGCAGGTGGGAGTGAGAAACCTTGCATCGTTTAACGCAGTGGCAGAAAAACACAAAAAATCTGGAGAGCCCTTAACCCGCAAGATGCAAATAGGATATGATTCTGAATCCGGTGAGCCCCTCTATGAACAGCAAACAATGTCTGCCGAAGCGCTACCTTATATAGTGGCTATTGTTGATGAAATGGCAGACTTAATGCTCAGTGTTGGAAAAGAAGTGGAAATTTCTATCCAGCGCTTGGCTCAAAAAGCCCGTGCTGCAGGTATTCACGTTATTATGGCAACTCAGCGCCCGTCAGTGGATGTTGTTACGGGTACTATTAAAGCTAATTTTCCAAGCCGATTGGTTTTTCAGGTTTCCTCTAAAATTGATAGCCGCACTGTTATTGGTGAGCAAGGAGCAGAGCAGCTTATGGGTAAAGGAGATATGCTTTACATGGAATCCGGTGGGAAATTGCGCCGTGTGCACGGACCATTTTTGAGTGATAATGATATTCACAGTGTGGTTGGTTGGCTGAAAAAGCATGGTGGTCCCATGAATCTTCAGCCTATTTTTTCTGAGCAAAAAAGCGAAGATTTTGGTGACAATTCTGAAGGAGATGATTTGTATAAACAGGCACAAGAAATCGTTATACAGACTCAAAAAGCATCAACAAGTTTTTTACAGCGTAAGCTGCAAATAGGTTACAATAAAGCTGCATCAATTATTGAAAAACTCGAGGAAAATGGAATTATTACAGAGGCTGATCATGTTGGCCGCCGCCGTGTTTTGCGTAAGTAGTGACGCAAAAGTTTGTGATCCGGCATTGCAGAAAGGGGTGCAAGCTGTGAACGCTTTGGAAAAAATGTCTGCTTACTTTACACAAATGATAGACTCTAGCGAGCAAAAAGGCTTTTTTGTTTGGGTTAGGCCGCACAAGGTTCATCTTTCTTTTTTTGGTAACAAAACTCCATTAGATATTGTGCACAACGAAGAAGGAGCGTTTGTGGTCAATCGCTCCTTTGGCTCTGTAACGCGAATGGTGGGGAAACATTATAATTTCCCTTTTTTTAAGTATATCGACTTTACAAAGGCGCGTCGGGTTACAAGCGTTGTGGAGTATGATGACGCATGGATAAGTTGGGTGGTTGAAGGATATGAATCCATTCATATTTTAACGCACAAAGAAAGTGGAGCTTTGATGGGGTGGGTGATTGTGCAAAAGACGCCAATCATGGTGACGCTCACAGATGTTGATACAGTGAAACCAGTTTGTGAAGATTTGTTTGTGACGCCAGAAAGAGCTTCTATAAATACCAGCTTGCTTAACGTTTGAGTAGCAAAGATTGTGCACGCTTGATTTGCGTTTGTATGGTATGTGCGTTTTCAAAGTCTTCTTTTTTAGCATACGTATGCATATCTTTTTCGAGCGATTTAATAAGATTCACAAGCTGCGCAAAAGAAAGTGATCGCATTTCTTCAAAGGGATCTTTCTCCTTATCCAAAAGGCTTGAATGGACTTCTTTTTGAATCGACATGGGGGTAATGTTGTGTTCAGTGTTGTGCTTCATCTGTAATGCGCGCCTGCTTTTGACTTCTTGTAAGGCCATTTTTAGAGGATATGGAATTTTATCAGCGTATAAAATCGCCAAGCCATTCACATGACGCGCCGCTCTTCCCATAGTTTGGATGAGGGCTGTTTTGGAGCGCAAATACCCAGCTTTGTCCGCGTCCAAAATGACTACCAAAGAGCACTCTGGAATATCGAGCCCTTCTCTGAGTAGGTTAATACCCACAAGTACATCAAAAACACCTTGCCGCAAATCTTGAATGATGACTGTACGCTCTAAGGTATCTACATCGGAGTGCATATATCGGCTGGGAATATCGTTTGTGATTAAAAATTCCGTTAGCATTTCTGCAGATTTTTTTGTGAGCGTTGTGACCAAAACGCGCTCTCCTTTTTTCTTACGTAGTAGACATTCATGCATGAGGTCTGCCACACTGTGCTTTGTGGCGCGCACTATGTAAGGGGGATCAAGCAAACCGGTGGGGCGAATAATTTGTTTGATGGACTCGGGGCACCGTGCGCTCTCCCAGTCCCCCGGTGTGGCTGAAACAAAGAGTGTTTGGGGGCGTAAGGCATCCCACTCATCAAATGTAAGAGGCCTGTTGTCCAAACATGCCTTTAAACGAAATCCATAATCGACCAATGATCTTTTGCGAGCCCGATCACCTAAAAACATACCTTTTAATTGAGGAATAGCCATATGGCTTTCGTCGACAATGAGAAGGGCGTTTTGGGGAAAATACTCTAAAAGAGTTGGCGGTGGTTCGCCAATGTTACGTTGTGTGAAATAACGAGAATAATTTTCTACACCTTCGCACGAACCTGTGTTTTTAAGCATTTCTATATCAAGGAGCGTGCGCTCACGCAGTCTGTTTGCTACCTCAAACTGGCTATTGCGCATGAAGTCAGACGTTTCCTTCACCATATCTTTTTCCATACACTTTGCAGCGTTTTCTAACGTTTTGCGGGTGGAGGCGTAGTGAGTGTTTGGGTACAAAAGGAAGTGAGAGAGCGCAGTGCGCGTTTCTCCAGAGATAGGATCAAACGTTGCAATGCCTTGCACAGCGTTTCCTGCAAGAGTGATGCGCCATGCCTCTTCTTCTAGGTGGGCAGGAAAGATTTCTATATGTCTTCCACGTAAGCGAAAGGTGCCACGGTCAAAGGTGAAAGCGTTGCGCCTATAAGACATGGCGATAAGGCGAGTCGTGCATTCTTTTTGTGTGATTTTTTCACCAATGGATAAGCGCAATTTGAGCGCATGATATTCATCTTTGGACCCAATTCCGTATATACATGACACGCTAGCGATGATGATGGTGTCGTTTCGTTCCAGTAAGGATCGTGTGGCGTTATGGCGTAAGCGATCAATATGGCTGTTGATGGAAGATTCTTTTGCAATATAAAGGTTTTTTCTAGCTAAAAAGGCTTCTGGTTGATAATAGTCATAGTAAGAGACAAAATACTCTACAGCGTTATCTGGAAAGAAGAGCATCATTTCTTGATAGAGTTGCGCTGCAAGAATTTTGTTGGGCGCTAGCACCAGTGTTGGGGTGTTCCGCTGCTGAATGACGTTTGCCATGGTAAAGGTTTTGCCAGACCCTGTAACGCCTTCAAGCAAAACATTTTTTTCGCCATTGTCGAGATAATCCACAATGCTTTTGATGGCTTTTGGCTGATCGCCTTGTGGCGTGAAAGGAGAGGAAAGTTTAAACTTCTGAGTCATCAGAGAATCTTGGCTTTGTGATAATTTGTGGTATTTCAGAGGTTGTTGGGTTAATGGATATGCCCAGTTTTTGTAATTTTTTGGCACTAGGCAGCAGGCGTGTTTCAAAAGAGCTTACTGCTTTGTTGAAGTGAGAGTTTGTGGCCTCTAAAGATTTTCCAATCTTTTGAAAATGCTGTGCAAAAGCATCTGTGCGCTGTAACAATGTTGCGCTAATATCCAAAATGTGACGCACGTTTTCGGTGATATGGATATTCTTCCACCCGTAGTGAATGGTTTTAAGAAGAGCAATTAACGTTGAAGGCGTGGCGAGGATTACTGAGGCGTTGCTGGCTCTTTCGAGTAATGATGGGTCTTGTTCCATTGCGGCACTTAAGAAGGGATCTCCTGGTAAAAAGAGGACAACGAATTCAGGAGAGTTGAAGTGCTTCCAGTATTTTTTGCTGCTGAGATGATTGACGTGGCCCCAAACATGTTTGGCGTGTTGGCTCATTTTTTTAGCCCTTTCGGCAGAAGAAGGCTCTTCTATGCCTTCTAGATAATAAGTTAAAGGGACTTTGGCATCAATCACAATATGGCGCTTATGGGGCAAATTGATAATAAGGTCTGGGCGCAAAATAGTTTCCTCGTTTGTGTCGATGATGGTTTGCTGTGAGCTGAAGTCGCAGTATGCTTCCATGCCAGCAAGCTCCACAATACGTCGAAGCTGCACCTCGCCCCATTGTCCTCGGACCTGAGGCGTTTTGAGCGCGTAAAGCAGCTTTTCTGTTTGCGACATGAGCGTTTGTTTGGTGGATGTTAGAATGGCGTTTTGATCTTTGATGACACCTTCGAGCAAAGAATGTTCTTTGGTAAGTGCGATGACGCGATTGTTCATAAGTGTGATGCCTTCTTTGAGAGAAGTTTCTAGCTTTTCAAAGGAGGAGGCACGTCCTGAAAGAGTGCCTGTCATATTTTTGCTAAAATTTTCAAGAGATTTAGATGTTTGTTCTAAAAGAGCCCGCTCACTGGAGCGCAGCATTTTGTGCGTCATGCTTTCAAAGGAGGCGGTGAGCCGCTTCTCTGTGTCCTCATAAAGCGCTTTTTCTTTTTCCCAAAATTCTAAATCTTTTTTGTGAATTGTTTGTGCTAGGTCACGATCACTTATTGCTTTGTGCAAGGAAGCTGTAAGCTCTTCTGATCGTGCGGTTTCTTCTTGTATCCTAGCCTGTAAGGAGGCCAAATCTTTGCGCCATGTGAGCGTTCGTGCCCTGTAATATATGGCACTTGCTACACAGAGCGTGGCTGTCGCAAAGATAGTAAATAAAAGAATTTCACCCATAAAGCATAGTATAATGAAAACCACGTCATGGCCAGTATCGAGCTTGAAGTTTGACGTGGCGCTTGTGTGATGTTAACTATTTAGTTAGATATGCAGATAGATATATTTTTTCTTGGCTTGTTAGTCATATATGGAGTTTTGTTCTTGGTTTCAGAAAACAGAGCAGGCTTGTCAGTACGTAACATTATCAGCGGGCTTGCCCTGCAGATGGCTTTTGCAGGGTTTTGTTTGAGTTTGGACTCACTGCGATCGGCATTCGCTCTGATAGGCAGGGGTGTAATGCTGGTTCAAAATGCTTCCCTCCAAGGCGCACAATTTGTGTTTGGATATTTGGGTGGAGGTGCCATGCCTTTTGAAGTGAAGGGAAATACATTTATATTTTTCTTCCAAGCTTTACCCACAGTATTTGTTATCGGCGCCCTTTCGGCGCTTTTTTTTCATTATGGTATTTTGCAAAAAATTGTGAGCGTTTTTGCCAAGATCTTTCAAAAGACTTTGGGGCTTCGTGGAGCTTTGGCGCTTTGCTCGGGAGCAAAAATGTTTTTGGGTCAAACCGATGCGCCGTTGGTTATTCGCCCTTACTTGTCGCATATGACGCGTAGCGAGATGTGCGCCATTATGTCTATGGGTATGGCAACCACTTCTGTTGTGGTGATGGGACTTTACATGGTAATATTAGAGCCTTTTATTCCTAACGTTATGATGCACTTAATTACCTCTACTGTGATGGCTGTGCCAATTTCTTTGTCTTTTGCGCGTATTGTTATTCCCGCCTCTTCTGAGGAAAGAGATGATAAAGATGTTGTCATAAAAGTGCCAACCAGCAGTGCTATGGAAGCTATTAGCTCAGGTATGTACCAAGCTAAAGATATTGTGGTGGGCATAAGCCTTTCTCTGATTGTCTTTATTGCTTTCATGTTTTTGTTAAATGCTATTATAGGCAATGTTTTCCCGGGTTGGAGTTTGGAGCGTGTAGCAGGATTGATTTTTGCACCTTTGGCTTGTCTTCTTGGCTTTTCTTGGGAGAACGCTATGGACGCTGGAAAGGTGCTGGGATTCAAGTGTATCTTTAACGAAATTTTTGCCTTCAATGAGCTTGTTAACTTAACACATTTTACGATGAGAGATAGAGTTGTTCTTCTTTACGCAGTGTGTGGCTTCGCGAACATTGCCAGTGTGGGTATCGTGGTCGCTGCGTGGAATGCTTTTGTTCCAAAGGTAAAGAAACAAATTCCTGGTTTGGTGACAAAGGCGCTCTTGATCGGATTCTTGGCTTCTTTTGCTAACGCTATAACGGTTAGGCTGGTTTTGGACATTTTAGATGTCTTTGCGCTATAAGCTGGTTGTTGAATACGATGGGACGTTTTTTAGTGGCTGGCAACGCCAGCCACAAGCGTACACTTTGACAGTGCAGGGCGCTATTGAAGCTGCGTTGTCTCAGATATGCCAGACACCTTTAAAAATTGTGGGTTCTGGCCGCACAGATGCTGGCGTGCATGCGCTGAAGCAAGTGGCGCACGTTGATGTGCCAGAAGCTACAAATCAAAAAGCCCTTCTGTATGGATTGGGACAAAAGCTGCGATCTAAACGCATTGTGATTCTGGCTGCCGAAGAAGTTCCGGATACATTTCATGCGCGATACTCTGCCAAAAAACGGACTTATATGTATCGTGTGATTAACCGCTCTTGCCCACTAGCAATAGAAAAAAACTACGCGTGGCATGTTGCGCATACCCTCAAGGTTGATGTTATGCGTGAAGCAATTCATTGCTTACAAGGTGAGCATGACTTTAAAACCTTTCAAAGCCGTGGATGCTCTTCGCCTGTAAGTGTGAGGACGATGTTTCATACAGATGTGCAGAAAGATGGCGATCTTTTAACATTTTTTTTCACAGCAAACGCCTTCCTTTATCACCAGGTGCGCAATATGATGTATGCGCTTATAAGAGTGGGAGATGGCAGGGATACGGCAGCCGATTTTTTAGAAAAATTCAGATTGTGTAGCGCTGATTCGCGCACAGGAGTGGCGCCATCAGATGGATTATATCTCGCTGATGTGCTATACTAAATTGCTTTAACCATCAAAGATTAAGGGAATTTATATGAAAACATTTGCAGCCATATCGTTAGTGGCGGGCACCTCAATTGGTGCTGGCGTGTTAGCGTTACCAATTGTCTTTGCGCAAGTTGGTGTGTTTGGCACAGTGTTTTTTATGCTCCTTACTTGGGGGGTTGCATATTTTACAGCCCTTGTTTCTCTGGAGTTAAATCTGCAGGCGGGATCAGGGCATGCGCTCGGAGCTCTTGGAAAAAGATTTTCAGGGACGGCGGCTCAGGTGATTGGTAGCGCAAGTGTGAAAATGCTTTGCTACGCTCTGTTTGCGGCCTACCTATGTGGATGCGCTGATGTTGGTGCTGTGATTGTTCAGACGTGCGGATTGCATATAGAGAGTAGTGTTATGAAGCACATTTCGGCTCTAGTGATTGGCGCCCTTTTGTTGACGAATGTTCATGTGATTGCAAAGTTTAATCAACTTCTGTTTATCATGGTTTGTGTGATTTTGCTGCTATCGATAGTGGCCGTTTTTCCTACAAAAATTTTGAATACAGCGGCATTATCCGCTTCTTTGGGGAGCTTCTCTGTTTTTGCAGTGCTTTTTACATCCTTTGGTTTTCAGGTAATATTCCACACTTTGAGTGATTGCTGTAAGGGAGATAAAGTTGTATTGCGTAAAGCTTTTTTCTGGGGCACATTAATTCCTTTGCTGCTCTACTTCTTCTGGACAGCGGGTGTGCTTCTTGTAATTGCGGAAAGTGATGCGGTGTTTTACAAAAAAATGCTTAAAAATGCTGTGCAACTTTCGGATATGATGACCTCTCTTGCTCAAGCGTTGGATAATAGCGGAAGTATGGGTGCGGCACTTTTGCGTGGCGTTAGTTCTGGTGCTGTGTTCTGGGCTTTAAGTTTGCTTGCCATATTAACATCAATTATTGGTGTTGGCGTTGGTCTTGCGACTGATTGGAGTAAGGCTTTGCAATCTAGTGGTGATAAGAAGAGTCCACAAAGGGCTTGTGTGCGATCAGTGCTTATAACAGTTGTTCCCTCTTGGTTGATGTCTACTTATTACCCAGGATTGTTTATAGGGTTCCTGGGCTTTGCGGGCTGTGTCTTAACCGTTATCGCTTTGTTCTTGCCTATTTATCTTTTGCATCAGCAGAGAAAAGAAAAAAATGTAAAAGCTTACTACACTATTGTGGATAATAAAGCGTTGCAGGCGATCAGCGTTATTTTTGGTTTGACTATTCTTTTAACAAAGATTGGCGTGCTATGCTAGCGCTTTCGTTCTGGCAAAGAGTGTCGGCCATTTTTTTAGTGGCCGGAACCTCTATTGGAGCTGGTGTACTGGCTTTGCCGCAGCTTGTTGCTAGCGTGGGGGTGTTAGTGGCCCTTTCTTTATTTTTAATGTCATCGTGGGTGGTGTATTGTTTGTGCTTGTGTATGGCTGAGGTGCATGTAGAGGCTGGTGCAAAACACACGTTTATTGATGCATGCCGAAAATTTGGTGGGCGCTATGCGGCCGCTATCGGTGCGTTGGCTTTTGTGTGTTTGGGGTACTCGCTTCTCGCAGCGTACAGCGCTGCTTTGTTGGATATCTTTGAGCAATACGCTGGTCATATTGATCCTTTGTGGATTTTGGTTTTTTCATTTACTCTTTTATCGCTACCCGTGGCTGTCATTACTCGTGTGAACAAACCTCTTCTGTTTGTGGCGCTGCTCACTTTTATGATTTTTGGGGCTGCGCTTTTGTATTGCGGAGATGTTTTCAATATTAGAAGGTCGTTTCCTGAAAACCCTGGTCGTGCACTTTCTATTTTGCCGGCTATCTTTACATCTTTTGGTTGCCAAATAGTGATTGCTCCCATCGTAGACTATTGCCGTCTGAATGTGAAAGAAATTCGCCGTGTTCTTTTCTATGGCAACGTGATCCCTTTGTGCGTTTATGGATTGTGGGTGACTGCAGCGCTTGGAATGTTGTGGAAAGACCCTGCAATCACAAAAGCAATTTGTGTCGAAGGGCAGGTGAGTGTCGCGGCTGTTATGCATTCTCTATCAAGTCTTTTGGGGGGTGGCGCCTTTGAGCATATGGTGAAAGTCCTGGCCTTCTTCTCAGTATTGACTTCTTTTGTGGGGGTTGGGGTCGGTCTTGTGGACGCAGTGTCCATTCATGTGCAAAAGCTTTGCGGGATAAAACGTTTTGCGCGCATTGTTGGGTGTGCTTTGGTGGTGATTCCCGCGTGGTGGCTCACCTTCTTTTCTCGTGCTGCATTTGTAGAGCTGCTTTCTGTGGCGGGAGCAATTAATACGGTTATTGCTGTATTTTTGCCGCTATTTCTTGTAAAAAATATACAAACAACGCTTTGTGGGTCCACTTTCCAGTGTATTTCGTGGAAAATTATTGCTTTTATATGGGCAATAGTTGTTGTGGCATCTGAAGTTTTTGTATCTTAGTGCTGTGTTGCGCTATCGCCACATGATTATGCCCTTTTGAAGCACTAAGGGGTGTCTCTATGTCTTGTTTTGGATATATGAGTATTGACCTTTTTGCGACATCAGCGCTAAGATAACAGTGATGGGTGCTGTGCGCCGAAAGATGTATGTGGTATCCGGGGGGGATTGATGCCAAAATTTAAGAGTATTCCTTATTCTCATTTGTTATTTGTATGTATGGTGTTGCCGTCTTTAGTGTTGGCGGGATCTGGTGCTGCGGGTGCAGGTGTTGCGTCTAATGTTGGGTTTGGGAAAGAGTTGTTCGCGCGTAAGGTGGACGCAGAAAACCTTGATCGCCGCTCTGAAAATCAAGATGCAGAAAGCGGGTTGTTTGGGTATGGTGAGAGCGATTATAGAGTTTCGCCAGATAAACTGAAGAAATTTAATGGCAAATTTCAATTGAAGAAAATTGTTTTCCATGGCAACAGTTTTATATCGAATGTGCAGCTTCAAAATATTGCTAAAGCCTATGTGGGTCGTGAGGTAGGATTCCAGGAGCTTAATGAATTGAAAAGAGCGATTTATCAGTTCTGCTCAGATTCGGGACTTTTGTTCCACCGTGTTCTTTTGCCAACACAGGAAGTGAGGGATGGAGACGTAGATTTCTATATTCGTGAAACAAACGTCGGAAGAATTGTGCTTTCTGCTGATGCTCCTGTGCGTCGTAACTTGGCGCCATATATTGCCAAGTTGCACAAAGCGCGAACGCGAGCGGAGTATGAACGTATATTGAAGCTTATGCAAAAGCTGGCAGGATATAAAGTGGTTGCGATCGTTAAGCCTATGAAAGATAAGCCAACATACCTAGAAATGCAGATTGTTGTTCAGGAAGATAAGGTGCACCTTGCTATGACCGCTGGTAATACGCTTATTAAGAATGAAGTAGGGCCATACTTCATGGCGGGCTCCTTGAGCTTTGACAATATTATTGGTCTTAATGAGCATTTTGAAATTGATGGACAGGCGGCATATCCGCACCGCGAGCTTAAGGCTCTCTCAACATCATTGACTTTGCCTTTGGGTCATAACGGATTTAGTTTGACAGCTGGCTGGAGTGGATCAGCGAGTGAACAATCTAAGTTTGAAAACAAGAAGAAAATTGATCGTCCTTCCGGCACTGTATATAGAAGAGGTCGTTGTAAGTTGGGTCTTGCGCACAATCTTCTTTTGAATGCGCATAAGGACATCACTGCTGAGTTGAGTTATTACCGCTTTGGAAGCATTCAGGAGGTTTATGATCCTTCTATAGCAATTGCTAAGCGTAAAAAGCCAATCACAGAAAGTTCGTTGGACTATAGCTGGGTGCGTTTGAAATTACGTGCGAAGTTTGTGACAGGGTCTGTGTCCCACGTACTCTTGTTGAGTGGATCTTGGCAGCCAAGAAGAGATAAGGGAGATATTCTTTACCAGTACGTAGATGGTAAGAAAGAGAAGCTTTTTGAATCTGCGGTAGGTATGGCACGTAGCATCTACAGTCTTTACACGTTGTACGCGTCGTTGCCTAAGAATGTTGGACTTTCCCTATTGTTGGGTGGTCAGTACTCATTGGACCCTCGTCAAGGAATAGATTTCTTCCGTCCTGTAGGTGATATGCGTACAACATATGCATATCCAATGGGCACTCTTGCTGGTGCAAGTGGTTTCTCTGCTCGTACTGCCTTGTCTAAGGTGTTCCCTGCGTCTTCAGGATTTGTCTTTGCTCCTTACACATTCTTCCACTACGGTGCAGCTTTCTCTGATAAGAAGGTGAATGGTTCGTACAACTACACGGACTTGTACTCTTGGGGTCTGGGTGTTGACATGAGTATTGCGCGCTCAGTGTCTGTGAAGCTTGAATACGCTCACCCATGTGGCCACATGCGTAAGCCTACACTCTTTGATGCCATTAAGGCTGATGATCAATTTATCGTGACAGTGTCCGCAAGTTGTTAGTAGGTTGGCTGGGGCTTGTGCCCCAGCTGTGGTCATGACTTTCCACTTTGGGGGGGGTGGTGTTGTGACAAAACTCACTCAAGCCGTTTTTCTCTTGGCGCCATCCAGACTGGCTGCATATGCGACTGAGGTTTCTAAAAGCAATGTAGATTTTTCCAAAACAGATTCTCTTCTGACCATGCAGGTGGGATCAGAGGGGCATTTGGGCGTCATTGCGTTTGGGGCATTGAATTTGTCTAACAAATATTTGCGGTTTATGGCTAATCCAGACCTGGACTCTCCGCAAGTACTCTTGATGGTAACTCCTCAGCTGCATATGTCTAATGGCGCCATTTTAACGGATAATGCAACAGATCATTTATTTGTACCTATAATTGCTTCCCCAGATATGGTTCTGAATACTCGTGTTACTGCAATAACAGGAGGCGAGTGGGACACAAGAGTTCTGTTTCTTGACGGCGTGCCGAGCTCTGTGGTGCAGCAAGCTACCCAAGTTTCTGACTCAGCCCCTATTTTTCAGAGTGATTTCACTGATGAAGAAGGAGTTTCGGCTGACAATAACGGCTACAATCAAGGCGGTATTGAAGCGGATGTGGCTGCTTATGACCGTAATGTTTTTTACTCCGCTAACGATCCAGCGCAACTTTTGGGTTTAAACGCAAGCGACAATGCTGTACCAGCTGATGCGCCTCCTAACCCCAGTGTGGAAGAAGATTCACCTAATATAGAGATAAATGAGCTTGAGCCAAGTTTGATTTTAGAAGAGAGTGAAGAAGAAGTGCAGGTCGAAAAGGATGACGAGGTAATGCTTTTAGATGAAGTAGAAGAAGTAGAAGAAGTAGAAGAGGAGGTGGTTGAAGAGGAAGCAGTAGAAGAGGAGGTGGTCGAAGAGGAAAAAGATGAGTTGGAAGAGATAGAAAGCGTTAAACGTGTTGTCGAGAAAAAAGAAACAATTCCTTCAGGTATTGATATAGAGAGCAAAACCAACACTGTATATTTGGATGAATTGGAAAGTGGTGGTGGGCCAGAGGTGAGCGAAGAGCTTTCTAGTTTGATAGAAGAATCGCGGCGTGCAGAAGAATCTCAGCGTAAAGCACGAAGTGCAGAGCCTTCGGTGGTTTTGGTGAAGGAACGTTAAGGGTTGTGAATTAAGTGAGATGGATCAATAAGGTTGAGCAATGAATAAGGCAATAATAATCTTGGTGCTCTTGAGTGCCACAGCGCTTATGGGACTCTCTGTGCAGCAATCGTCTGGTGTGCGGTATACGCAATCCGGAGGGAATCATAATTTATCTTTGTTAAAAGATAGGGGTTTTATTCAAGTAGATAATTTGAATATTTCTTTTTTCGAGCATTTGCGTTTATTTCCGCGTTCGAATGGTGGTGAA